>JAOTVR010000128.1 GCA_029863305.1 Gammaproteobacteria bacterium | reverse complement strand
CGCCAGCTTTTGTCGCGCTGCGCGTTTGACGTCCTCGTCGTCCATGCCGAAGGTCTGGACGATTTTCCCGAGGATATCTTCAATCGCATCCATCACCTCATCACAACGTAACGCTTCGATCGCATCATCCGGATACAGCCCGGTCAGTCGTCCGACATATCGATTGATGGCGTTGGATTGCGTGACCAATTCACCGTCAATCTGCAACACCGGCAACGCGTGAAACGGCATCTGGTCACGGACAGAACGCCACGTTGACAGCGGAATGCGATCGTCTTCGAACGGGATCTTCCCGATCGTCAATGCGAGCCGGGCAACCTCACCGCGACCGCCGTTGAAATCGAAGTAGCTGAGCTTAAGCATGGGTTGAATCTCCACCGATAATTGTCAGGCCTGCCAATCGGGCATCAGGGGCTCAGGCCAGTTTCCACTTCAAACAGCTCCTCCAGAAGCCTGTGCCATTCCGCGTATTGCTCATCAACCCAACCCTCGAGTTCGGCAACACGAGCTTCCATGGCGGCGACTTTCGGGCCCAACTCATTGTTGAACGCCACCGCCAGGCGATCCTGTTCCTGCGCGATGATTCTGTCAGATTTGTAATTGTCATAAAGTTGCTTCATCGCTTCGTAGCTGCCACGCGGTGCGTCCGATCTCGAGCTTTGCACGCGCTGCACGTCGTCCATCTGATACGCAACGGCCTTGCGGCGGTATTCGCGCCACAGATCGTATATCGACGCAATTTCCTGGTGCAGTTCCTGATACCTGGCATCTACGGCATCGGTGATCACAAATTCGACGCCGCGTATTCGTTCGATCCGCTCGAGCATGGGATCATTCCCGGCAGGCAGCCGGTGAATAGTGAACGTGCCATCGGCCGCGGCGTTCAGGTAATCGCCAAACGCGGACGGCGCAAGCTGACTGGCATAGCGCAGCATTGAGATCTCGCCAATGTTCCTGAGCGTCTTGTCATCCAGCAGGCCGCGTGCAAGCCGGAGATTGTCCGCAATTTCCTCATACAGGTTCCAGTACCCCGGCGAACCGTAAGTATCGTCACGCGTCGCGTAGCTGTCTGTCACTGTGCCGGCGAATACGCGGTCGAGCCAGATATGCCCGCTCGCGTCGACGGCTCGAATCCTGAGTTTCAGGTTTTCTCCGTCGGACTGCACGATCGTGCCAGACACGAGCAATTCCGCGGCAACGTCGGGTGCCGGAACTACGCGCACCGCGCCCCATGTGTTCGTGTTGGCCAGCGTTTCACGCAGCACAAACGGCAGAAACATCGCCTCGATCTCACGAATTCTCGGAAACACCTGCAAGTCGCGGTGCAGCGACTGCTCTGCCGGCACGCCCGGATCGAAGACCGCGATGGATACGTTCAGCGCGGCCGGTTCGCGCGCGTCGGCGAGCGCAATGCCAGCCAAAAAGACGAGCAACTGCGGCAACAGAAACTTCCACGGATTCGCCATGCAGCAGATCTGGCAATATCTCGCCCGTACTGCACACGCGCTTCATGCTGAGCGTCTCGATGCAATTGAAGCTCGATCGGGGCCGGTCGAATTTCGTGTAAAAACGCCTCAGGGTGAACGGAATTCGCGACGTACTGGACGACACGGTTGTAACGACACGCAACTGCTCACGATCTGCAGACACAGTGAAGCGATGAGTTACCTGCAAGCCGTCCGGCAGTACCAGATTGGAAACTAATTGCGCACCGTCCCAACCACAGATCTCTGTGCCGTAGCCATTCTCGATGCCTTTTGCTACGCCAGCGTAAAATGCGCACAACATGGCGTAATCGTCTTTTCTCTCGATACTGATCTCATGCTCGGTCTGTGAAATCGTCAGGACATCCGGTCGCGTGATCAACTCCGCAAGCCGCGCAAGTGCCACAAGAGATGACACGTCTCTGGACGACGCCATCGCGATGCCCGGACCCGCAGGATTACGCTGATCCGGCGACGTGCGGCTCAATCGGTTGAAGGCTTCGCGAAGCACTGCATTTACTTCGTCATCAAGCACATAGTTCCGTTCCCAGGAACCGCTAAAGTCCGCCGGCATGGCACCTGGAAAGTGCATCATCTGTTCGTCGATCACAGGTTGTTGTGAACAAGCTGCGACTGACAGGCACAGGAAAAATATGCTTCGTGTTCTCAACTTCCGTTTAGTTTGTCTCAGATCCTGCAAGCCTTATTCGCTGCTTGTCACAGCATCGCCTTTAATAGACATTGGGCGATCGTCTTCGTGCGGCATCGTTTCTACCAACTATGATTAAAGAGCGGGACAATTTATTGGGCATGAATTGATATAGTCCGTATTGATTCGGGTATTCGCCTCAAACTGAGGAGTACATGTAACATGAAAGCGATTTGGAATGATGCAGTTATCGCTGAGTCAGATGACACAGTGGTCATCGAAGGAAACCACTACTTCCCCTTAAGCTCCGTAAATGACGCGTTCATCAAGCCTAGCGAAAAGACGACCGTTTGCCCATGGAAAGGCACTGCGAACTACTACAACCTGAGCGTAGCGGGCTCCGAAAACGCAAACGCAGCGTGGTACTACGCGAATCCGAAAGATGCGGCGCGGGAAATCGCCGGTCGTGTAGCGTTCTGGAACGGCGTTCAAATCGTTAATTAGCATAAGCGTGAGGGACGGACGCGATGGAAGAAATACGCTGCTTGCAAATTGACGCGTTCACGGATCGGCCATTCGCCGGTAATCCGGCGGCTGTCTGTCTGCTTAACGATGCACGGGACGCAGAATGGATGCAGTCCGTCGCTGCAGAGATGAACCTCTCAGAGACCGCATTCGTTCGTCCTGTCAGCGCAGGCTTTGAGCTGCGCTGGTTTACGCCGGCCGTCGAAGTGGAACTGTGCGGCCACGCAACCCTGGCATCAGCGCATGCATTGTGGGAAGAAGGCGTCGTCGCGCGCGACAAGCCCATCCGTTTTCACACTCAAAGCGGTGAATTGGTCTGCGCACGGCAAGGGAGCTTCATCGAACTCGATTTTCCAACCATCGCAGTCAGTCCGGCCGACCGGTCGGAGGAACTGTGCCGGGCACTCGGCACCGCGCCTTCGTTCGTAGGGCAATCAACATACGACAGACTCGTTCTCGTTGAGTCGGAACAGGTTCTTCGTGCCCTGCAGCCCGACTTCTCCAGGCTGCGCAGGATTCCGATGCGCGGCGTCGCAGTCACCAGCGCAGCGGACGATCCTCGTTTCGACTTCGTGTCCCGTTTCTTCGCTCCCGCCGTCGGCGTCGATGAAGATCCGGTAACCGGATCAGCGCATTGTTGCCTGGGTCCTTTCTGGAGTGAGCGCCTCGGAAAGACCGATATGACGGCGTTTCAGGCATCGGCACGCGGTGGCATCGTTAAGGTTCGGGTATCCGGCGATCGCACATTCCTGGGTGGGCAGGCCGTCACGATCTTTAAAGGTGTGCTGACCGCCGCCTGACGGCCGGGAGCAGACCTTAGCCCGGGCTCGGAGCCGACCCGGAAGGCATTTCGGCACTGCCCGCTATGAGATATCGCCTCGCCACCGGAATGGCCGTCAGCACCAACAGATCAGGCGCGAACGCACCCCTGCAGCGCATCACAAGGTCTGCTCGCAGATTGCTGATGTTCAATTGCTGACAAGCTCTTAATGCCTGGCTGTACTGTTACTTCAGGCTTGAAACCCTGCGACCAGTTCGCGGTCCCAATGATTCATGGACATCGTAGCCGTGATGATTGGGTGGCCATTCCTGGTGAGCGCGCTGCTGCTGGCGGCCGCCGGCATTTGGATCAGAAAGCCGGCTTTTCTCTGGGTAGCAGTTGTCCTGAGTCTTCCCGTAGCGCTGTATATCTCTGCGACACCGCGATTTCCGTTCGTCGGCTTCTTACCCCTGGCCGCACTTGTGGCAGCCGCGTTGACGGTTCGTCGCAGATCACGACTTGCCGGCATTGCCGGTGTCGCTATCTACGCCGCGTTTCTTGCGGCATTGGCACAACTTGTTCTGAACGAGCCTTGAGCGTCTGCTGTCACCGTTAACTGTCGTATTCAGTTCGCGTGTTCGGCCAGGCAATCCTGACAGTCGCAAGCCGGGTGTGCATGAGGGCTTGAACAGACAAATCAATTACGTGGTATTGCGAATTGACGACCTGGTGACCCGTAACGGAGACTGATTTTTGGTGCCTGGCCAGTCTTTGTGCTGCATGCATTCTGCGGGAGCTTCGATGTGCAGGAAGACGTGAGATCATTCGACAGAATTTGTCTGTTTCAGTCGATTCACGAAGCACGCGTCTGCTGGTTGACTGCATTCGTTTTCGGTCTGCTGATCTCTGCGTGCCTGCCGATAGAACGCAGCGTCGATGCCAGGATGGGTCCGGTGATGGAAGTGTGGCTGGCGCAAACGAACTGGACAACGGATGGCTGCGTCTTGCACTGGACAAGCATCAATACGAGCGGCCTTCGGACCATTCAACCATTACTCGAACTGGAGATTGTGGACGATATTGGCCGCAGGTTCGGGCATGGACTCCAAATGATGAAGCTGAGCCCGGGAGACGAGCAAACCATCGATCTGGAGCTGGATATCGAGACCTGTCGTCACCTTGATTCGATCAACATCCCAAAGGCCTGCAATGTGGCGCCTGCATCCTTCTGTAACCCGGATACTTGTCAGTTTGCTGACCATTGCGAACTGACCGCGACTAATGGTCTGCCTTACAGCAATGCTGAGATCAACCTGGCCGCACTGAACGACCTGCCATCGCTCGTGAGTCTATATGTATTTCCAATGGGAAAGGTCGGCGGCTGTCTCTTTCAACTGCAGCGAGACGTGCAGCTTCACACGCCTTCCGATAACAGGGAAATTTGCATCAGACGATTTTACGGTTCTCAGGAGCAGCAACCGGCCAGCAGCAAACTTAGAACCTCAGCTCGTTCACGTTCCTGGTGATCGGCTCAGTCCGGTCACGCGAGCACGTTTGCGAATCAATCTCAAAGATTGTGCTTAGCAGATCCGACGACGGCGATTGATGCTGTTGTCTTGGACACGAGTTTCGATGTTCCCTCGTTGTCGCAAAGAACTTCGGACTCCACGACCATGAGCCGAGACCCTGGTTTGAGAACTTTGGACCGGCACGAAAGACGCTCCCCTTTCGCCGCTCGAAGTAGATTGATCTTGAACTCGATCGTAAGAACCATGTGCCCCGGTTCGGTCAGTGTCGCTGCAGCTCCACCGGCTGTGTGATCGGCCATGGTGGCCTGAACACCGGCGTGGACGAAGCCGTCCTGCTGGAGGTGCCGGGGCTCCACGCTGAGTTCCGTTTCGCAGATCCCCGAATCGATGCTTACAAGGCGAATGCCGAGGCTCGCCACGAAAGGCGCGGCGTTGAATATCCGCTCCAGTTCCTCGCGCGACAACTCATGCAGCTTCTTCACTTTCCGGGTATCTGCCTGCGCCCAATACTAATCGAATGATGCTGACCCAGCGTTGGGCCCGAAGCCCGGCGGCCACTCATCAAATTGGGGGATATCGTCTGTTATCTCATACCAAGGCGCTTTTGAGCCCACGAAAATATGGGCCCGGGGACGCAACCCGGGGTCGCCCGTAACCGTGCCCAGCGTAACCCAGCCCAACTTCCCACCTTCCGCGCGCGCGCCCAAAGGTGAGCCGCATTGACGACAAAAACAGCGATATCCACCGGGCGAGGATTCGTAAGTGGCAATGAGATCCTCGCCAGACAGCCACTCGAACTCATCTGTATCGACACGCGCATAGGTGCCGAACGCAGCCCCATGCGTTCGACGACACATCGAACAGTGGCAATTCCCGGCGTCATGCAACTTGCCGGAAATCTCGTATTCCACGCCGCCACACAGGCAGCCGCCGCGAATGGTCATGAGTACCTCCTTAATTGACGTATAGCTGCTTCCAATCAGACAGAACTGCCTTATCGGTAGTCTGAGATTATACGGCATTGCGATGTCTGCTCTGGTGTCAGGGTCTGGGTGTTGCAAGCGCCGATTGAATCCGCAGTCAAAACCAGCCGGCGATTCTGGTGACTTACTGGTCTCGAACAAACACCCGGTTCCCCGGCAAATCGAAACAGACGACGAATTTCTCGAAGAATGGGAACCCGATCAGACCGTCGAAGACCGGAATATTGAAATCTCGTACGAAGAAACTCGCTGGGCCAAAATCGTGCTCACCAAAAGACAATCTTGTCAGCGTTAGCTCTTCATATTCCGGCAGGTCCAATCTTGCCGCGTCCGTGCGATCCTTGAGGATAATGTTCGCGGGGGCACCCGTATCCCAGACAAGGCGTACGTCGCCAATTTCGGTTTTCGCCAATCCCAAAGCTCCAATGTCTGAATTGCTTTGGGGCATGAGCAGAATCTCGCGCCCTCGACAGCTGGATTGCTGCGTGCCAAGAGCGTCTTGCGCTACGATTGTCAGTTCCTTCTGCTGATAGTCGATAACCAGCCCGTAGCCCCTGAACAATTCGGGGCCTACGAAGCCATATGCACCACGCGTTTCGATGAAATCCGCTTGAAATTCTGCGTCGTGAAAGTCTTCGACAACATCATGATTGGATACAGCAAATTCGCCGACTTGCACAGTTTCAACTCGATAGACCGGCTTCCCGTCTTCGGAGCCATAGAGTGACTTACGTCCGCCTGTCTCACCGACTCGTTGTTTTTCAATTTCATCCAGGAATGCAGGGAAAAGCGATACTGAATCTGAATTACCCAAATCGAAATGCACAGGCACGGGCTTACCGTTTACCTTGATTTCGACTATCGGACTTGTGCCAACGATCGCTATCGGCACCGTGGTTTCTTGAGCGGGCGAACCGTTTTTGCTGCACCCAAGTACGAGCACGGCAACGGGCAAGTAGACAGTCAGCAATCTCAGCTGCATTTCAGACCAGATTCTTTTGGTTTCACGACTGGCTGGTAAGGGTCGTCAGGAGACAATCATAGCAGCTCCAGGGCACCGTCTCAGCTCGGCCAATTGCGGTCATTACAGACTCACGCTGAGTCACTTTTTCGCAAAGGCCGTGTCGATTTCCGCAATCATCTCTCGGAGAATTTCCCCCAACCGGGTCAGTGGCCGCCACACTATCGCGAAACTCCCGCAGCGCTGGAGTCGGCCAGGATGAAGGCACAGGTCGTTGATTAATTGGTGCCGGCACCAGGAGTCGAACCCGGGACCTACTGATTACAAATCAGTTGCTCTACCAACTGAGCTATGCCGGCTATGTGTTGGGTGGCGAATTATTCGCCATTCGGCCTTGCCTGACAAGGCCTTGCTGCGCGCTCTCTAGTTTGACTGTGGACAAGTTGCGGCGTCGCGTAGCAGTACCTTCTCCTCACCGTACTGGTCGACGATAGCTCCGGCACCCTTACCGGGTGGCAAACCGATGTCGACAAAAAATACCGAGCCTTCTCGCGTGCGCGGCGTGATGTCCGCCGGCAGGTCGAGCGATTTTGCCTGCAGCTCGACCTTCTCGGCCCCGTCCAGATCACCAAACAGGCCCAGGGAAATGTTGAGTCCGCCTTCCTCGGTGGGCACCAGGTACGCATCGGACAGCCCGCCCTCTCGCAACTTGTCGAGAATCCTGTTGCCCGTCGCACGGTCTGCAATATCGCGAATCATCACCCAATGACCGACGAATATCGTCCCCCGTGTCGATCGCAAGCTCGTCCGCATGCCCTCGCCGGCGTATTGCGTCAGCGCTATATCGGCATCCGCGCTCGCCTTGAACGGCCCAACCGTCACGCAGGACCTGCCCACGACCGCCTCCAGAGCCGACGGTTCACCTGAACCGAGCACCGCGCCGACACTGGCCACGGCTTCCGCATCGCGATTGGCGGAAACATTCAGTGGCGGACCGAGCATGGACTCGTCAACAACGACAATCCCTGGCTCTGATGACTCCTCCGCCAACATGCCCCACACGAAGTAGAGGATGTTTGCCAGCAATAAGAGCAACAAGAGATTTTTCATTGACGATTTTCCAGCAGTTGCGCCAATCCCTGCAGCACCAGGTGTGGGCGATGTATCGGCTGTTCGCCGAGCGACTTAAGGATGCGTGAGGCATCTCCACCGGTCAAGATGATCGTCGGCGCGATGTCGTTTTCCCGCAGGACGGCCAGCGATCGTTCGATCGCGCCGAGCACAGCATTGGACGCACCATGCCCCACTGCGCCGGCCGTCGTCGAGGCGAACATTTCCATGCCACGCCCCGGATTGGCTGCACGACGCTGGACAGTCGGGATATCGCTGGTGCGAGACGCCAGCGTCTCGGTCATTAACGAGACACCCGGCAGTATCTGCCCGCCGAGGTGTTGCCCATCGTCATCAAGCACATCGATCGTCAGCGCGGTTCCTGCATCTACGATCAGGCAGGCGGCCTGTACTTCGCTCCATGCGCCGATCATCGCGACCCATCGATCAACGCCCAGGCGACGTGGCTGACGATAGCTGTTGGTCACGCCACACGCCGCGCTTGCTGTTCGGGCAAATTGCACATCGACATTGCAGTGCATTCCGATCACACCCGACAGACGCGTCGCAAAACTTGTTCCCGCAACATTACTGGCGAAAACGGTCCCCACATGACGTGGCAACTTTGCGGTCAGAACCGACAAACCTTTGTCACGGATCATCTGTTGCGATATATGGCCGGTTCGATGAATGGCACCGTCATCGAGCACGCCCACTTCAAGCGCGAATTACCGATGTCCATCAGCAACGCCGTCATCAGCCAGGTTCCGCCTGTCCAGCCAAAACGACCGAACCCGAGATCACGCGTTCCCGCCCGCTGGCACAATCAACCAGCAACGCACCGTCACGATCGACACCAACTGCGACGCCAGCCACCTGTTTCGCAGGCGTGTCGACGGTAATTTCCTTGCCGCTCAGCCAATCATATTCACGCCAAGCGTTTGCAAACCGCGCGAACCCCGAATCCGCGAATTCATCAAATGTCGCCTGCAGGCTGCCGATGATCGTGCCTGCCAGCAGCTCGATAGTCGGTGGCTCGCTCTGGATACTGCAGAGATCAACCGCCCGCAAAGCCCAACCTGGCTCGCTACCAATATCGGTGTTCCCGCCCAGCCGAACGTTCAGGCCAATTCCGGTGACGACCGTCACAGCATCGCTACCGCCAGTCCGGACTTCAGTCAATATGCCACCCAGTTTGCCACCAAGCGCAACGATGTCGTTTGGCCACTTGAGACTAACGGCAGGGACCTGCAAGTCCTGGAGCGCCCGAACCACGGCGACACCGATTGCCAGTGTCAGGCACGGCAGCTGGGCGGGCGGCTGCGAAAATGTGTAAGAAAATGAAAGGCACAGTCCGGCTCCAGGCGCCGATATCCAGCGTCGGTCGTGACGACCACGGCCCAAAGTCTGGTGATCCGCAATCGCAACGCGGTAATGACCGGCCGCTGGCGCGGCTTGCGTCAACAGGTAGGTGTTAGTCGACGTGATGCTCGAGAATGTCTCTATCGTTTCGAGCCTGCAGTTTGCCGGTGCCGCAAGGTGCCGCTGAACATCGGCTACTTCAAGCTTGCCCATCGTCTCCGGTCTTGCGCTTGCTGCTGAAGATCATCAGTTTCGTATTCTGGTGCTCGCTT
>JAOTVR010000127.1 GCA_029863305.1 Gammaproteobacteria bacterium | reverse complement strand
CTGGATAATGCCGAGCCTGCTATCAGCAAGGCACTGATGCTCGACGATGAGTTGGCCGAGGCGTATGTCGCGAGAGGCGCCATCCGGGCCAAGGTCGATGATTTTGATGCGGCCATCGACGCATTTCAGCGTGCCATTGAACTGGATCCCAACAACTCCCAGGCGTATCACTGGTATGGGGACGTCCTCGTGACCTATTTGCAGCAGCCGGATGCTGCGTTGCCCCTGCTGGAGAAAGCCTATTCGCTGGATCCCGTGTCGCCGCCCTTGATCGTGACCGTCGGTCAGGCACATGCCGGGCTCGGACGGTTCGACGAAGCGATGGAATATTATGAAAAGGCCCTCGAGATCGAGCCGGCCTATGCGAGCACCTATTACATGATCGGCAGCCTGCACGCCTACGCATACGGACGGCTGGACCTTGGCGTGCGCTGGAGCCTGGAGAGCTGCGCACGAGATCCGCGATACGTCTTTAACCTTTATGGATTGGGCATCTACTATCTCGCACTCGGCGATGACCAAAAGGCTGAGTATTGGATCAACCAGGCGCTGTCCAGCGGCCCTGACTGGTATCGGCCAAACGCGGTAGCGGCATTACTCGATTTGCAGAGGGGCAACGAGACAGGAGTTCTGAAAGCCGCAGAGCGGCTTCAGGCAATTGTGCCCGGGAACAACATGACACTCTATCTGCTGGTCGCTTCGGAGCGCTATCGAGAGGCGCTTCGCATTGCTGCGGAATCTTATCCAGAATTCGCGTGCGATCGTGAGCCGGAAATTTCACGTTTGAACCTCTTCCCGGCAATTAACGTATCCCTTGCGTTGCAGGAGACCGGTGATCATGAGTGTGCCAACCGATTACTCGATAAGGCTCTTGAACGGATGCGGACTATGCCAAGGTTGGGTTATTCCGGTTACGGGTTTGCCGATGTTGAGGTCTACGCCAGACAGAATAAGACGGAGCAGGCTCTGACTGCTTTGAGACAGGCGATCGACGAGGGTTCGCGCGTATTCTGGTGGACGCAGGTTGAACGAAGCCCGCACACTGAGTCGCTTCGTGCCGACCCCGAATTCAATGCAATGATGGATGAAATTCGATCCGAGATGGCCACTCAGCTCAAACAGGTGCGAGAGACGGAAGCGTACTGTGAATTAGCACGAAATCCGGAGTGAGGCCTCTGAGGGCAGGCTTCAGGCGAATGCGCGCGACGGCTGTCGGAACAGCGTAAATCACGCCCCGCTGCCATACGAAGAATGGGCCTTTTTACGAGGCCCATTTCTTTCGTGGCGCTTCGACAGGGGCCTTGCGCAGCGCATGTTCATTCCTACGTGCCTTCGAGGCATTTACAATACGTTACTTCGTTCGCAGAGCTTCTAAGCTATCCTCAAATATTGCGGCGCGGCGTTCGTCGGATTCGGGTTGGGCGTTTGAATTCGCGAAACCACGTCTTTCACTATCCATCGCTTCTACGAGGTGCCAATGATTTCCCGGTCCATAATTTCAGCTGTCACTTTCTTCTGCGCGGTGCTCCCAGTCATGGCAACAGCGCAGATGCTCTCCCAAGAGGAATCAGATCCGAGGACGCTTGGCTGGATGGAAGGTTTCCCTCCGGCGCCCGACAAAATGGTCATGCAGCCCGACTCCAATTTTTTCAGTTTCCCCAAGCTCCGCTGGACCGTGTGTCATTTCCGTGAGCTACTGCCGACCGAGCAAGTCAGCCGTGGAATAGGCGCTCCGGAGCCACTGGAGTACGATCTCGATGAGATAGCCATCGACGCACTGACTTTCAAGCCGATGGGCAGCCGGGAGACGATGACGTGGAAGGAATCACTGGCGGCAAACTACACAGACGGCATGCTCATCCTTCACCAAGGAAAGATCGTCTACGAGCGCTACTTCGGTTGTCTCGACGAGAAGGGCAAGCATGGCGCGATGTCGATGACCAAGTCGATGACGGGCTTACTGGCCGAGATTCTCGTGGCGGAGGGAAGTCTTGATGACACACAGTCCGTAACATCGATAATCCCTGAACTCGCTGACAGCGCCTTCGGTAATGCAACCATTCGCCAGGTGATGGATATGACGACCGGGCTTGCCTATAGCGAGGACTACTCCGATCCTGATGCCGATATCTGGATCTATACGCGGGCGGCTAACCCACTGCCCAAACCTGCTGACTACTCGGGGCCCGACGGCTATTTCGAATACCTCCAGACCGTGAAACCCGAGGGTAGCCATGGTGAGGCCTTCCACTACAAGACCATCAACACCGATGCGCTCGGCTGGATTATTTCCCGGGTATCGGGCAAGGAATTTACCGAGCTGTTGTCGCATCGAATCTGGAGCCGGATGGGTGCCGAACAGGATGCTTATGTGACCGTGGATGGCAAGGGGACACCCTTCGCCGGTGGCGGCATGAGCGCCGGGCTTCGCGATCTCGGTCGAATCGGCTTGTTGATGCTTAATGAAGGGGAAATCAACGGCCGTCGACTGTTTCCGGCCGAGGTGGTCGCCGGACTGCGGCAGGGCGGCAGTAGGGAGGCTTTTGAGAAAGCCGGGTACAAAACGCTAAAGGGCGGCAGCTATCGAGGCATGTGGTGGGTGTTTCACAACGAGAATGGCGCGTTTGCCGCACGAGGCGTTCACGGCCAGACCATCTATGTTGACCCGACAGCCGACATGGTCTTGGTCCGCTTAGCTTCTTTCCCAACGGCGAAGAACGCGGCCATTGATCCGACCTCCTTGCCTGCGTACCAGGTTGTGGCAGAGTACCTCCGGACCAGGAATTAGCCTGCATGGTGAGACTATAAGGAAGGCTCGTCGTGGCGGGCGCGCGTGCCCAATTTAAGGGTGAGGGCACGGTTAACGGTGTAGCGGACTACGGATTCATGCTTACTGTGACCGACGGAGCGCTGCTTTACGATAACAATACAGGTGCGGATGACGGCGACAATCCCACGACGCTCCTAACCGGCGTTTTCGATTTGTTTGGAGCAGTTCCGACGATTTAGCGAACGATCTTGAAGGGTGACGAGGTGGTTGATGTTGCAGGAACCACTCGAACGCTTCGAAAGACTCAACGCGATCCAGCCGGAACGGACTTGACAGTGAATTCCTCGTCAAACGCCATGTTCCCGGACTTGATTCTCGCCACCAACTCCTTCTCCTGGTCTGGAGTCCAACTCATCGTGCCGGCGAAATAAGCCCGCATCGATTGCACTGTCCGGGACGAGCGAGGTGGTCCCAGTGTGGACATGAAGTTGCCACTGATCCGATTGTCGTCAAAACCACCCACGTAGTGCCCGAGTTCGTGAATACCGGTATTGGCTAACGCATGTCCCAGCACCTCGTCGGTTGTCAGAACGCGCGTATTTCGGATCTTGGGTTTGTCCCCGCACACGCCCATGTACTGATGAGCCGTAATGTAGATGTTGCCGGTGCCACACGTCCCGAGTACGAATCCGCACCTCCGGGCAGGGACCTTCTCGTCCTTCTCGAAGTTAAGCTTCAGTGTAAGCGACCGGGGAGCAGCGGCTGGTCGCTTGAGCTTTCCAGGCATCGTGATACTCAGCGTCTTTCCGGCCTTCGTCACGATCGGGGCGAAGCCTTGCTTGATCCACTTGATCAGTGCGGAACGTTGCCCTTCATTCAACAGCCACGCACCATTTAATGCCAAATTAACAGTATCGCCGGCCATGTTCTGAGTACCGCCTCGGCGCGGGTCTGTTGGACCCCTCGTGAACAATGATATCGCTGCCTCACCATTGGCTCACAGTTCGCAGTATTAACTATTGACATTTCGCAGCTCGCACTTTTTATTTTCGCGAATCAGCGCCTAGCCAGACTGCAAATACCAGGACCGCAATCAACGTGGATAAGCGGCTTCTCCAGAGGGAAGCTTTAATGTGACACCGGAGTGACGTTCATTGGAGGTGACCGCTTTGCACGAAAGCGTATATTCACGTTCCGAAATACTTGGCAATTCTCCGGAGCGAAATCGTCACGCCCTTTTCTTATGAAACCGACCAGTATCGTATGGATCGTAGCCCATGAGCTTCTCGGCGCTGCTTAACAAATCACCATTTGAAGCGAGCTCTTGCTGCGGCTGAAGATCGTCGTCATCCGGTTTATTGGCGAACTGGGGGTCGGAGTCAAAAATACTGCTATCAACTGAATCTTTCCCGAGCCAGCCAGATGAAGCTTCATCACCGCACTCATGCAGTGATGCCTGGTCGCGCTGTAGAGCGGCGCCGGCGGTCGAGTCTTGCTGTGGTACTCGCCGCAACCAATTTTTGAGGAATTTCATCACGGTCATACTCAGACTTGCATTGATGCTTGATACCGGAACAATATCAGGCTGATCGGCGCCGAAATTGTGACACACGTCCCATTCGTATCTTTCTTCAGTGAATTATCCCGTCGAAACCGAAGAAATCTCGCATTGTCGTGCCAAATTTTGTCCTTCTTTTGTGTTGCTTGTTTCGACATAAGTTGTCTCAACCTACAGTAAGCATTTGCGTATCGGGCCGCTCATTTTCATTCAACGTCGGATTTGCCCTCGGGAGCAGACGTTCAGGTGATATCGGCGTTGATACAGTGACTCAGCCTTAATTAACGATACATTGGCACGGAAATAGCTTTGATTATGGGGTCAAGCTGTTATAGTCCGCACAGCTTGAATGTTCGTCTGATATTTGTGTACACCATTTCGAAGTTCCTTCTTCAATACCTCGTCCTGTTTTTCATAAGTAATAGCAACGATTCCAGCGATATGGCCTTCACAAGAAGGCTCCCATTACTCTTGAATAATTAGGATTTTGACTATGTCTACTACCGGAACTGTTAAATGGTTCAATGATGCCAAAGGCTTTGGCTTTATCGAGCAAGAATCTGGCCCCGACGTGTTTGCCCATTTCAGCGCTATTACAGGCGATGGACACAAATCGTTGGTTGAGGGCCAAAAAGTTGAGTTCACTGTTACTCAGGGCCAAAAAGGTCCCCAGGCAGAGAATATCGTAGCGGCTTGATCAGCGCGATTCGGCCTGCAAAGCAGTCATTGCGGGCCAGCCTCACACTCCTTGAGAGTTGAGGCCTGAAAGGGCGGGGCCTTAAGGTCTTGCCCTTTTTTTGTCGGCAGAGCATCAATGTGGTGACTGCTAAGCCTCATCTTTCTGCGGCTAGAAAATGCAGTGGGTCCCGGAGGTTTTGAAGCGCTCGATAGTAAAAGAGTCGATTCGGTCTTCTGGTCGTAAACCTGAGCTTCCTCAAAAACTCGAGTTCCTCGTTGGAAAGATCGTTACACAACACGGCATCCTGCAGGAAATCGGCAAGCCCCGGCTCATCCCCGCGTCGACTGTCATGGTCTTTCTCGACAAAGGCGAACTTCTTTGGTTCGCCAGGGGCGAGCCTTTGGTTCAGCGTAAATTCCATATCGAAGGTCGAGAGGTCAATATCCCAGCGAGCAATCAGCGGGTCCAGAAAAGAAACGCAGTCTTCGTTTGAAATTTGGAAGATATCGGTATCGAGGAATTCCAGAATGATGACACGCATTTGCTCATGGCTTTTGTCACCGAGCTGAGCGACCTCGTGAAGCCACGCCTGATTGTCCAACTCCGTTCGCGCGACCTGGCTGACGACGTCCAGGAGCTTCTGTGTAACGAGCTGTTCGAGTTCACCAAATGGTTGTCTCTCGAATATCGAGCGAACGTCCTTCTGTCTGGCGGCTACGCACTTGCGCAGGATCAGGCTACGGGTTTCCTTCAGCAGGGCGCCCTTGGGTTCCTCGTAATTGCGCTTCAGCGTATCCATGCGCTGTGCGAGTGCCAGTTTCGCCAGCTCACCGTTCGAGAGCTTCAGAGCCGTATCAAGCTTCTCGTAGATGTCTGTTCGATCCGGCGCCGGCGGCAATTTTTTCCGGGTCAACAGTTGCGATATGTAGGATTCTGTCACCTCGGCTGCCGCTGCCAGATCCTTCTGCTCCAGCCCCAGCTCCAGAAGTCGCGTCTTGATGACCGAACTAATGTCCATTTGTAATCTCTTGGGCTTTACTATAATAGTTAATCGAAGAAATAATGTCAGATACCAATTGACTATTCAAGTTAATTAACCGACTATGGTTAGCGGATTGACAGGCTTCAGACTGGATCAACCAAACGAATCATCTGACGTGCCCGCTTGGCCCATCACGACGCCAAACGCGGTCTAAATCCATGGGGTGTTTTTTCTGGCAGACGAGTGTTTTCGTTTGCCGTTCCCTCGCGCGGCGACCAACCGGCGGTATACACCAATCAGGACACTACACACATGCCAACGCAAAACGGTAACGGCCACAGAGGCGGTTTTTCGGGCCGAAGCGCCAATCCCGGCTCCGAGCTCGAGCAACTCATCGGTGAGGGGCAGGAGAGGCTCAAGCAAATGATGCCGGACGGCGGCCCGCGTGGCGCCATTATGATTGCGATACTCGCCGCGCTTCTTGTAGGAGCGTGGACCGCTTACTACACAGTGCCGAGTGACTCTGTCGCGGTCGTCCAACGATTCGGCAAGTACCTGAAAGAGGTACAGCCCGGCCTGCATTTCAAATTTCCCCTGGGAATCGATCAGGCGACAATCGTCCCGGTCAAGCGACAACTAAAGCAAGAGTTCGGCTTCACAACGCCGGGCGCCAGGGACCCGTACCAAAGCCCGGTTGACGGCAGACGGGAAACGGAGATGGTGACCGGTGATCTGAACGCCGCACTGGTGGAGTGGGTTGTTCAATACCGCATTGCCGACCCGGCCAAGTTTTTGTTTGAAGTTCGGGAGCCGAGTGCGACCCTGAGATACGTGTCCGAGTCGGTCATGCGGGAAGTCGTCGGCGATCGCACCGTGGACGAGGTGATCACCATCGGGCGCCAGGAAATCGAATCGGAGGCCCTGACGAAGATGCAGGAGCTGTCCACGAAATACGCGATGGGAATCAGCATCGATCAGGTGCAGCTAAAAAATATCAATCCTCCGCAACCGGTACAGGAGTCATTCAACGAGGTGAACCAGGCGCAACAGGAGAAAGAAAAACTTATTAACGAGGCCCGCCGCGACTACAACAAAGTGATTCCACTCGCCGAAGGTGAGAAGGATCAACGAATCCGCGAAGCCGACGGCTACCGGCTTAAACGAATCAACGAAGCTGAAGGCGACGTCGCCCGCTTCAGCGCATTGCTGACCGAGTACACGAAGGCCCCGGAAGTCACGCGTCGCCGCATCTACGTCGAAACCTTGCAGGCTGTATTGCCGGGCATCCGTTCGAAAATTATCGTCGATGATCAGACACATAACATCTTGCCGCTGATGAATATCGACGCTGCAAACGTTGCACGGCCATGAATAAACTCGTCCCTCTGCTGGCAATACTGGGTGCCGCTGCCTTTGTCCTGATCAGTTCTATTTACACTGTCAGCGAAGTCGAGCAGATGATCATCACGCAGTTCGGCAAACCGGTGGGCGAACCTGTGACGACAGCGGGCCTGAAGATCAAGGTTCCATTCATCCAGCAGGTCAACCCGATCGAAAAAAGGGTACTGGAGTGGGACGGCAATCCTTCTGACATGCCGACCAAGGACAAGCTCTACATCTCTGTCGATTTGTTTGCCCGTTGGCGGATTACAGATCCGCTGCAGTACTTTCTGAGAATTCGCGACGAACGCAGCGCGCAGTCCCGTCTCGACGATATTCTGGGCAGCGAGACTCGCAATGCGGTTGCCAAGCATGAGCTGATCGAGATCATTCGTACTACCAGGGATCGCGTGCCATTGCGTGACACGCTTTTGACGGATGCGGAACGCGATCTCAACATGGGGGCGCTGGTACCAATCCAGAAGGGGCGCAAGCTGGTCGAGCAGGAAATATTTGCCTCAGCCGCGGAAAAGGTCGAGGTGTTCGGAATCGAACTGCTCGACATCCGCTTCAAACGAATAAATTACAACGAGAGTGTTCGCCCGAAGATTTACGATCGCATGATCAGCGAGCGTCGACAGATCGCTGAGCGGTTTCTATCCGAGGGCAACGGCGAAGCGGCGAGAATTCGAGGTAACCGTGTTCGTGATCTGAACAAGATCCAATCCGAGGCGTACCGCGAGGTTGAGGAGATCCGCGGCCTGGCCGATGCCAAAGCAACCGAAATCTATGCTAGCGCGTACAACCAAAACACTGAAGCAGTTGCTTTCTACGAGTTCACTCGGACGATGGAGGCCTACAAGTTCATCATCGCCGAAAACACGACACTCGTCCTGTCAACAGACAGCGAGTTGTTCAAATTCTTGAAGGGCATGGATCCCGTCGATGGAGAGAATCCATGAAGACAAGACTAACAAGGCTCGGCGTATTCGGCTGCGCGTTGGTATTTGTGGGGGCATTCGCTGGCAAGGCTGAATTCGCCTTTGCACAAGGCATGCGGGCTGCATTGCCGGCGAATGCGACTGCGAAGACATATGGTAATGGCTGGGAATGCGACAGGGGTTATCGGCAGGATGCCGGCTCATGTATTGCCGTGACGTTACCGGCAAATGCGTACCTGACAGACTCGAGCTATGGGTCCGGTTGGGCCTGCCAGCATGGCTACAAGTCGAGTCAAGATGCCTGCGACGCGATTGCGCTGCCGCCAAACGCGTATCTCAGTGCGGTGTCGGGCGATAGGTGGTTATGCGATAGAGGCTATCAACAGGTCGGTAACACCTGCAAAGCCATTCAGGTGCCGGCGAACGGTTACCTGACGGACAGTTCCAGAGGATCGGGCTGGACCTGCGAGCGGGGGTATCGGACGGTGGCGGATGCCTGCGTTGCCATCGCAGTACCTGAAAAAGCTTACCTGACTTTCACCTCCAATAACTCTGGCTGGGAATGCGAACGAGGCTATCGCAAAATCGGTGACGCCTGCAACGCCATCGCATTACCTTCAAATGCATACCTGTCCGGACGATCTTACGGAAACGGTTGGGAGTGTGCTCGCGGCTATCGGAAAGTCGAGGAGGCCTGCGTCGCGGTGAAGGTACCGCAGAACGCGCACCTGGATTTCGCCGGACACGATTGGGATTGTAACAAACCCTACCGTAAGCGCATGCAAGCCTGTACATCAGGTGACCGAAATGACTAACGACGAGAGACAGGTCATGGAAGGCCACGGCATCACATGTAAATCGAAAGATGTCTACTACTACAAGGACTTCAGGTACGAACGACTGGCGGACGCAGTCCGTTACGCCGAGATCGACGCCGATCGGGCGCGGCTGGAAGGTGGGAATTCATGACACGTCTCACGGATGAGTTTTTTGGCCCGCCGAACCTGTCTCTGGCCAACCCAATAGCTGCTATTCGTAAACGCACCGCCACTTCAATTGTCTATTGCGAAGCGAACTTTGGCGCCATCGATGGTAAAACCGCGAACGGGCTCGTTCGACATTCAGAGCGATACGAAATTCTATCGGTAATTGACAGCGAAAAGGCGGGCCTCGATTCAGGCATGGTGCTCGACGGCAAACCCAATGGAATTCCGATTTGCCGCGATCTCGCGGAATCTCTGGAGAAGGCCGTCACGGTACCTGATTACTTTATATTTGGCATGGCGCCGTCCAGTGGCATGCTTTCCCTGTATGAGCGTGGCCTGGTGCTTGAGGCTATTAGCCGCGGGA
>JAOTVR010000126.1 GCA_029863305.1 Gammaproteobacteria bacterium | reverse complement strand
AGGCGCCGGAATCTGGTCTACGACATCACGTCGCTGCGCGATGCACTGCGGACTTAAGGGGCACGCCGTGCAATGCGCGTTGCGTCGCGTGCAGACCGACGCGCCCAGATCCATGATGGCCTGCGTATAGTGAGCCGCGCGATGTGCCGGTGTGCACGCCTCGGCAAGCAACCATAACTCGCGATTCACCGCTGTGTCACCGGGCCAACCCGAAACGCCGAATACCCGGGCCAACACCCGCCTGGCATTGCCGTCCAATATCGGCTGCCTCTGATCCATGGCCAATGCCAGGATCGCACCGGCCGTGGAGCGGCCGATGCCGGGTAAGGATTCCAATGCGTCAATATCGGCCGGCAGCGCGCCGCCGAATCGCTCGCAAATTTCGCGGGCGGCCCGCTGCATATTCCGCGCCCGCGCGTAATAACCCAGTCCTGACCACAGGTGCAACACTCGGTCCTGTTCGGCCTGCGCCAGCGCCTGCACATCGGGAAAGGCGCTCATGAAGCGATCGAAGTAACCCATCACGGTACTGACCTGGGTCTGCTGCAACATGATCTCCGAAACCCAGACCCGGTAAGGCGTCGGGTTTCGCTGCCAAGGCAAATCCTTGCGCCCGTTGTCTTCCCACCAATCCAGTAACGCCAGTGAGAATCGCACAAAATTATTCTTTTTAATCATTGCAATAGACATAGGTGAAATTGGTGTCTTAGACCAATTTCTTTCACCTGTCGCGGCGCCGTCGGTTTGATCTACGGCTTCTTAAAGATATCTCGTAAACCCTTCTTGAGCACGTCCTCGGTAGACTCTTGCTGCGGCTGATCGGATGTTTCGTCACCTTGCGTGGCGGCCTCGTCCTGCGATTCGGGCTCGTCGAGGCCGAGTTTTTTCAGCAGGATATCCTTGCCTTTCTGCACGGCCGCGTCTTTTGCCAGCGAGGCAAGATCAACACCGATTTTCGGTCCCGCGACATCTCCGCTGACCGTCAACGGAATCGTAAATTTCGCGAGATCGGATAGGTCCTCACCGTCGCCAAAGTCCGGTTTTCCAAATACCCGCGCATTGAAACGATAATCCATGTTCTGCTTGACGAGGTTCGTCGTCCCGTTGCCATCGAGCCGAATAAAGGGTAGCTCCAGCAACAGGCGATCCGAGTTCAATTGGCCCTTGTCGATCTGACCTTTCAAGTCCATCGCCGTAATCGGCGTTTGCGGGTCGGCGCTCGCGGCGGGCGGCGGTGCACCTTTCAGCAGTGCGCGCGCCTTGCGAATCTCATACCAGACATCGACACCCTTGTAGATGCCGTCGGCCAGATCGAGTGATACGTCGCCGTCCAGTGTCTTCAGCAGCTGATTGGCGTTACGGGCCAAGCCGGCGCCCTCGAATCTGGCCGTCAACAAACCCTCGATATTGTCTGTTTCAGTCGTATCGGCAAGCAAGCTGCCCATCTGAACACCCGTCAGGGCGTGCCGAAAGTTCACTCGCGGCCGCCCGCGCGCGACATTCAGTGTCATCCTGCCTTTATAACTTCCGCCATAAAGGTCCGCGAGGATCGGATTGAGTCTCAGCACGCCGTCAGCTGCGCTGATCGTGACCTTGATATTCTGCAGCACAGCATCGCTGACGGTCAGCTGACCAATACTGGCCTGGCCCTGCAACTCAAGCTCTTTCAAGGCCTCGATGGGAAGTTCCTCGGCGCCTGCGTCTTCGTCCTCCGCAGCAGTTGGTTCGTCCGCGGCCGGCGGCAGGTAGCGGTCCAGGTTGATCGAATCGACGCTCAGGTCAAACTGAATATCCGACTGATCAGGGTAGTTCAATTGCGCCATGCCCCGGATGCCGGTGTCATCGAGGCGCATAGCCATACCATCGAGCCGCAACAAGGTGTTCTTGACCGACCATTTACTGGTTAAGTCAGCGGTCTGCAAAACTGTCGGATCGGCCGTGACGATCTCCGGTTGCTCGAGTTCCGCCAGAATCTCCCGCGGCGAAAAGGAATTCACCTTCAGCTCACCGGCAAGCTCCGCAAGTTTCTCCGAATAGAATCCATTGCCTGTCAGATCAACCTGCAACCCGGCGGCGTTCAACTTTGCTTGCAACTGATCCAGGTCAGCACGCCCGGTATTCAAATCGTAGCCGACCGAGTTCGCATCGGCCGATAACGCGACCTTATCCCCCGGCAAATCACCGCCCGCGAGGTCAACATTGGCCTGCAGCTTCTCGAACCGGGCGCTTCCGGCATTCACATCGTAATTAACGGTGGTCGCTGTAACGGCTAGCGCGACGTCATCAGCCGGCAAATCGCCGCCGCTAAGATCAACGTTCGCCTGCAATTGATCAAGCTTCGCAAGTCCTGTATTCAGATCATAAGTCACCGTGTCCACAGTCGCGGCTAACGCGATCGCAGCTGCGGGCAAATCACCCCCGCTGACGTCAGCATCTGCGCTCAGCCCGGAGAGCACGAGCGCGGAAAGCTCAGGGTCGATATTGACCTTGGAATCCAGTCTGAGCTGCACGCTTGTGCCGGCTTTTAAGTCCTCTGCCGCCAGTGACATCTCGAGGTCAACTGGCTTGCCGACTGCGATTCGACCCGTCTGCAGATCGAAATCATCCACGCGATACGCCATATCGGCCTCGGCATCTTCGAATGTGACCCGCGCATCGCGGATGCGGATGCTGCCAATCGACAGAGTCGACAAGTCGATGTCCGAATCAGCGGTTTCCGGCTCATCGGCCGGTGCTGACGGCTCCGATGCGAATTCCCAGTTGGCAACGCCATCGGCACGGCGTGTCAGCGTCAGTTCCAGGCCATCGAGTCCGATATCGTCGACCAGCACTTCCTGCCTGAAAATCAGTGGCAATAATTGCAGACCGAGTTTTACTGATTCGACTCGCGCAAATTCTGTTTCGGCAAACCCTTCGGGATTACTGAGGCGGGTTTCTTTAAGTGCGATGCTGCAACAAGGCAATACATTGATCGACAAACCGCCCTCGATCTCGAGCGTGCGCCCGGTCTGATCGTAAACAAGCTCGGCAACCACTTCACGGTAGTCATCCGGATCGAAAACGACCACGGCAACAATCATCACTGCAATAACCAGCAGCAGCACGACAACGACGATGCCAACGATCCACTTTGCGATGCCTTTCATAATCTTGATTAATCCTTCCGCAATACTTGCAACAACGATTCGCGTCATCATCGCGATTCGCGATACAGAGATCAAATGTTTGCGGACATTCCTTTTTTCTGCTGCGTCACCAGCGGGATACTCGCGCGTGTTTATAAAAAGGCGGGGAATGCCCGCTTCCCAGATCGGCGTCCGGCATCATTTTCTCAATCTTTCAGCAGCTTTTCGATCAGCCGCCGGCGCATCGCCGCGAACCCGGGAGCCACCAGCACGATCGGCAGAGCTCTGAGCAGGTCTCGCTGCCAGCCGGTCAGATCGAATCGCCAGCACAGAATATGTGCGAGCAGCACGGCGGCCAGCACCACGAACACTGCGCGCCAAAAAGTTGCCGAACAGACCGCCGCGCACAGGGCCTGATGATCGAGTTTCTTTCGGTCTGCCCACGACAGCTCGGAGTACCCGGGGATATCCTCATAGTTCAGGATCTCGGCACAGGCCCGGAACCCGTTTCTGATACGTTGCGGCAATTTGGGCATTCGCACAGCTGACCACCGACCGGGTTCAGTAGAAAGTCGCGAATGTTGCGTGCCCGCGTGGTTTTGGAGGCATCCCCGGCAGTTCTGAAGCTGGCGATCATGCCGGGAAACTTTGCATGCACGGGATCCAGAGACGCATGCTCATCCGCCGGTGGGCGTGACCCCAAGCTGCCCGGGCAAAGCGGCTCGCAACATCTCGCGCAGCCGGGGCAGCGATTCCTTATCCATGAGGTTCAGTGCGGGCAGCTGCGTCAGCTTCTCGGCAAGTTCGATACCCGCCGTGGTATTGGTGGCGGGCCCGGTGATCACGTCGGGGCGCAGGCCGAAGCCCGCCTCGACGCCGACGACCGAATAGGGATCCAAAGCACACAGCACGACGAAAACCACGTGTTTACTCAGCGCTTCGATAGCGATCGCGCCGTTGTAGGGTTCCATGGGCGAGGCGCCGGCTTCGGCAACGACGACGTCAGGTTCGATGGCCGCGATGCGCGACAACATATAGCGCATGGCCTCCTCGAAGCGCGGTTCCGGCACGATGGTCGATGGCAGGCCGGCGTCCACGAAGTCCAGGATCGCTGCCGCGCCTGCATCGCCATAGGACAGGGTGTCACGATAGCGCCCGGCGCCCGTGAACTTCGCACCGACGACCCGCAGGCCCGCTTTCTGCAGTTCGCGGATGATGACCCGACCGGCCGTCGTCTTGCCGGCCGACATGGACGTACCGACCATCAGGATCACCGGGGAATCGAACTCGGTTGCGGTCACCGGCTCGATAAAGTCGCGCATGGTTTGCTTTCTGCCCTCGCGAAGCACATGGCCTTCATATTCAAGTGACATGAACCGGGGCAACAGCAAGGAAGTGGACGTCGCCTTGCCGAGCAGGCCGGCGCTGGTGAGCGCATGCATCTGGCCGTTGTCGCCGATGGCCTCCCAGTCGCCAACGCCCTCGAGTGTCGCAGCACGCTTGCCGAATACACCAATAATGAGGTCGTCCTCCATCAATTCGGCCATTCTTCCGGTGGGTATTTCAATCTGGTACAGCGGGTTGGGTTTATTGGTTACACGGGCAGCGACGTAGTCGCCGTGACCCCACTTCTCGCGATCCAGCTTCTCTACATCGAAGTCAAAGTTCTCCAAATCCGTGATGCGGGTCAGGGAACTCATCAGGTAACGGTTGCTCTTGTCCTTGCCGATGATCATGTCGTTTCGCCCGCTATCGTCGGCGCGAGAATCATGAGCGTCAGCAAAGCCATGCGTTCGATTGTCTTATCAAGCAGCAGGTACTCGTGGTGTGCGTGAGCTC
Organism: Gammaproteobacteria bacterium; assembly: GCA_029863305.1. Classification (GTDB taxonomy): domain Bacteria; phylum Pseudomonadota; class Gammaproteobacteria; order Steroidobacterales; family Woeseiaceae; genus UBA1847. The sequence goes on along the minus strand of JAOTVR010000126.1, from coordinate 4,784 downwards.
CATCGCCAACGGGGCCCAGTCCGTCCAGGGTTGCCGTGTACTGACTCGTGGTGTTGCCGTCCGATCCACCGCCAGCCAGGCCTTCGGTGAGCTCGATGTTCATTTCCGCGGCGATTTCCCGGGCTTTGTTCCACAGCTTGCGGTTCGCCGGCGTGGGTTCCAGCGGCGGTCGCCCAATATAGCCGGTTATATCCAGCTTCACGCCGGGCGTTTGCGGTTCGATACCGCGAATATCCGACTCGACCTTCTCGGCGTCGAGGTGCGTCGCGATGCGCACGTCGACGATGGCCTTGCTCTCCGGCGCGATAACATTCGGCCGAATTCCGCCATCAATATTGCCGACGTTGACGGAAATGCCATTATCGGGGTCATTCATTTCGAACAGGCGCTGAATGACATGAGCCAGCTCAAGTATTGCGCTGGCACCCGCTTCCGGGTCCAGTCCCGCATGCGCCGCTTTACCGCTGACGCGCACGGTGAACCGCCCAACGCCTTTGCGTGCAGTCTTGATGGCACCGTCAATACCCAGGGCCGGCTCCATGACAAAGGCGCGCTCTACCCTTTTGGCCAGCATACGAATGTAGTTGCGTGACTCCCTGCTGCCAATCTCTTCATCGGAGTTCAGGAAGACCACCGGCGTGATATTCGGCACCAGGTTCAGCTCGTGCAGCGCCCGGAGCGCAAAAATGATCTGCACGACGCCGCCTTTCATGTCGAATACCCCGGGTCCCTTGATGACGTTGCCGTCAACCTCGAAAGGCATGCTGTCAATCGTACCGACAGGCCAAACCGTATCGAAGTGGCCGAGCAATAACTGCAGGCCTGCGTGTTTCTTCCTGCGTACCGGAGTTGCGAACAAACTGCCCCCGCTGCGGCGTCCGGAAAGCTGGCGCACCCGTAATCCGAGCTGCTCGAATTCCTTAGTCAGAATTTGCTTGACTGGAAACTGCGAGGTCGCCACGGAAGATGGAGACTCCGCGCGTGTCAGCGCCTCGAGGAGCCGAACCATTTCTCCGCTGTGCCCGGTCAGGTATGCGACCACCCGTTCGCGATACGCGGCCGACATGTGTCAACTACCTCTCCATACCCACCGGCAGAGGAAAACGATTAGTGTCGGTAACACTGGCGAACCGCCACGGGTGGATGTAAGCGAACATCGGTGCGTTTCGGATCAACTCCTGGTCATCCAGTTCCGAGGCACGCAAGGCGTCCTTGTGAACATGCGCAGCGACAATATTTCCGGTGATCAGGCTGTTGACGCCGAATCCATCGACGATCCTGAACACTTCACATTCGAGAAACACATAGCCGTCGGCAACGAAGACACCGTCGACTCTGGTTGCCGGCATGGTTTTGAATGCGTTCAAGACCGGCTTCTCGTCTTCCCCGCAGCGCGGCGAAGCGGCGAGACTCGTATACAGTATCTGGGACGGTCGCGGATACGTTACCGTGAAGACCCCGGTTCTTTCTATGTTCTTATACGTCCCATGACGAGGCGTGCAGACGAAACCAAAGTAGTTGTCCCAACCCATGGGTGTCGCCATATGTTTGGGCGCAAGATCGGGCGCCCCGCCCGGCTCAATGGTGCCGATCAGTACCATTGGCGCTAACAGGAAGAAGCGTTCCCAAATCGGCGCTTTCAGATCGAGACTGATGATGTCGTCTGAGAGCCCGTCTTTCATATGGCCTCCGCCAGGACGTACACGAGACGCCTATGGATCCAAACTAAGGTTGCTAACTTGCATTCGCAATCAGAACAATTACTTACTTGCCGGTATATCGCCAGTTGGGCCGAACCCCGTGGCCGCCCGGGGCCACAATACCCGGGTTCACCACAGATTTTGGCGGGGGACGCGCAATGATTCGTTCTTGTGTACCCTTCGGCGGTGTCATGGTGATGATTAACAAGAACCGGTGACATATACTTATGCAGTGGCACGTCGCCGCAGCGTATGAGTACACACCAGAATGAGAGCGTCGAAAAATCGGGCCGCGAAGGCCGAAGGAACGGGCATTATGCATTACTCGGAGTCGGCAGGAGCGAACCTGGAAAGTTTTCGGGACACCGAGAAGCATCCCACGCGGTCGTCGCCGGCACCGGCTCGCACCCGCTCGCCTGTTATACCGGACTATTTGCAACGCACCTACCGCTGGGCCTATCTCGACGCGCGTAACGCGAAGTATCTCGATCACGAATTGGTCGTCAAAACGATCCTCTGGCGGCAGCATCGTCGCCTTGAGCAAGTGGCGTTCACGGAAATCGAACCGGGGCAGCATGTGCTGCAGTCCGCGTGTGTATATGGCAATTTTTCGCTGGCGCTCGCCGAACATATCGGCCCTGAAGGCAAGCTGGAGATCGTCGATGTTGCCGAGGTGCAAGTCCGTAATTGCCGCGAAAAGCTGGCTGGATACAAACACGCCATCGTGCGACATGAAGATGTTTTGCATCTGCGCGACGAGGCCGTCGATACGGTATGTTGCTACTTCCTGATGCATGAATTACCGGATGACTATAAGCGCGGAGTGGCGGCTACCCTGCTCAATAGCGTTCGACCTGGCGGCAAGGTCGTGTTTGTCGATTACCACAAGCCGCACTGGGCGCATCCACTCAAGATCGTGACGAGCCTGATCTTCGATACACTGGAGCCTTATGCAAAAGGGCTGTGGCGCAAGGAGATTGCCGCGTTCGGCGCCAACGATGACCGCTTTGAGTGGCGAAAAGAGACTTACTTCGGGGGTCTTTATCAAAAAGTCGTCGCGACCCACAGAGAATAAGAGCCAAAGGGCCCGAGAGTGCTTGGTGGAGACAATCAATACAGATATCGCAATCGTCGGAGCCGGTGGTGCCGGTTTGCGTGCGGCAATCGCCGTGGCGGAAGCCGATCCGACCCTCAAAGTTGCTTTGATCTCGAAGGTATATCCGATGCGCAGCCATACGGTGGCTGCCGAGGGTGGCGCCGCCGGGGTGATCAAGGACAACGACAGTTTCGATAATCACTTTCACGACACCGTCGCCGGCGGCGATTGGCTCTGTGATCAAGATGCAGTCGATCTGTTCATTCAGGAAGCACCGCGGGAACTAACGCGCATCGAACACTGGGGATGTCCGTGGAGCCGCGAGCCGGATGGCCACGTGGCGGTCCGGCCGTTCGGCGGTATGAAAGTCGAGCGAACCTGGTATGCAGCCGACAAGACCGGTTTTCATCTGTTACATACGCTGTTCCAGACCTCACTGAAGTATCCGACGATCGAGCGCTTCGACGAGTATTTCTCGACCGATCTGGTCGTCACCGATGGCCGTTGTCACGGCGTCACCGCAATCGAAATGCGCACCGGCCAGGTGCGCTTTTTCCGCGCGAAGTCCGTCATTATCGCAACGGGCGGCGCCGGCCGGGTGTTTCCATTTACGACCAACGGCGCGATCAAAACGGGCGACGGCATGGCGATGGCTTACCGTGCCGGTGTGGCGCTCAAGGATATGGAATTCGTGCAATATCATCCGACCGGGCTGCCGGGTACCGGCATACTGATCACCGAGGGTTCGCGTGGCGAAGGTGGAATTCTGATTAACAAGGATGGCTATCGCTATCTGCAGGACTACGATCTCGGCCCGCCGGACCCGTGGCCGCGCAAAAAGGCGATGGAACTCGGCCCGCGGGATCGGCTAAGCCAGGCTTTCTGGCATGAGCAGCGCAAGGGCCGCACCATCAGTACCGACTATGGTGACGTCGTGCATCTCGATCTGCGGCATCTCGGTGAAGCGAAAATCAACGAGCGCCTGCCGATGGTGCGCGAACTGAGCCAGAGCTACGTCGGCGTGGACCCGGTGCACGAGCCCATTCCCGTCCGTCCGGTGGTGCACTACACGATGGGCGGCATCGACACTGATATCAGCACTGCGACCTGCGTTGACGGGCTGTTCGCCGCCGGCGAATGTGCCTGCGTCAGCATCAATGGCGCGAATCGCCTGGGCTCCAATTCCCTCACCGAGCTGCTGGTATTCGGTGCGCTTGCCGGGCGGGGTGCTGCCGACTTTGCGACGCAGACTGACGCCGGGCCGACCGATGGGGAAGTCGAGTCTGCGGCCAGGTCCGCCGAGGGCCGGGTCCTGGAGCTGTTCCGCCGGGCGGAAGGCGCGGAAAGTATCTCAGGCCTGCGGCGCGAGATGAATGCAGCAATGGAAGCCGGCGCCGGCATCTACCGCAGCGAGGATTCTCTGCAGACCAGCACGGAAAATATGCACAACATCCGTGAGCGCTATAAGAGAATCGTGCTCGCCGACAAGAGCAATGTTTTCAATACCGATCTTATCGAGGCGCTGGAACTCGGCTCGATGATCGATGTGGCCACTGCGCTGGCCTGCTCGGCATTGCAGCGCAGGGAATCCCGGGGCTCACATCAGCGCCTCGACTATCAGGACCGAGACGATGCGGCGTATCTCAAGCACTCCCTCGCCCGTTACTCGGCGACGGAGATGCCCGCCATCGACTATTGTGATGTCACGATAACGCGTTCGCAGCCGGCCGAGCGGGTTTACGGAGGCGCGCAGGAATGAATGAACGCAGCATCGAACTGGAGATATTACGCTACGATCCGGAGCAGGATGACGCGCCGCATTTTCAGACTTACACGGTGCCATACCGCGAAGACTGGGTCGTTCTCGATGCCATCAATTACGTCAAGGATGAGCTGGATCGCACGCTGAGTTATCGCTGGTCATGTCATATGGCGGTGTGCGGCAGTTGCGGCATGGCCGTAAACGGGGAGCCCGTGCTTGCTTGCCA
>JAOTVR010000125.1 GCA_029863305.1 Gammaproteobacteria bacterium | reverse complement strand
CCGGCAAACGGTCGGCCTTCGGCATTCTCGAACCGGGCGATAACTTTGAAGAGGTCAGCAGGCATGATGTGTCGACGACTCCTGTGTTCTGTCTGACGCGCCGATGGATTATAGCGCTTCGATGACGGGCGGATTGCTGTCCTGCCAGGTACGGGGATGCCACGATTGAGGCGCGGCCCGCGTATGAGTACACTTTTTCGAGGTGTATATGCTGCAGGAGTCCTACCGGTGGCCGGGAGAAACAGGCAATCGTCCGGTTTCGCGGGAGCCATTGCCGCACTGTATGGGCTGCTGCCCATTGTCGTCTGTGCCCAGCAGGCTGTCATCCCCCTGCAGCTGAGCTTCTCCGACCCCGGTGCCCGCAGCATGGGCTTCGGCGGGGCATTCGTCGCGCTGGCCGATGACGCGACATCCGCCTTCGCCAATCCGGCGGGACTGACCCAGCTTATCCGGCCCGAGTTCTCGATCGAGGGGCGACATTGGAGCCACACAACACCCTACACGACGGGCGGTCGCGTCGAAGGGCTTCCCACCGGCAACGGGCTCGATTCGATTGACGGTCTTCGGCTGGCGAATTCGAGTCACGATAGCGCCGGGCTTTCTTTTCTCTCGTACGCCTACCCGGTCGGCAAGTGGTCATTCGCGGCTTATCGGCACCAGTACGCCGATCTCGAGTTCTCGGGCGCAACTCAGGGCCTTTACGGCGGCGGCACCGACTGTTGCCAATCCCGCCTGTGGGACAACCAGTGGACGAGCGACATGGCGATCCTGAGCTACGGCCTGTCCGCCGCGTATCGAATCCGCGACGACTTCGACATCGGGTTCGGCGTCGTCTATTACGATGCGTCGCTCAATGCGCGCGTCGAGGAATATTTATGGGACGACGACACGTTCGAAGCCTTCTACGGGTCGAACTCCTACCTTCCCGAACAACTGGTGCGCAGTGAAGACATGTTTGTCGATGACAGCGACTGGTCTTTCAATGTCGGCTTTCTCTGGCGGCCTACGGAGAGCTGGAGCATTGGTGGCGTCTACCGGGATGCATTTGAGGTCGATTTCGGCAACCGGGTCACCGCCGGGCAGGCGATCGACTTCGGCGTGCCGCCGGGGGGCGTGATATCGCAGGTCTCCGGGTTCGGCACCGAGTTTCCGGACATCTACGGCATCGGTGTCGCCTATCGACGAACCGACGGGCGCCTGACCCTGAGTTTCCAGTGGGACCGGGTCCAGTATTCGAACATCCCGGATAGCCTGAGGCTCGACGACCAGACGATCGATGATGCTGACGAGCTGCACCTGGGTGGCGAATACGTATTCCTCGATTCGACGCCCATCATCGCGCTCAGGTTCGGGACCTGGTACGAGCCGGACCACCAGATGCGGCCCATCATCGATGATCCCTGGCTGGAGGCCTTGACTGTGGACGGAGACAATGAGATTCACTACACAGCCGGGTTTGGTCTGGCCATGGAGCGCTCTCAGTTCGACCTCGCCGTCGATATATCGGATCGCGTCGACACGGTGTCGTTGTCGGCGATTTTCAACTTCTAGCCTGAACGGTCGATGTCATCGTCACGCTTCACGCCTTCCGGCGTTAACTCGAATGCCCATGCGAGGAAGATCGCAACCGGCAGACCAAGGGTGAGAAATGCGATCAGCAGCTTGCCAGCCCAGGTTGGCACCTCGAGGAAGTCGAACAGAATCTCCCCGAGCTGCAACAACAGCCAGGCCACGACGACATAGGCGATTGCAACGCGAAATACCTTGCGCCGCCGCAGCTCGGCAAAGAAGCCTCGCGAAGATGGCTTGTCGACCGGCGGCGGAACGACAATGACATTGGCCGGCATTTTCTCAGCGGGCACCGCATGGGTCGCGGCATCATCCCCCTCGCTTAGCAACCAGCGGTGGAAGAAGTCGTTGGCGAGCGTGAATTCTCTCGCTTCGTTGCAACGGATGAAACCGAGATTCTCGAGGCGTCGCAGCGTGCCCGCGAGCCTGTCGGCGCCAAGCGCGAGTTCGTCATTCATTGCATTACTCGTGCGTGCCACGTTTCCGGCGATCATGCGGATGACGTCCTGCTCGTTGTCCGACAGCATGTCGAAGTCGACCGAAAAGAAGTAGCTCACCATGCTGTCGGTGGCGACATGCTCGACCGCTTCGCCAAGATCACCGGTTTCGAGGTAGCGCTTGCACACAAGCTGAACCAGGTAGGGATGGTTGTTGCAATGGTTGCGGATTGCTTCGACATCGCCGTCCCGGTACACCGGCCGCTGTTCCGGGGCCAGGTGCGCCTGCTCTATCAGCGATTGCGCCTCGTCATCGGAGAAGCGCTCGATGTACAGCGGCGGAGTAAAGCCGTGCAGGAAGGGTGAGGTGTCGTCCTTCTGGTGCGCCAGCGACCAGAGGCGAATGGTCGACGCGAGTACCGTGCGGATATCTTCGCGGCTCTGCATCGCGTGCCGCAGCTTGCGCAGCAGTGACGGATCCTTGCGGTGCAATTCGATCAGCTCCTCGACTTCGTCGCAGAGCAACAGTAGCCCGAATTCCTTCCGGCGGAGCAGGCGCCTCAGCCGTTCGAGCGAGACGAACAGGTCGTCGGCTTCGACCTCGCTCACGGCAATGTTCATGCGCTCCAGCCGGTCCTCGGCGTCCAGCAACGCATCGTTGAAGTTCAGATGCAGTTCGCCCGGGGTCGCCGTCCCCTGGAAGTCCCAGAAGAGCGGGAAAAAACGCCGGTCGCGAGAGGTGTCCGCGATGTATTCCAGCTGCTTCAAGAGTGAGGTCTTGCCGATGCGCCGGGTGCCGAGCAGCCAGATGCAGTTGCGGGACCCGTCCAGAATCTCCGCGATCTGCGCCGTGCGGCCATAGAAGCGCTCGGCTCTCACCCACTGGCCGATGACGTACGGGATCACAGGCAACGATGCGGGGTCGACCGGCGCCGGTGACGGCGTATGCGCCGTGATGGTCCCGACGTCGGCCAGCAAGCGGTAGCCGCGTTTCGGCAGCGTCTCGATCAATGGCTGGTCGGGATCGCCGGCGATCTTGCCGAGCTGGTTGCGCAACTGGTACACGCAGCGGCTCAGGGTGTGCTCGGTGACGACGACGTCCGGCCACACCGCGTCCATCAGTTCGTTTCGCGACACCACGCGACCGGCATGCCGCGAGAGCAACTGGAGTACGTCCATAACCTTCGGTTCCAGGCGAACGCTGCCGCCGGGACCCTTGACGGTGCCCTCTTGTGAGTCGATGGAGAGCCTTGGAGATGCCTGGATCTCGATGACTAATCGTCCTCCCGCGGCCGCCAAAACGCCGGCCGCATCCCCTGCTGCACTGTGCATTTGCTAACACGCGGGAGGGGCGGCAACAAGCGGGGGAAGTACCTAGACGGCACCGGCGGTGGTGCGGAACTAAACATCAGGTCGACATCAAGCCGTCATCAAGCGGCGGCGCGTTGCTGGCTGTTCAATTCACCATGCGGATCGAAAAGGGTCCGTACTCATTGAGAAGGAGGTGCCGTCATGAGATCAAACAGACTTCTGATACGAACGGCCGTGCTGATGACCTCGGTCTTGCTGGCCGCCTGCGGCGGCGGCGTCGACGTATCAATCGGGAGTAACGCAAACACGAACTGGCCGCCGTTGCCGTTACAGGACAGCGAGGCCGTCATTGCGTACGGTGAAATTACAGGGGTGGGTAGCATCACGGTGAACGACGTGCGCTACCAGACTGCTACGGCGACCGTCACCGTCAACGGAGAGCCGGCGTTCATGTCCGACCTTCGGCAAGGCCAGGTCGTCACGCTGAGCGGCAGGATTAATGAGCACGGCCTGACCGGAACTGCAAACAGCATTCGCTTCGATGCCAACGTTATCGGGCCGGTCGACGGCCTTGACGGAGACGCGCAGCAGCTCATCGTCATGGGTCAGACCGTGACAACGGATACGGGCACGCGCTTCGGTGCCGGCATCGATCCATCATCGTATGCCGGCCTGTCCGTCGGCGACGTCGCCCAGGTCAGCGGCTATGCCGATGCGTCCGGTGCGATCCGGGCAACGCGGATCGAACTGGCCGCAAACAATGCGCAGCCGCAGGTGATCGGCACGGTTGCCGATCTCGACCTGTCGAATCTGTTGTTCAGGATCAATCGACTGACCATCGACTATAGCAACGCGCTCGTTATCGATCTGCCCGGCGGAGCGCCCGCGGATGCGATGGACGTCAAGGTCTTCGGCACGATCGCCGCCGGCCGCTTCGAGGTTCAACGTCTCGTCGCTGCCCCGGCGCTGGCGGGTAGCACAGGACAACGGGTGCTGGCGGCCGGCGTCATCACGCGCTTCGGCTCCGCAGCCGATTTCGACGTCGATCACATTGCTATCACGGCCAATGCCGGTACCAGCTACCACGGTGGCGACTCGGGTGATCTGGCCCTGAATGCCGAACTCGTGATTGACGGTAACTTCGCGTCGAACGGCCGGATAAGGGCAGAACGGATCACGTTCGGCCACGCTGCAGTCAATACTGCACGGCGAACGTTCGCTTTCCGGAATTTCACCGAAATCTCGGTGCCGAGCGTGTTCAAGGTCACTGTGACCCAGGGTTCCGACTTCTCGGTCGAGGTACTCGTCGACCTTGCACATGAGCATCGTATCGATGTCGCGCAGAACGGGGAGAGGCTGAGCATTGCATTGCTGCCTGGAAACGGAAATATCCGGACGCTCGAAGCCTTCGTAACGATGCCGGTGCTGGATCGCATCGATCTGAGTGGTGTCTCGAGCGCGAGCCTGTACGGCTTCGATCAGTCGCGGATGACGATCAACGTCGGTGGTGTGAGTTACCTGCGCGGCAACGCGCTCAGGATTGGCAGCCTGACGTCCAGCGTAAGCGGCGTCAGCCGACTGGATCTCGTTGACATGCGCCCCATCGGCGCTGCGGACATCAACGTCAGCGGTATCAGCCAGGCGACACTCAACATGGGTGTTGGCTCCACGATAACGGGCTCGATGCAAACGGGCCAGGGAACGGGTGCGTCGACACTCTTCTACTACGGCACGGACGTCGATGTGAACGTCACGATGGATTGGTTGTCGTCGATCGTATGGCTTGGTGATACGAGGCCCTGAGCCGATGACCAGGGTGGTGAACAGACAGCATCGACCGATCCGAAACGGAGGTCTTGATATCAGGTAAACGCCAGTGGGAGTTCAAACGCTATCGGAAATCTCGTATTGCGCTCCCTCTGGCACTGTGCGGTATTTCCAAGATGAACGGGTCACGAAGTAACGCGATTCCACGCTTCGACTGGCGCATCGCCCTGTTGGTCGGCGCCACGGTGATGTTCGTGTCCCTCCCGGCTGCCGCCGATTCCTGGTACGAGCATTACGCGAGGGCCGAACGGGCACTCGAAGAACAGCAATGGACGCTGGCCGTCGAGGAAATCAACAGCGCTATCGGCAAGAAAGGCGACTCGGGTGCGCGTGTGCGCAGCTATGGCATGAACGTCATCGGCTACTTCCCCTACCTGAAGCTGGGCATCGCCTACTTTCACCTCGGGCAGCTCGATGCGGCGCTGCAGGCTTTCGAGACCGAGGCTCGGCTCGGTGCAATCGCTCAATCAGACAGCGCCAGCGCGGAACTCGAGCATTACGAGTCGCTCGTCCGGCATGCGCGCGTTGTCGCCGCAGCCGAGGAGCAGGAGCGTATCCGCCAGATCATCGAGCGCAGCATCGGTGACGCACGGGCGCTCCTGGAACAGGGCCACTGGGACGAAGCGATAGCGTCGCTCGACCAGGCGCTTGCCGTCGCGCCAGACGACGATGTTGCTCAGGAGGTGATGCAGCAACTGCGAGCGCGGGTCGCAGAACTCGAGAATGAGCGAGAACGCGATCAGCGGGCCGCAAGACTTGTCGAAGCCGGCCAGGCGCTTGTCCAGGAGGGAAAATTCGGTGAAGCATCGAGCCTGTTCCGGCAGGCGCAGTACCTGAAACCGAGTCCGGCGGTGCAGGCATTACTCGGTGATGCACAGGGCAGGCTGCTTGCCGAGTTGGAGGGCAGTCACGCATTCAACGACTGGGAGACGGCCATCGCCGCGTGGCTGCAGGACGTCGAGCAACTGGAGGTCGCCGGGCAGCCGGCCGCGGCTCTTGATCGACTGCAGTCGATCCTGGTTCTGGAACCGTCCCACGGGGCGGCCCTCGCGATACAGGGCCGACTGCTCGAGGCACGCAAAGAGGCGGAATCGGCGCGTGCCCGGCAGTCGGCGATCAGCGAGCTGCTGGCACAGGCACGGACACAGTTCGAAGCCGGGGCCACGGAAGAAGCGCTTGCCGCGGCGAACCGGGTACTGGCGCTCGATCCGGGCAACAGCGCCGCGCTAACTCATATAGCGCAGGCCTACAGCGTCATCAGCCGGCAGCTACTGGGCACGACTGCCAAAGGCAATATTCCGCCTGCCGTGCGTTTCGTGGATCTCAGAAGCGAAGGTGAAGATGGTCTGCTGATGGAGACGAGCAGGGCTCCCGATTTCCGGCTGAATGGCGTGGTCATCGACGACTCGCCGGTGGATATCGTTGTCCATGGCGACAACGACCAGGTGCTGGAGGTAAGTCTCGACAGCCAACCGCTGGGTGAATTCTTTATTACCGAGTTCGGCGTCGCATCGAAGCTCTCGCCCGGGCATTCGACCTTCCGGCTGGTCGCAACGGATTCCGAGAACCTCACGTCGAGCAGCGAATACGTCGTGATGTACGTGCGCCCGTACTACCGCGCGCCGTGGTTCTTCGCGGTGCTGCTCGCTGTTGTCTCGGCGATCGGCGGCGCCATACTCTGGAGCCGCGCGCGGCGTCGCTCCCGACTGCGCACGCGCAGGTTCAATCCTTACGTCGCGGGTGCGCCCGTGATCGAAGACGACATGTTTTTCGGTCGACAAGATCTGGTCGACCGTATCCTGCAGACGATTCACAACAACAGCTTGCTGATCTACGGCGAGCGGCGCATCGGCAAGACGTCGATCCAGCATCAACTCAAGAAACGGCTCAGCGAACTGGATGACCCGGTCTACGAGTTCCACCCGGTTTACGTCGACCTGCAGGGAACACCCGAAGACCAATTCTTCCAGACGATCGCGGGGGACGTCTTCGAGCAGCTGGAACCGGTGCTTGGAGGGCTGCGTCCCGGGCAAGACATCTCGGGCGACTATTCCTATCGGGAATTCATCAGCGACCTTCGAGCTGTCCTGAAAGCCCTGGAATCGCAAAGCACCCGAAGAATCCGGCTGGTGCTGCTGATCGACGAAGTGGACGAGCTGAACGACTACGATCCGCGGATCAATCAGAAACTGCGCAGCCTGTTCATGAAGAACTTCGCGGAGAAACTGGTCGCGGTTGTCTCGGGCGTCGAAATCAAGAAGCAGTGGGAGCGGGAAGGCAGCCCGTGGTACAACTTCTTCGAGGAGATCGAGGTTAAGCCACTGGAGCCTGGCGATGCACGGGCGCTGATAGAGCGGCCGATCGGTGGAATATTCAAGGTGGAAGGCGGCGTCGCCGAGCGCATCATCTCACTCACCGCCGGCAAACCGTATCTGATTCAGAAGATGTGTGTTGCGCTCGTGACGCGGCTTCACGAGCAGCATCGCCGCAAGATCACTATTGCAGACGTGGAAGCCATCGCACGGCCTGATCGAGCCTGACGAAACCTGTCATTGAGGCCGGTTTGACGAGACGACCGCTTCATGCAATTGGTAGCGCCGGTTCCTGCAGACCGCATGTACCTTCATTAAACGGACGAGGCAGTGATACAGTGTTGCGACCACGACCCGGACGCTGGGAAGGCAGAAAATGATAATAATACGAACGATGCTCGTGCTGATCGCCACGGCTTTGGCGCCCGCTAATGCAGAAGACGTGAGTTGCACGGATTGCTTCCGGGATGGTTCGGATGCGCAGCAGCGCGGCGAACCGGAGCGCGCGCTGAGCTTGTTCGAGCGCGGCTGCGAACAGGACGATGGTGCAGCGTGCAGTGCAGCCTCAGACATGCTCGCCAAGGGAGAGGGCGCTCCCGCGGACAACGCCCGGGCCATTCCACTCAGTTTTCGCGCTTGCGATCTCGGGTATTGGCAGGCGTGCCGAAACCTCGGAGTGAGCCTGGTCCGTGCGGAGGATCCGGAGATCGCCGCGCGGGGCCGGGCGCTGCTGGCGCGTGCCTGCCAGGGCGGCCACGCATCGGGTTGCGGCGCCCTGGGCCTGTCGCTGCTGCAAGGTTACGGGGGAGCGATCGATCGGGTGGCGGCAATGCAGGCGATGGGCCGGTCTTGCGAGCTCGGATTCGCGCCGGGTTGCACCCGGTACGGAGCGTCGCTCTTCGCTGGCGAGGCCGCCGACCCGGTGCGGGCAAGGAATCTTGTCAAGTGGGCATGCGATGCGGGCGACGCGCAGGGCTGTGGCTACCTGGGCGTCGCGCTGCGTGAGGGCATCGGTGGCCCGACTGACGGGGCCGCGGCGAACCGCCACCTCGAGCGAGCCTGTGACGCCGGATTCGTGGCCTTCTGCAGCGACCTGGCGGCCGCGCTCGCAAAAGGGACTGGTGGCATCGAGGTCGATATCCCACGCGCCGTCGCGCTCTTCGAGACCGCTTGCAAAGGCGGTTGGCAGAAGGCGTGTGAGAATGCCGAGATACTCACAAAGTCTACGCGAAAAGCGTCTCCCGACCAGCAGAGCACCGGATGGTCAATGAGCGGCGAAAACGTTTCGTTCAGCACACGTAAACAGCCATCCACAGAGGGCGGATCGCCGGCGTCGACCACCATCGGCTCAATGCAGATCGGACAGGGCAACGAGACCGCCACGTTCAGCGACGTCAACTCGTCATGCAGCATGCTCGAGCTCACAGTGGCGTTCGGTTCGGCGGCCGCGCCCGTGCGTCAGTGCCTGGGGGACTCGGATACGCGGCGCATCACGCTGGTTATCGAAGAAGGGCGGATCGCTTCATCCAGCGCCGACCCGGATGACGGCATGGGTCGCTGCGTTACCCGTGCGCTGGCTCGCGCCCGCATCGAAGGCCTGACATGCAGGCTGGAGGCCGGCGTTTCGCGCTAGCCAACGATGTGCCGGTAGTTCAACCGAGCCGCGCAGCGGCGACAGACTCTGCCGCGGCGAGTATCGTGGCCCAGGTCGCGACTAGTCGCTCCAGATTTCCTGAGCGTCATTAATGTTGACATCCCAGGCGTCACACAGGCGAGTAATGCCGGACATTTCGTCCGCGTCGATTTCGCCGTCTCCGCTCGACAGCGCCAGGGCAGCACCAACTGTCAGTTGTTGAATGTCTTCTGACACAATGGACGCAAGACAAGCTCGCCAATACGCCTCTGATTCCTCTTCGTCTGTCAGATCCTCGATCTCGTTTTGCACGTCGGCCGAGATCGTGTCGAGTTCATCTAAAAGCAATTCGTCATCCAGATCGTCATCCAGCATCACACAAATATTTCGGTAAACGTCCTCCAGTTGTGCGCGTTCCAGTTCGTGCCAACTGGTATTGGAATAGACAACGAGAATTGCGACACGCAGGATCGCGGCGCGAGAGTTCTCCGGATAATCCACGACGTCATCGTTCACTGATCGCACTCCATCTTGCACTATCGAAGCTGACACCAATTAAGATAGCGATCGGAGGACCGACGATCTATACGGGCAAATACCGAATGGTCGGTAGGGGCGGTATCCCCCGACCGCCAGCTGTCCGCGAACGCCGTCAGGATGCAAGGTCTATGAGCGCACCAGGC
>JAOTVR010000030.1 GCA_029863305.1 Gammaproteobacteria bacterium | reverse complement strand
GAACCGCGGCAATTCAACAAGCTGCTCGGCCAGGTCAAGGGTCGGCCCGACAGCGCCTCGATTTCGATGGCCATGCTGCGTTCGCTGACTCACGCTGAGTACACACCGACCAACATCGGCCATTTCGGCCTGTCGCTCGATGCCTATGCGCATTTCACGTCACCGATACGTCGCTATCCGGATCTGCTTGTGCATCGCGCTATCCGCCACATCATTCGGGGCGGCAAGCCGGGACGTTACGCCTACGATGCTCGCTCGATGGAGCGGCTCGGTACGATTACGTCGGCACATGAACGGCGTGCCGAAGAGGCGACTCGCGACGTCGAGGCGTGGCTGAAGTGCGAGTACATGGAAGGACATGTCGGCGACGAGTTCGACGGCGTCATCACGGGCGTGACCAACTTCGGCCTGTTCGTGCAGATCACTGAGTTGCTGACCGACGGACTCGTGCACGTGACGAGCCTGGCCAATGACTATTACCACTATGAGGCGGCCACGCAGCAACTGGTCGGCGAACGATCCGGCAAAACCTACCGGCTGGGCGAGGCCATGCGCGTGAAGGTGCAGCGCGTGGACATGGAATCACGACGCATTGATTTTCGGCCGGCAGATCCGCAATGAGTAGGTCGCGCTATGTTACAGGCCTCAGAGCGGTGGAGCAGTTGATGGCGAGCAAAAGCGCCGAGGTGCGCCGGATTTGTGCGGAATATCGGACGGCCAATCCGCGCGTACAGGCGTTGATCGATAAGGCCAACAAGCTCGGCATCGAGGTGCAGGCGGCGAATCGAGCGCGTCTGAAGCAGATCAGCGGTGAAGTTCGCCATCAGGGCATCGTCGCCGAGCTTGGTCGCAGCACCGTACTTGACGAAGCCGGGTTGCGCTCCCTGGTTGAAGAGCGCCTGCAAGCCAGTGACGATAGCCAGCTGCTGCTCCTGTTACTCGATGGCGTGCAGGACCCGCACAACCTCGGTGCCTGTATGCGCACCGCCGATGCGGCCGGTGTTGACGCCATCGTTGTACCGCGTCACGGCGCCGCAGGTCTGGGATCTACGGTCAGCAAAGTGGCAGCCGGGGCGGCGGAGGCACTGCCGTTCGCGAGTGTGGGAAACCTGGGCAGAGTGCTTGGCTGGTTGAAAGATTATGGCGTCACTATCGTAGGCACCAGCGACAAAGGAAATCAGTCGCTGTACGACACGGATCTTGACCGGCCTGTCGCTCTCGTCATGGGACGTGAGCACACGGGTCTGGGCAAGCGCATAGCGGGCTTGTGCGACGATCTGGTCAGTCTGCCGATGCATGGTGCGGTCTCGAGCCTGAACGTATCCGTGGCAACAGGAATTTGCCTCTACGAGGTATTGCGCCAGCGGCGTTGAAAGACAGGGTCAGCAGCTCGATATTGGCGTGCTTTCAGCTTGCGTGTGGCGGCCCCGTTGGGTAGGATGCGCGTCCCCGTCCAGTTGGATGGGGCAGTCGCAAGGCTGTTACCTCTTGCCACACCGGATTGCCGGGTGGCTGTAATCCGTAAGGGTACTTTGTTCTTACAACAGCGTATCCAGCGGGATTTCAACCAGAAGGGAAGACAATGAGACACTACGAAATCGTGTTTCTGGTCCATCCGGACCAGAGCGAGCAGGTACCTGCCATGGTAGAACGCTACCAGGGCATCGTGACCGGCTCGGGCGGTGCGGTTCATCGCACCGAAGACTGGGGTCGCCGTCAGCTGGCCCATCCAATCAACAAGGTTCACAAGGCGCACTACGTGTTGCTGAATGTCGAGTGCGACCAGGCTGCCCTGGACGAGATCAAGGGCGCGTTTCGCTTCAACGATGCCGTATTGCGCAACATGGTGATCGCGCGTAATGAAGCGATAACCGAGGCGTCACCGATGGCGGTTGCGGTCGCGGAAGAAAAGGCCAAAGAGAAGGAAGCGCAGCAGCGGCGCGAGGCCAAAGCCGTTGCCGAAGCCGCGATCCGAACTGACCGGGAGGACGCGGCAGCCGCAGCCGAAGAGGCCCCAGCCGAGGAGGCCGCAGGCGAGGAATCCCCAGCCGAAGAGATCGCAATCGAGGAATCCCCGGCCGAGGAGACCGCAGCCGAGGAGACCGCAGCCGAGGAGACCGCAGCCGAGGAGACCGCAGCCGAGGAGACCGCAGCCGAGGCTACCGCGGCTGACGATGCCGGTGCCGAGACAGACAAGGCGCCGGATTCCGGTGCGGTTGGGGATGCACCGGTGGCGGCAGATGCCGCAGCGGCTGAAGTGGCCGAAGAGCCCGTCGAAAAGACTGCCTGAGGAGAAGAGCAATGAGTCGATATTCACGCAGGCGGAAATATTGCCGCTTCACCGCCGAAGGCATAACCGAGATCGATTACAAGGATCTCAACCTTCTGAAAGCTTACGTTACAGAAACAGGCAAGATCGTTCCCAGCCGTATTACCGGTACAAAGGCGAATTACCAGCGCCAGCTCGCGACCGCTGTCAAACGGGCACGGTATCTCGCGTTGTTGCCGTATACCGATCGGCATTAGGTCGATCTGCAAGGGAAATTAGTGCAACCGCTGGCCGCATGGCTGGTTGCCCGGCCGCAAAACGCCGTCCTGGTGCTGGCAACAACTCTGTTGATGCCGGTGCTGCAGGTACTGAGCGGCATCGTCATGGTGTTGCTCGTACTGAAACAGGGCGTCCGTCTGGCGGTCACGGAGGGCGTCATTGCCGGCACGTTGTTGCTGCTGATCGCGCTGGTCGTCGGAGCGCCGCTGATGCAAATAGTGGCGAGTATGCTGACCACGTGGTTGCCAGCCGTGTTGCTTGGAGCAGTGCTGCAGATAACCCGTTCACTGACGTTGACCATGCAGGTGTCAGTGTTGGTGGCAGTGCTGCTGACCTTTGGTTTTCATGTCGTTGTCGGCGATGTCGTCGCGTATTGGGAGCCGGTCACGGCGGCTATGCTGCAATGGGCCCGGGATAACGGTCTGCACGAGCAGGCGCAGTTGATGGCATCGGACCCGGGGATGACGGCCAATATGGTAACGATCGCCATCGTGCTGTCGAGTTGGATGTTATACGTGCTGTACTTGTTGTTTGGATATCGGGTATATGCGTCGGTATCCGAGGATACCGGCACTTATGGCCGGTTTTGTGACTTGAATTTTGGTCGTGTGCTTGCATTGATATTGGCGATTGCGTCGTTGCTCGCCGTCGCAAGCGAAATGGCCGTGTTACAGAACGTCGCGTTCGTGATGTTTGCGATGTTCTGGATACAGGGACTTGCAGTCGTGCATTGGATGCATGCGGAAAGGCAGCTGCCGCTTTTCGTGGTGATTGCGACGTATGTGCTGATGTTGATGCCGATGCTGAATGTATTTTTGATTCTGACTTTGGCGATTGTGGGATATGTGGATGCATGGTTCGGTTTCCGCCGCCGCGCCGCAGTAAAACAGTAGAGTTAAGGAACTTGTAATGAACGTTATTCTGTTGGACAACGTCGATAATCTCGGCACCGTTGGGGATCTGGTAAAAGTGAAGCCAGGTTATGGCCGCAATTTTCTGATTCCGCAGGGTAAAGCTGCCCTTGCGACACCAGAGAATATCAAGGCGATCGAGGCGCGCCGCGCCGAACTCGAGAAAGCCGCCGGCGAAGAACTGGCCGCTGCAAAAACACGTGCCAAGGCAATTAATGGCACAGAACTGGTCATCAGCGCGAACGCTGGAAGCGAAGACAAACTGTTCGGTTCCGTGGGACCGATCGACATTGTCGATGCGCTCGCGAGTATCCAGATTGAAGTCGAACGCAGCGAAGTGCGCATGCCGGATGGACCCATTCACGAACTTGGTGAGTACCCGATCGGTATTCATCTGCATAGTGACGTCAATGCAGAAATCCTTGTGCGAGTCGTTGCCGCGGAGTGACACAGGCCCTCGCAGCCGTGTTACCTTAGCGGTGAGGAATATCTGGCCGGAGAAAGCCCGTAATGGTTCGAGCATTGGATGACGGCGTAACGACCGGGGGTGCTGAGCAGCGCCTCAAGGTGCCGCCACACTCCATCGAGGCCGAGCAGTCGCTGCTTGGCGGACTCATGCTCGATCACCAATCCTGGGATAAGATTGCCGACGTCGTGTCGGAAGCGGATTTCTATCGCAAGGACCACCGGTTAATTTTCGCGGCTATCGCGAGTCTCGCCGAAGACGCCAATCCATGCGATGTCGTCACCGTGTCCGAGCGACTCGAAAATCGCGGTGAGCTCGAATCCGCTGGTGGTCTGGAATATCTGGCCTCACTGGCCAATGAGACGCCGGGTGCAGCGAACGCTCGTTCCTACGCAAAAATCCTGCGTGAGCGATCGATGCTGCGCTCACTCATTACGGCCGGCAACGAAATCAGTGGTGCTGCTTTTACGACGGACGGCCGTACAGCGGCAGAAATCGTCGATGAGGCCGAGCGTCTCGTCTTCGAAATTGCCGAATCCGGCTCGCGCGGTCGTTCCGGTTTCAAGGCCCTGAAACATATTCTCCCTGAAGCCGTGGATCGCATCGACCTGCTGCACCAGTCTGATGGTGATATCACGGGTATTCCAAGCGGTTATAGCGAATTTGACAAGTTGACAGCGGGCCTGCAACCGGGCGAACTGATCGTTATCGCCGGGCGGCCGTCGATGGGCAAGACCACCTTGGCGGTCAATATCGCCGAAAATGCGGCGATCGGTTCGCGCGTGCCGACCGCGATCTTCTCGATGGAGATGCCGTCGCAGCAACTGGCGTTTCGAATGATTTCGTCGCTCGGTCGGGTGGACCAAACGCACTTGCGGACCGGTAATTTCCCGGACGAAGACTGGTCACGGATCAATACCGCCGTGCAACTGATGTCCGAGGCACCGATATTCATTGACGACACGCCGGGACTGTCACCAACCGAAATTCGGGCACGTTCCCGCCGATTACAACGTGAGCACGGGCTTGGCCTGATTGTTGTCGATTATTTACAGTTGATGACCGTTCCGGGTAGCAAGGAAAACCGGGCCACCGAGATTTCCGAGATTTCGCGTTCGCTCAAGGCACTGGCGAAAGAGCTTTCGCTGCCAGTCATCGCGTTGTCGCAGCTCAATCGCAGCGTCGAACAACGCACGGACAAGCGTCCCGTCATGTCTGATTTGCGGGAATCCGGTGCGATCGAACAAGACGCGGACCTGATCGTCTTTATCTATCGGGAAGAGGTTTACAATCAGGATACGCCACGCAAGGGTGTCGCCGATATCGCGATAGCCAAGCAGCGTAATGGCCCGATCGGCGATTTCCCTTTGACTTTTGTCGGCCGCTATACGAAGTTCGAGAATTGGGTGCCAGACACCTATGCGGATGAGGCGTATCCGTGACGTTCAGGGCACGGGCGCTCATTCGGCTCGGCGCGCTTAGAAAAAATCTCAGAGTGATTCGCGATGCTGCGCCCGGCGCCAAGGTCATGGCCGTCATCAAGGCTAATGCGTACGGGCATGGTATGCAGGCCGTGGCGGAAACGCTCACAGACAGTGATGCCTTTGCCGTCGCCCGACTTCCCGAAGCCATTAGTCTGCACGAGTCCGGCATTGAGAAGCCTGTTGTGCTGCTGGCCGGTGTCCTGACATCGCTCGAACTGGATGAAGCACTGCGGCGCAAATTTCAGATCGTTGTGCACTGTATCGAGCAGATCGAACTGCTCGAATCGGCCGCGGGTGGGGCGACGACGGTGTGGTTGAAATTCGACACCGGCATGAATCGCCTTGGCTTTTCGCCGGTCGGAGCAGAGGAGCTCATTGCACGACTGCGCGCCTGCGAGGCCGTCAGTGAGTTGCGGCTGATGTCTCATCTGGCCTGTGCTGATGAACTCGAGAACCCGGCCAGTGAAGCGCAATTCGATCAATTCCGGTCCGTGGTGAAGGGCTTTGATGGCGCAGTCAGCATCGCCAATTCGCCTGCCACGCTGGGCTGGTCGCAGATTGTGTCGGCAGGAGAGACATTCGGGTTCAGCGGCGACCACTGGATTCGACCCGGACTGGCACTGTTCGGTATTTCGCCGTTCGAGGGACGCAACGGCAGCGATCTCGGCCTGGCGCCGGTCATGCAATTCGAAGCGCGCCTGATAGCCATCAAACCGCTACGCGAAGGCGCGCGCGTCGGCTATCGGGGCCGTTATCAGGCCCAGGCCGACAGCGTTATCGGGATCATCGCTGCCGGTTACGGCGATGGTTATACAAGACACTTCAGAACCGGGACACCGGTCGTCATCAACGGACGGCGTGTGCCGCTTATCGGTAATGTATCAATGGATATGATCGCTGTGGATCTTGGCAGCGAGGCAGTCGATAAAGTCGGAGATATCGCGACACTTTGGGGTCGCGAATTACCGGTAGAGGAGGTCGCACCTTGGGCCGATGCGATCCCGTACGAACTTGTCTGCGGTGTCATGCATCGCGAAACATCCGAGATCATCGACTGAATTCACGGTCAGAGCCCGCTGCGTGCAAGAAGCTCTGGCCCTGTGTGATTAGCTGGCGAAGAACCCCATCTTGACACCTGCCAGTTGCACGACGTCGTTGTCCGTCAGCTTTCTGGCCTGCGCGCCAATCGGTTGTCCATTGACCAGCGGGAAATCGTCTTCCTTGCCCGACTCGACATGCACGATGTAATAGCCCTCGGCCCGTCTCGTGATCGCAGCCACCTGAACGCCGGGACGCCCCAGTGTCGTCAATGCCTTGGTCAGTTCCAGCTCGCGGCCGGCAAATGCACCACTGAGGACCTGTAGTTTGGCCAGCGGCAGGGCATTTGGTGCCGAGCTCGGATCGATACCCGTTTGTGTCCGGGAGTGTGGCGCGGGTTCTTCGGCAACGGTTTCGCTCATTCGCGTGGGCCTGGCTGCGGCTACGGGCCTTTCAGACAAGCCAGCCGCCTCTTCCGGATCGAGTCTCACAGCCGCCGCGGCATCATCCATCGCCGTCGAGCCATCAAGTGCCGCCGCTGCTGCGTCGGCGGCTTTTTCGGCCGCAGCGAGTTGTTCTGCGCTCTGCTGGCCAGCCGGGATGACCATCGTTTTTTCAAACTCATCCTGCTCGGTTTCAGGCGCTTGCTGGTCCGAGAAGCGCAGCTGATGGTGGCCAATCGTGATGACGTCACCGTGCTGCAAGGCATGCTTCTTGATAAGTTTGCCGTTGACGTAGGTACCGTTGGTGCTGTTCAAATCCTCCAGGAAGGAGTCATTGAGAATATTGATGATCAGGGAGTGATGACCACTGACAGCGGGATTGTCTATGCGCACATCGTTGTCAGGCAAGCGCCCGACCGTGTAACGCTCTTTTGTCATGTTGTATTCAGCCAGAACCTGGTTGTCCAGACTAAGTATTAACCGTGCCATTTCGCCGTTCTCAGTGAGATCTAAACAAAAACAGGGAGTAATACGACATGAGGAATAAGCCGACCGCAACGCAGCCGTATCGCTCTAATACCCCACAATCTCCTAGACCCTGCACCCTTATGAGCGGAACAAGCCGGCAAGCTTGACCAACAGCCCCTTCCTTGCGGCAAATGGAGCGATGACCTGGGCCAGCTGCACCGACACATTGTCGCGCCCGCCGTGGTCATTTGCCAATTCAATCAATTGCTTACCAACGATATCAAGACTAGCATTAAAAGTGCTGATAGTTAAGTGAATATCTTCATCCTCGACCATATCGGGCAGGCCGTCTGAACACAGCAGATAGATATCGTCCGGCAGCACGTCATATTCGTGAACTTCGACCTCGACCGTAGGCTCCACACCAAGTGCCCGGGTTACGTAATTGCGATTGGTCGAACGTTGCGCTTCCTCCGCCGAATAGAAGCCCCGGTCGACGAGTTCCTGCAGCAACGAGTGGTCCAGCGTCAGTTGCTCGAAGTTGCCGCCGCGCAGTCGGTAGGCGCGTGAATCACCGACATGCGCAATTGAGACCTTATTGTCGAAGAACATGCAGGCAACGATAGTCGTGCCCATGCCTTCGCAATGCGTCTGGCTTTGCGCAGTCTGAAATATGATTTTGTTGGCACGATAAACAGCATCCCGAAGAACGATCGATTGCCGCATGAGCCCGCTGTGCGGATCGATTTCATCACGGTTCTCACGGCCGGCGCCCTCAGTGGCCAGTTCTGACACGATCTGCACGGCGATCCCGCTGGCGACTTCGCCTGCGTTGTATCCACCCATGCCGTCGGCAAGCACCATCAGTCCGATGTCCGGGTCGGATCCAATGGCGTCTTCATTGTGATCACGGACACGCCCGGTGTCGGTCATCTCGGCGAAGTCAATTTTTCCGCGTAAGCTCTTCAATGCCATATCAGTATAATCTGGATGCCGGATTACGAGTATCTGGCACAGTTTCGCAAGGCGATGGCCATCTCGGCACCGCAGGAAAACCGGTTTTCGGGTCTCTTGGCCAGTGCTTTGGCGAGGACCGCGTCCACGCTGGGTGGAATGCCGGCTCTTCGCCTCGAAATAGGTGCTGCCTCCTCGCTCGTTATTTTTGTCATCAGCACGGCGATGTTCGTCGCCTTAAACGGCACCTCTCCTGCCAAAAGCTCGTATAGAGTAACACCAAGCGAAAACAAGTCCGAATGGCCCGTCAATTCCTCCGCGCCGAGCTGCTCGGGCGACATATACATTGGCGTACCGAGAACGATGCCCGTCTTGGTATTGTTGTTATCGGTCATCCGCGCCACACCGAAGTCAGTGATTTTCAACGAGCCTTCCTTGGGGTTATACATTAAATTGGCCGGCTTGATGTCACGGTGGATGACTCCCTGGTTGTGCGCGTAGTCAAGCGCATCGGCGGTCGAGGCACAAAGTTCGAGGGCGCGTTTTGGCGCCAGCAACTTTTTCGGATCGGTAAATTTTTTCAACGGGATGCCAGGCACGTACTCCATTGCTATGTACGCCAGCCCTTTGTCCTCGCCTGCGTCGAACACGGTGATGATATTGGGATGCGCCAGGCGACCTGCGGATTCGGCCTCACGATAAAATCGCAGCCTGGCCTCTTTGAGTTCCTCGTCTTCGAATTCTTTCTCGATCGGGATGGCCTTCAGCGCGACGGGCCGATTGATGCGCGGGTCTTTGGCAAGGTACACGGCACCCATTGCGCCCCGACCGATGCGACGTTCGATCACGTACCGTCCCAGGCGTTGCGGACCGATCTTGTCGTCGTGTTTGCCGAGCGCCGCCGTGGCGGGCGTGCCGTGCGTGCGCTTCATCCATTCGAGAACGGCCTCGGCGCGTTCCGGCTTGGCCTGCTCTTCGAAGGCGAGTGACAGTTTATACATGACGGTCGCGACGGTTTCCGAGGGAGGGCAACGCCGGAATTCCGCAAATGCAGGCTCAAGACGACCAGCCGACAGAAAATCGCTGCCTTTCTTGAAGGCGTCCTTGATTTCTTTTGTCTGGTCACCGACCAGCCAGATGCTCAACAGTGCGACACCGGCAAATACCAGTATCGGCCTGCCGAGGTCCATGCGCACATGCAGCACATACAACAACAGGGTCTCGATCAGCAGTAGCATGACAACAGCAGCACATGCCATTACCGCAATGTCCTTGCGCGAGCGATCGGGCATGAACAGCACCGCGACAATCGCCAGCAGCATTGGCGCGAGCCATTGCATGGCGGCAGCCCATGATGGTGCCATGATGGTGCGATCCTGTTCCACATCGGCAAGTAGCGCCGCCGTCAGTTCCGACAAGGTCACGAACTGGCCTGAGGGCAGCACACCAGCGGCGCCGACCAAGGCAGGCGATGTATCGACAAATACTGTCGCGCCGGACAGCACGGACGTGTCCGCTCCGGATGCGAGCAGGTCTGCCACGTCCACGCGTGGCAGCTCAACGTAATTCGATGTAAATATCGCGCCGTCTGCGCTGGACATGCGATGACTGGTGCCCGTTACCTCGTCGAACGCGATCGCAAGCGGCAGTGACGGTGACATGACGCCGCCATTGAGCTGCCATAATTCCGAACGGCGTATCACCCCGTCACTGTCGGCCTGGAAATCGGCAAATCCATCACGTGTCGCCAAATCCGAAAAGCGATGCCGTGTCGGTGCGTAAACCGGCAGCGTGGCCGTCATCGCGACCGCCCATCCGGGCAGGGCTTCGTCTTCAGCGATTGCCGGCGGCTGAGTCATCACAATTCGTTTGACCCTGGCTGCGCTTAGAGCGGCGACAACCTGGCCGTAGGTAGCGATCAGTTCTTCAGGGGAGATTTTGGACGGATCGAGACTCACGATCACCGCATTGTCCAACGGCTTGTTTGGCAGGTGTGCGGCGAGCGTGTCGTAAAGCACGCGGTCAGCCGCGACGAACCACTGCGCCAGCGGGCCGTACATGAGCAGCAGTAGTACGCTGACAAAACTTAACGAGATCAGCCTGTTACGCTTCTGTTTTTGTTGCGAATTCAACGCGAATAAATCCCTTTTCGAGGCCGGAAGTATAGGAAAAGGCAAGTATTCTTAATGAGATAGGGTTGGCATTTTTATGTAATAACCAGAGCTGAAAGCTTTGCTATCATTGGCCTCCCGGCGCGTACCGGTGTGACGCAGGTCCGCAAGCTCCTCGCGACGTGTCCGTCGGTAGAAAAATCAACATATAAAACAGTGACTTAAGTATGCCAAAGGCTAAGACAGCGTACGTCTGCACGGAGTGCGGCGCGCACAGCGTCAAGTGGGCCGGACAATGTCCCGATTGCTCCGCGTGGAACACGCTTGCACAGACCCGGATCGCCGCATCGCGGCCAGTGCGCGAAACCGGCAACGCTCCGTCCAGCCTGGAGTCGCTGCCAGACGATCTGGCGGCTCGACACGCGACCGGATTTGCCGAATTTGATCGTGTGTTGGGCGGTGGACTGGTACCTGGCGCCGTCATCCTGCTGGGCGGCGACCCGGGAGTCGGCAAGTCGACACTGCTACAGCAGGTATCAGCCAGCCTGTCGGCCGGCCTCGCCGTGTTATATGCGACGGGGGAAGAGTCTTTGCGTCAGATCGGGCAGCGGTCGCAGCGACTGGGCCTCGCGTCTCCGAATCTCCAAATACTCGCAGAGACATCACTGGAGCACATTCTTGATTGCGCTTCCAAATGCGATGCGAAAGTCCTGGTTATCGATTCGATACAGACGATGACGAGTACGGAGTTGCCGTCAGCGCCCGGTTCCGTCGCCCAACTTCGACAATGCGTTGGTGGCGTCGTGCAGTTTGCCAAGCAGAACGAAACCTCAGTTTTTGTCATCGGTCATGTAACCAAAGAAGGAGCCATTGCCGGGCCGCGCGTCGTCGAGCACATGGTGGATACTGTGTTGTATTTCGAAAGTGACCCGGCGAGTCGATTCACGCTGATTCGCTCGGTGAAGAACCGGTTCGGCGCCAGTGGTGAAATGGGCGTCTTCGCGATGACCGAATCCGGTTTTCGTCAGGTCAGCAATCCGTCGGCGATCTTCTTGTCGCGCGAGACTGTGACCGAGCCTGGCAGCATAGTGTCGGTGGCCTGGGAGGGTAGCCGATCGCTACTGGTCGAGATTCAGGCGCTGGTTGCTGACGGCAACAGCAGTTACCCCAAAAGGCAGGCCACCGGACTGGACCAGAATCGCATGGCTCTGTTGCTGGCCGTCCTGCAACGTCATGGCGACCTCGCGCTGGGCGCCGAAGACGTGTTTGTCAACGTCGTTGGCGGATTGCGAATCAATGAGACTGCTGTTGACCTGCCCGCGTTACTGGCAATCGTATCGAGCTTTCGTAACAAGGCTTGCAGCGAACGTCTGGTTTGCTTCGGTGAGATCGGGCTGGCCGGCGAGATTCGACCCGTTCGTTTCGGTGAGGAACGCATCGCCGCGGCTGCCAAGCAGGGATTTACGCAAGCGCTGGTGCCGCACGCCAATGTGCCAAAAAAAGCCCCGCAAGGTATCCGGGTAACCGGGGTCAAGCGTGTCAGCGATGCGCTGGACGCAGCGTTTTAAGCGGCAGTTTCCGTTTCGTCGATACGCTGTCCGACTCGTACCGTACGGATTCTATTGTCGTCCGTTTCTATGATTTCGATCGGGTAGCCGCTGACCTTGAGGCAAGTCCTTGGTTCGGGGATGGTTTCGAGTAACTCCAGGATAAGGCCGTTGACCGTCTTCGGTCCGTCCGTGGGCAAGTCCCAGTCCTGTGATCGATTCAGTTCACGAATGTTCGCCGTACCATCGACGATCCAGGTGTTGTTTTCTTCCTGGATGACGTCGTCAATGTCATCGGCAGGATCGGTTGTAAACTCACCGACGATCTCCTCGAGAATATCTTCGAGGGTTACGATGCCCTGAATATCACCGTACTCGTCGACAACGAGAGCGATGCGTTTGCGGCGGCGCTGAAACTGCACGAGTTGTGTGCTGAGTGGCGTGCCCTCAGGGACGAAATAGGGCTCCTCGAGCAGTTCGCTCAGATCTTCCTGATTGAACGAGCGCTGCGCGAGATTCGCGAGTCGTCGCAGGTGCAGGATGCCAACCACTTGATCGATATTGTCACGATACACCGGTAGTCGCGTGTGCCGGCTTTCATTGATGATGCGCTCTATCTCATCGGGCTCGTCATCGAGATCGATGCCGACGATTTCATTGTGCGGCACCATGACGTCGTCGACAGTGACCTTTTCGAGATCGAGAATGCTGATCAGCATCTGCCGGTAGCGATTCGAGATTCGGCCGCCTGCATCGTGCACGAGTGTGCGCAGTTCTTCACGCGTCAACGCGTGCAAATTGTGGTTGTTGTCACGCACGCCAAATAGATACAGAACGCCGTTTGATGCGGCGTTCGTCAGCCAGACTATCGGGTAGGTAATCCTGAGCAGCGGGGAATAAATGACTGCTGCCGGAAAGGCGAGACGCTCCGGGTGCAGTGCCGCCAGCGTTTTGGGCGCGGCCTCGGAAAAGATCAGCACGACCAGAGTCAGAATCAATGTGCCGAGTGCGACCGCCGGTTGGCCACCGATCTTCAATGCGATGATCGCGACCAGGGAAGCAGCCGAGAAATTTACGAGGTTATTGCCAAGCAGAATCAAGCCGATCAGGCGATCAGGGCGCTGCAAAAGACGCTCGGCGAGTTTGGCGCCGCGATGGCCTTCGCGGGCTTTATGGCGAAGTTGGTAGCGGTTCAGGCTCATTAATGCCGTTTCCGAGCCAGAGAAAAACGCGGAAAGTACCAGCAATGTGACGAGCAGCCCGATTAAAGCTGCTAGGGGAACGTCATCGCCCAAAGAAAGGCCACCTCCTTAATCATCCTTACCCTCGCACTTCAGCAGGACGCAAACAGACTGTCAAGAATCAGGGTCTCAGTCCGGCGACCGGACCGTCAGCCCCAACTCCGGTTGAGCAGCTCTTCCAGCACATAGCGGCTGCCAAAATAGGCAAGGCACAGAAACGCGAATCCCCACAGGTAGAGGTAGACGGCACGCTTGCCGCGCCAGCCGGCAAACAACCGTCCCGCAACCAGGATGCCGAACAGCAACAAAGCCAACAGCGAAAATGCCGTTTTGTGCGCCAGATGTTGCGCGAACAGGTCCTCGACGAACGCGAACCCCGACAAAACCGCGAGCAGCAGGCCCGAAAATCCTGCTGCGGCGACACCAAACAACATCTTTTCCGTGGTTTCCAGCGGCGCGAACAGATGATTGACCGGCGATAATTTTCCAGCGCGCAGTCGTCGGTCCTGAACCAGTGCGTAGATCGCGACGATTGCACCGACTGTCAGCAGGCCGTAGGCAAACATCGCAATCAGGATATGTGCCTGTATTTGCCAGGATAGCCCCGACGTAGCCGCCGCACCGGACTGCATACCTATCGGTGCGGTGGCGATAGCAGCCAGCATTAGCAGGCCGGCCGCCATGCCACGCAAAGACGGCTCCAGCGCCCCCAGCAATCCGATCAGGGCGAGTTGAAATCCGATCAGCGATACGGCTCCGGCGAGCGACACACTCAGGCCGCTTGCGCGATTGACCTCGACGTAGAGGCCCTGCCCATGCAGCATGAGTCCCGCCACGGCAAATCCAACGGCAGAGATCAGCAATGGCTGCACATAGGCGCTGCAGCGTGGCAACCGCGACATCGCGAAGGCGATGGCTGCCAACAAGTACAGCAAAAGAATTGTGATTTGAGACACAGAAACCGGCCGGTGGTTAACCTAACGTTCCGTTGAACGAATCATCCCACAGGGTGAAGTTCAATAGAACCCCAACGTTATGCGTATTCAAATTCTGGGTTGTAGTGGCGGTATTGGCGCGGGATCGCGCACGTCGGCGATGTTGGTCGATGACGATGTCCTGATCGATGCCGGTACCGGTATTGGCGATCTCGAGTTGCAGGATATCGACTCGATCCGTCATGTATTCCTGACGCACGCGCACCTGGACCATATTGCCGGTTTGCCGATGCTTGCCGATCGCGTCTTCGATGAGAATTTTACTGAGCCACTGACCGTATACGCTCGTGAGGAGACTCTGCGCGCGATTCAGGATCACTTGTTCAATGGTGTCATCTGGCCCGATTTCGCGAAGTTACCGTCTGCCGAGAATCCGATGCTGCGCTACCAGGTCTGTAGCCCCGGAGACACAGTCACGATCAAACACAGAAATTTCTACGCGGTTGACGTGATGCACACCGTGCCAACATTAGGTTATACCGTGCAGAACTCCGGTGGCGCGTTCGCGGTCAGCGGCGATACGAAGACAAACGAGACATTATGGCCCGTGCTCAATGCATGCGATGACCTGAAAGTACTGGTCATCGAGGTGTCATTCCCCGATGAAATGGAAGGCCTGGCGACGGAGGCCGGCCACTATTGTCCGCGGACGTTGACGGCAGACCTGAAGCGCCTGCGGCATTCGCCCGAGATCTGGCTGACGGGGATGAAGCCGGGCGAAGAGGACAGAATTTACGAACAGGTCATCAAGGCCGCGCCGGCGAAGAATATCCGCATGCTCTCAAGGGGCACTGTGCTCTCGGTTTGAGCGTCGGAGTATTTTCGGTCCTGCCTGGAGCGCAGCCGTCTTCACCAGCAGGCGTTAATCCTGGTGGCAATATTGCCGATTCCCGACAGGGCCCTTAAACTCGCCGCATGTTTGAAAATCTTACCGGCAGACTTTCCGAGGCAGCGCGCAGCCTCAGCGGCAAAGGCCGCCTCACCGAAGGCAATATCAAGGACACATTGCGTCAGGTTAGGCTTGCGCTTCTGGAAGCCGACGTCGCATTGCCCGTCGTCAAGTCATTCATCGATCGCATACGTGACCAGGCGATTGGAGAGGAAGTCAGCAAGAGTCTGACGCCGGGCCAGGCCTTCGTGAAGGTCATACATGCCGAACTCGTCAGAATTCTCGGCGGAGAGCACGCGCCACTCGAATTCAAAGCACAGCCCCCCGTGGTCATTCTGTTGGCCGGTCTGCAGGGTGCGGGAAAAACAACGACTGCGGCCAAGCTTGCCAAACGACTGATCGAGAAAGACAAGAAGCGTGTCATGCTTGTCAGTGCCGACGTTTATCGTCCGGCAGCCATCCTGCAGCTCGAGACATTGGCTGGCGAAGTTGGCGCACTGCATTGCCCCAGTAGCAGCGAGGACAAGCCGGTGCGGATTGTCGATCGCGCACTCGACGACGCGCGACGTTCACATGCTGACGTGCTGATTGTGGACACGGCCGGGCGCCTGCATGTCGATGACGAGATGATGGATGAGGTCGTCGCCGTGCATGCAAGAGCGAAGGCGACTGAAACGCTGTTCATCGTCGATAGCATGGCCGGCCAGGATGCGGTCAACGCGGCCATGGCTTTTGATCGAAGTCTGCCATTGACTGGCGTGGTTCTGACCAAAGCGGATGGTGATGCAAAAGGTGGTGTCGCCCTGTCGGTTCGCGAGGTCACGGGCAAGCCCATCCGTTTCCTCGGCGTGGGTGAGAAAGTCGATGCGCTCGAGGCCTTTCACCCCGACCGCATGGCATCGCGAATTCTCGGTATGGGCGATGTGTTGACGCTGGTCGAGGAGATTGAAGACAAGGTCAGCAAGGAAAAGACACAAAAGCTCGCCAGGAAGCTGCAGAAGGGGCGTGGCTTCGATCTGTCGGATCTCAGAGACCAGCTCGAGCAAATGATGAACATGGGCGGCATGGCGGCGATGCTCGAGAAGCTGCCGATACCCGGCAATGTCAACCCGGCGGCACTCAAAGACAGCGCCAACGAACAGCAGCTCAGGCGGCAGGTGGCTATTATCAACTCGATGACGCCGGGCGAACGCCGCTTCCCGAAAACAATCAACGGTTCACGAAAAAAGCGCATTGCCGCTGGCTCCGGCCTGCAGATTCAGGACGTTAATCGACTACTGAAGCAGTTCACGCAGATGGAGAAAATGATGCGAAAAATGTCCCGCGGCGGCATGAAAAAGATGATGCGCGGCATGTCCGCCCGTGGCCTGCCGCCAGGAATGCGCTAAGCCACGGAAATTCCTCGAATTATTCGTCACGAAAACGCTTCACATTTGGTTTGAAACCGGTACAATGCGCATCCTACTCGGGCAATGCTCGAGCCGAGGCATGTCCGCCTGTCACGTATTTTTAACGGGAAAACAATGGTTAGTATTCGTCTTTCGCGCGCAGGCGCGAAAAAGCATCCTTTTTATCACCTGGTGGTCACCGACAGCCGCAATCGTCGGGACGGCCGGTATATCGAACGTGTGGGTTTCTTCAATCCGGTTGGCAAGGAGCACGAAGAGAATCTGCGCATCGATGTCGAGCGCGTGGATTTCTGGATCGGCCGGGGCGCACAGCCTTCCGATCGAGTGGCATCGTTGCTGAAGTCGCACCGCAAGGCCCAGGCCAGCAACTGATACAAGAACTGGAACAGCCGCTGCTGGTGGGCCGGATATCCGGTCTGTTCGGGGTCAAAGGCTGGGTCAGGGTGTTCTCGTATACCCAGCCACGTGAAGCGATTCTCGATTACGGCGGCTGGTATCTGAAAAAGAAAGGCGAGTGGCAGGCTGTTTCGATTCAGGAAGGGCAGCGGCATGGGAAAGCGGTAATCGCACACCTGCACGGGGTCGATGATCGGGATCATGCAGCCGACCTGATTGGATGTGACATAGCGATCGCGCGTGACAGTTTGCCGGATGCAGGCGCAGGCACTTATTACTGGGCCGATCTCGAAGGGATGCGGGTCGTGAACCGCGACGGCAGCGAACTGGGGCGGGTTGCGTATTTGATGGAAACCGGCGCCAACGACGTGTTGGTGACCGAGGGAGAGCGAGAGCGGTTGATTCCGTTCATCGCAGAGAAAGTAATTCTCGACGTTGATTTCGCCACGGGCATCATCAGCGTCGATTGGGAGTGGGACTGACACGATGCACATTGCGGTGGTCAGCTTGTTCCCGGAACTGGTAGGTCAGGTGTGCGAATATGGCGTCGTCGGGCGCGCGGTGGAACGACAGTTGCTGTCGCTGCAGTGCGAGAATCCGCGCGATTTTGCCGAAGATGTACATCGCACGGTCGATGACCGACCCTACGGGGGTGGCCCCGGGATGGTTCTGAAGTACGAGCCGACCGCCAGGGCCATACGCCAGGCGAAAGACAGTCTGCCTGCGGGCAGTCCGGTAATCTGCCTGTCGCCGCAGGGCAAGGTGTTTGACCAGGTGGATGCCAGACGATTCGCGGGCCTGCAGGGCTTTGTCCTGTTGGCCGGCCGCTACGAAGGTATCGACGAGCGGCTGATCGAAAGCGAGGTGGACGAGGAGTTGTCACTGGGTGACTTCGTCTTGTCCGGAGGCGAGATTGCCGCAATGGCGGTGATCGATGCCGTAGTGCGGTTGTTGCCGGGGGTGCTTGGCGATGCAGCGTCAGCAATGCAGGACTCGTTTATGGACGGGCTGCTTGACCACCCGCACTACACACGTCCGGAGCTTGTTGCCGGGCAGCGTGTGCCAGCCGTGTTGTTGTCGGGAGACCATGCCCGAATCGCGCGTTGGCGCCAGAAGCAGGCTTTAGGTCGGAGCTTTTTGCGCCGTCCGGACTTGCTCGAGAAGTTGGATTTGGATCAGGAGCAGCGCAAGTTGCTGGATGAGTTTTTGAAGGAGCGGGGCAAACCGTTATCGCGGCCCGGGTGAGAGACATGAGCAAAATAATCGAAGCGATCGAACAGGAACAAATGAACAAGCAAATCCCCGAGTTTTCTCCGGGCGACACGATCGTTGTTCAGGTAAAGGTCAAGGAAGGTACACGCGAGCGTTTGCAGGCTTTCGAAGGCGTTGTGATTGCAAAGCGTAATCGAGGCCTGAATTCATCGTTCACGGTGCGCAAGATTTCGCACGGTGAGGGCGTTGAGCGAGTATTCCAGACTTACAGTCCGGTCGTCGATTCGATCGAGGTGAAGCGTCGCGGTGATGTACGCCGCGCCAAGCTTTACTATCTGCGTGGTCGTACGGGCAAGGCTGCGCGGATCAAGGAAAAAATCTAGATTATGGTTTTTGCCGGCCCGCCGATGCGGTCGGATTTGTCGTCCATTTGGCAGTCGATTCACAGTGATTCGACCCCTAAAATGCTAGTCTTGCTCTGAACCAACGTTCCAGACCAGGGTCTTTTCTTGCATGGGATTGAAAAACCGCAGCCGGCTGGCCGCCGCCATTCTCCTGTTATTGACGACAGCTCTGCTGTCGAGTGGTTGTGCTTCGCTCGTTTCAAATGCAGCCAGCGGCCTGGCGGACAATCTTTCCAGCGCGATTCTCAACCAGGATGACCCGGAGACGGTACGCGCAGGCATGCCATCCTACATGCTGTTGATGGACAGTTTTGTCGAGGGCAGCCCCGATGATCCGGCGATGCTCGGTGCCGCCGCGAATCTGTACGCGTCGTATGGCGCGGTGTTTGTCGACGATGCCGCCCGGGCGAGCCGCTTGACGGCACGCGCCCGTGACTACGCCCTGCGGGGTATCTGCGCCATCTATCTCGCCGCCTGCGATTGGCGCTCACTGAACCATGACGACTTCATCGCGACACTGTCCGGCCTGACGGATCGACATGCCGACGCTGTTTACGTCTACGTTTTTGCGACGTTGGCGTACTTGCGGGCGCACAGCTCGGACTGGAACTCACTCGCCGAATTGCCGCAGGCAGAAGCGCTGGTCAAGCGCTATCTGGAACTCAGTGGTGACTCGGCCAACGGCGCGGCACACATGTATCTGGGGATCATATTGACGCTCAGGCCGCCAGCATTGGGCGGCAAGCCCGAGGAAGCGCGAGTGCACTTCGAAAAAGCCATTGCCTTGTCAGGCGGCCGCGATCTCAGCGCGAAGATAGAATTTGCCAAGGGCTACGCAAGACTTCTTTACGAGAGAGAGTTGCATGATCAACTCGTGAACGAGGTGCTCCAGGCAAGCCCGTATGAGCAAGGCAAAACGCTTACCAACGTTCTGGCACAGGAAGAAGCCCTGCAGCTGCGCGCGGCTGCCGATGATTATTTCTGATCTGAAAGGAAACTCGATGAAGAAATTCGCACTTATTGTTTCGTTATTGGCGTTTAGTGGGCTGACGAATGCGACGGTACTCAAGATTGCTACAGTTGCCCCGGAGGGATCCGTCTGGATGGAGGAAATGCGCGCCGGAGCGAAAGAAATCAAGGAACGCACGGAGGGTCGTGTACAGATCAAGTATTACGGCGGCGGTGTCATGGGCAATGACGCCAAGGTGCTCGGTAAGATTCGTATTGGCAATCTGCATGGTGGTGCATTTACACCGTCAGCATTGCAGAAGATCTATCCTGAAATCAGTTTGTATGGGTTGCCATTGACCTTCGATTCCGAGGATGAAGCAGCCTTCGTGCGGGAGCACCTTGATCAAACCATCAAGAGTGGTCTCGAAGATAAAGGATTTATTAATTTCGGTTTCGCTGCCACGGGATTTGCGGTCATCATGTCGAACGAACCTGTCAGGGGTCTTGACGACATGAAAGGCAAGCGTATCTGGGTGCCCGAAGGTGACACGATTAGCTACGCCTCGATGGAAGCATTGTCGTTATCGCCGGTGACACTGCCGCTGACTGACGTACTTACTGGCCTGCAGACCGGATTGATCGACATCGTCGCGATTTCACCCATTGGCGCGCTGGTGCTGCAGTGGCACACCAAGGTCAAATACGTTACCGACATGCCGCTCGTATACACGATGGGTTTTATGGCCGTTGCCGAGAAGTCATTCAATAAGCTCAGTGCTGAGGATCAGGCCATCGTCCGTGACGTGATGACAGCCACCTATTCAAAGTTCGACAAGAAAAATCTGGTCGATAACAAAGCGGCGATGGAAGCTCTGTTGAATGCGGGTATCGAGCGCGTCGTGCCTGATGCAGAGGAAATCGCGCATATACGCGATGTCCTGTCGCGGTCGAATCGCAGCATGGCAGAGAATGGCGAATACTCTCTCGAATTGTATGACGTGATGATGCAGTACGTGCAGGACTTTCGTAATGGTAGTGTAGGCGTAGCTGGAAACTGAGTGTGAGTTCCGGCTTGATCGCCTTTCTTTCCAGGCTGGACCGATTTGGTCGGCTGCTCGAGAATGTCGCCCTCGTTGCCATGCTGGGTGGCATGATTGCGCTCGCGGTGGGCCAGATCGTTCTTCGCGAGGTTTTTGACACGGGAATTATCTGGGTTGATGAGCTTCTGAAGCTCATGGTGTTGTGGCTCGCGATGGTCGGATCGATCGCCGCGTGCCGCGACGACCGTCACATTCGCATTGATGTGCTTTCCCATTTGCTGCCCGACTGGCTTGTGGATATCACTCGCATAGTTGTCGACATATTCGCGGCTGTCGTCTGCGCAGTCATCGCCGTTCAGGCGTGGCGCTATCTGCAGATCGAGATTGAATTTGAAGACACGGTGCTGGTCGATACTCCCGCATGGATTGCCCACGTCATTCTGCCGGTCGCGTTTGCGCTGATCAGCTATCGATTCGTCATTCTCGCGATCAAAAAGATTGCCAGCCTGTTTACAGGTGTTGGGAAGGTCGCAACACCGTGATTCTGGTGAGCATCATTTTGTTGTTGCTGGCCATACTCGGTGCGCCCTTATTCGCGGTCATCGCCACAAGCGCGATGTTCGGGTTTCATAGGGACGACACTGACCTGATGAACATGGCGCTCGAAATTCAGAGTATCGCCGATCTTCCATTTCTCGCCGCCATACCCCTGTTTACTTTTGCCGGGTATGTACTGAGCGAAAGCGACGCGCCGAAACGTCTTGTCAGATTAACGGGCGCGATGCTCGGTTGGTTGCCAGGTGGGCTTGCGTTGGTGGCTCTGGCTGCGTGTGCGTTCTTTACCGCATTCACAGGCGCATCGGGCGTCACGATCATTGCACTCGGCGCGATTCTGTATCCGGCTCTCAAGCACGACGGTTATCCGGACAAGTTCAACCTGGGTCTCGTCACCTCGTCGGGTAGTCTCGGATTACTGTTTGCGCCGTCCTTGCCACTGATTCTCTATGGCGTTATTGCCGAAGTCTCGATCGATAGTCTGTTCCTGGCCGGAATTCTGCCAGGCATGGTCATGCTCGCTATGTTGTCCGTCTGGAGTTTGTGGGTGAACCGCGACAACCGCAAGCCACTGTCCAGTTTCTCGTGGCGCGCAACAGCGGCTGTACTCAGGGAGTCGATCTGGGAAATTCCGCTGCCTTTCGTCGTGCTCGGAGGAATTTATTCGGGTTTTCTCGCCGTCTCCGAAGCGGCCGCGGTCACGGCGCTTTATGTCCTGATTGTTGAAGTTGTCATACACCGGGAGATTCGGCTGTCCGAGTTGCCACAAATCATGCGCGCATCAATGTTGTTGGTCGGAGGCATTCTGATTATTCTCGGCGTTTCTCTCGCCTCAACGAATTACATGATCAGCGCTGGCATACCGCAGATGCTACTCGAGTATGTTGCGAGTCTTGTATCGAGCCCGGTGTCATTTCTGATTCTGTTGCTCGTGTTCCTTCTGGTTCTCGGGGCGATTCTCGATATTTTTTCCGCGATCGTGCTGGTGGTGCCGCTCATACTGCCGATCGCCGCGGAATATGGTGTTCACGAAGTTCACCTCGGGATCGTGTTCCTCGCCGCGATGCAGTTGGGGTACATGACGCCGCCGGTTGGGCTGAATCTGTTTATCGCAAGTTATCGGTTCGAGAAACCGATCATGCATGTGTATTCTGCGACGTTCCCGTTCCTGATTATACTGATGCTGTCCGTCATACTGATAACGTTTTGGCCGGCACTGTCTCTTTGGCTGGTCGCAAGTCCCTGATAACTAGAGGTGTATTATGAAATCTCCGGTCAGTGCGTTCGTCATGCTGATTCTGGTGTTGTTGCAGTCTTCGGCTATCGCGGAAGTTGATCTCGATGACATATCACTGCCAGCCGGCTTCAGGATAGAGGTTTACGCGGATGTGCCGAATGCGCGGTCTCTTGCGCTGGGTGACGACGGCGTGGTTTTCGTATCAAATCGTCGTGCCAACTCGGTGTATGCGCTTGTCCCGCAAGGCGATGCGGCTCCGCTGGTGCATAAGATCGTTTCGGGTCTGAATACACCCAATGGCATTGCCTTTCATGACGGCTATCTGTATGTCGCCGAGGTTGACAGAATTTTTCGTTTTGGGGATGTCGGCAAGCGCTTTGATGAAATGCCCGACGCGGAAGTCCTTGATATCGATTTACCGGACGAAAAACACCATGGCTGGCGCTATATTGGATTCGGGCCTGATGGCAAGCTTTATATTGCAATCGGAGCTCCATGCAATATTTGCGACCGGGGTGACGAAGGGTTTGCGCAGATTATTCGCGCCAACCCCGATGGCTCTGAACGTGAAGTCTATGCCGAGGGAATTCGCAATTCGGTCGGCTTCACCTGGCACCCCAAAACCGGTGAGCTGTGGTTCACCGATAATGGTCGCGACATGATGGGTGACGACATACCGCCAGGAGAGCTGAATCGTGCGCCGCAGCCCGGCTTGCACTTCGGCTATCCGTATTGTCATGCGGGTGATATTCCGGATCCTGAGTATGGTGAAGGCAGAAACTGCGAAGACTACACGCCTCCGGCGCAGAAACTCGGCCCGCATGTCGCCCCGTTGGGCGTCAAATTCTATACTGGCCAAATGTTTCCGCCCGAATATCGCGGACAGATATTCATCGCCGAGCACGGCTCATGGAACCGTTCGACGAAGATTGGCTATAGAATCAGTGTCGTGAACCTGGAAAATGACACGCCAGTGTCCTACGAGGTATTCGCGATGGGCTGGTTACGCAAAAAGAAAGTGTCCGGCCGCCCCGTTGATTTTTGATTCTCGAAGACGGATCAATGCTGGTCAGTGACGACTATGCGGGCAAAGTGTACCGAATCACTTATGCAGGGTGAGTAAATCGTGACCAGGAAAAATCTGCTAGTCAGGCTCTTTTCTGCCGTCTGGAGCGGCGCAGATGTGCTGCGCAAGGTACTGCACCTCGTGCTGTTATTGTTCTTGTTCTTCGGTTTTTTCGGCGCAATGTCAGGCGCCCCACGGGTACTTCCAAAAACGGCCGCACTTGTCATTCAACCGGTTGGATTTCTGGTCGAGCAGTACGAGGGCGATCCGCTGGACCGCGCGCTGGCGGAGTTGGCCGGTGACGGCAAGCCACAGACATTGGTGCAGGACATCGTTGATGCATTGGAGTACGCCAGGGACGATGATCGGATAGAGGTGGTCTATCTTGAGCTTAGCGGTCTGTTTGGGGCCGGCCTCAGCAAGTTGCAGCACATTGCTGCGGCGATTGAGGAGTTCAAATCGTCTGGAAAGCCTGTCATTGCCAGCGCTGATTTCCTGAGTCAGCAGGGCTATTACCTGGCCGCCCATGCTGATCAGGTCTATTTGCATCCTGACGGATTGCTGATCATGCGGGGCTTCGGTCGTTTCCAGAATTACTTCCGGGACGCGATCGAGTTATTGCGCATCGATTGGAACGTATTTCGCGTGGGAACACATAAGTCGTTTGTCGAGCCGTATACGCGCATGGACATGTCCGACGAGGATCGCGAAACGACGACGCGACTCATCAATCAACTATGGGTGCTGTATCAAACGGATGTTGAGACAGCCAGAGGCCTCGAGGATGGAGCGATTGGTGATTTTGCGAACAACTATCTGGAATACGTCAGGGCGGCCGGCGGCGACATAGCGACAGCTGCTGAAGAACATGGCCTTGTCGATGATTTGCTGACACGCATAGAGGTGCGCAGTCTGTTGATTGACCTTGTTGGCGAGGATTCCGAAACTCCGGATACATTCAGTTCTGCGGGCATGTACGACTATCTTGCGCAAATGCGATTGCTATCCGGCGGCAAGGCCGGCGCCGAGAACGTGGCCGTCATAGTCGCCGCGGGAGAAATCCTCTTCGGCACGCAGCCGCCGGGGAGAATCGGCGGCGATTCGACTGCGGCATTGTTGCGGCGGGCACGCAACGACGAATCGGTCAAAGCCGTAGTCCTTCGGGTCGACAGCCCTGGCGGCAGTTCGTTCGCATCGGAGATCATAACGGACGAGGTCAAGGCGTTGCGTGCCAAAGGAATTCCCGTGGTTGCTTCAATGAGCAGCGTCGCTGCATCAGGCGGCTATACGATTTCAATGAACGCAGACCGGATTATTGCGAGTCCGTCGACCATCACCGGATCGATTGGCATATTTGGCATGTTCCCGACCTATCAACGAACACTCGATGCGATCGGAATCGCCACGGATGGTGTCGGTTCGACGCCATGGTCGGGTGAATTGCGGCCCGACAAGGAAATGTCCGAACACGCCAAGCAGCTCTTTCAGCTCGTTATCAATGATGGCTACGACGATTTTATCAGCGATGTTGCTGCGGCGCGCGAGATGGAAAAGAGTGAGGTTGACCTGATTGGTCAGGGGCAGGTCTGGACGGGAATTGATGCCCTGAACAACGGGCTCATCGATGAGCTTGGCGGCCTTGACGATGCGATTGCTGCCGCAGCGGAACTTGCGGGACTTGGTGAGGATGAATTCGGTATCAAGAACATCGACCATGAGATGTCAGCGATGGAACAGTTCTTCGTCGATTTACTTGGCATGAGTGTGCGCGCAGGTGTTGACGTGTCGGCCTGGCTGGATCGGCCGTTGGCTCTTGAAGAGATGGCCCGGCAGCTTGGCGAGAAGACCGACACACTGCTGCGCTTCAACGATCCCAGGGGAATCTATTCGCACTGCTTCTGCGCCATCCAGTAGGAGGGCCACAGTCTCGCCGACTCAGGTCCAGTGCAGTATGACCTTGCCCGACTGACCGGATTCCATCAGGTCAAAGGCCGGCTGGAATTCGTCGATCGGGTAGTGATGTGTGATGATCGGGTCAATATTCAGACCGCTCTGCAGCATGCTCGACATCTTGTACCAGGTTTCGAACATCTCGCGTCCGTAGACACCTTTGATGATCAGTCCTTTGAAAATCACCTCGTTCCAGTCGATGCTGGTATCGCCTGGCGGTATGCCCAGCAGGGCCACCTTGCCGCCGTGATGCATTGTGCGCAGCATGTCGCGAAACGCCTGCGGGTTGCCTGACATTTCCATTCCGACGTCAAAGCCTTCTTCCATTCCGAGGCCGCGCATCGTGTCGTCTATCGACTCCCGGGTTACGTTGAGCGCGCGTGATGCGCCCATTTTCTTGGCCAGTTCCAGTCTGTAGTCGTTGATGTCGGTTATGACGATGTGGCGTGCCCCCGCGTAACGGGCGATGGCGACGGCCATGATGCCGATCGGACCTGCTCCGGTTATCAGTACGTCTTCGCCGACGACGTCGAATGACAGGGCCGTGTGCGTTGCATTGCCAAGCGGATCCAGAATCGACGCCATGTCATCGCTAATGGTGTCCGGGAGCTTGAACACGTTAAAAGCTGGTACAGCCAGGTATTCGGCGAATGCGCCCGGCCGGCTGACACCGACGCCAAGGGTATTCATGCAGAGGTGGCGGCGACCGGCGCGACAGTTACGACACACGCCGCAGGTGATGTGTCCTTCTGCGGAGACTCGATCGCCAACGTGGTAACCCTTCACCTCACTACCGCACTCGACAATTTCGCCGCTGAATTCGTGCCCCGCGGTCAGCGGCACCGGGATCGTGCGCTGCGCCCAGTCATCCCACTGGTAGATGTGAATGTCGGTGCCGCAAATTGCCGTGCGGTTGATCCTGATCAGAACATCGTTATGGCCGACGCGCGGCCGCTCGATTTCCTCCATCCAGATACCGCGCTCAGCTTTAGATTTTACTAATGCTTTCATCAGCTTATGACCTTAAGTTCACGTCCTACTTTAGTGAATGCTTCAACCGCCCGATCGAGTTGTTTGCGGCTCAGTCCGGCCGACATCTGCGTGCGAATGCGGGCCTGGCCCTGCGGCACGACCGGAAATGCGAAGCCAATCACGTAGATATCGCGTTGCAGCAGCTTGTCGGCCATGGTCGTCGCGAGCTTCGCATCGCCGAGCATGACGGGGATGATCGGATGTTCTCCGGGTTTGAGATCGAAGCCTCGATCGGTCATCTGACTGCGAAAATAGGCCGCGTTGGCATGCAGTTTCTCACGCAGCGAACTGTCCCGTTCGAGCAGCTCAAAGACCGCGATTGACGACGCGGCAATGATCGGGGCAACCGAGTTCGAAAACAGATAAGGCCGGGATCGCTGCCGCAGCCAGGCAACAATTTCCTTGCGTCCCGAGGTAAATCCACCCGACGCGCCGCCGAGTGCTTTACCCAGTGTTCCGGTAATGATGTCGACGCGTCCCATCGTCCCGCGGTACTCGTGAGTGCCACGGCCCGTGTCCCCGAGGAAACCCGTTGCGTGGCAGTCATCGATCATCGTCAGCGCGTCGTGCTTGTCGGCCAGATCGCAAATTGCGGCGAGATCGGCGATCGTGCCGTCCATCGAGAATACCCCGTCGGTCACGACAAGTTTGACGTTGGCGCTGTCGGCGGCCTCGAGTTGTGCCTGCAGGTCCTGCATATCATTGTGCCGATATCGGAATCGTTGCGCCTTTGACAGACGGATGCCGTCGATGATGCTCGCGTGATTCAAGGCGTCGGAAATGACCGCATCCTGTTCGCCGAGTATGGTCTCGAACAGGCCGCCATTCGCGTCAAAACAGGATGGGTAGAGGATGGTGTCTTCGGTGCCAAGGAAGTCACTGATCCGCTGTTCCAGTTCCTTGTGCAGAGTCTGCGTGCCACAAATGAAGCGCACGGATGCCATGCCGTAACCGTATTCATCCAGCGCCTTGTGGGCCGCGGCGATTACGTCCGGATGGTTCGCCAGGCCGAGATAATTATTGGCGCACAGATTCAGGACATGTTGGACCTCGCCATTGCTGCGGACATCAATGGCCGCCTGCTGCGGGCCGGCAATCAGGCGTTCGGTCTTGTAGAGTCCTTGAGACTTGAGAGCGTCGGTTTGTTCTGCGAGAGACTGGAGAAAGCTGGCGGACACGGGATGATTCTCACGGCTTCAGAGGAGGGCGAATTATAGCAATCACGCGCCTCGATATTTCGATATCTAGGGCTTCCCCGATACCCTATAATCGCCGCCCTATGCGATTCACCGACCAGAAAGCCGCACATCCGGATTCAATTCCGTCGCTTAACGACCTGTACCTGGCGGATGAGGAGTCGCTGGTCAGAGAGTTGGCGCAGGCTGCGGATCCGGGAGATCGGGCGCGGCAGCGTATCCACGACACGGCCGCGCAGCTGGTTCGCGCTGTGCGGCAAAACAAGACGCAGGAAGGCGGTATCGATGCGTTTCTGCAGCAATATGACCTGTCGTCGGCGGAAGGCGTCCTGCTCATGTGTATTGCCGAAGCGCTGTTGCGGATTCCCGATGCGGACACGGCCGACAAGCTGATTGCCGACAAGATAAGCTCGGCGCGGTGGCGGGACCATATCGGCGTTAGCGATTCGCTGTTCGTCAATGCATCGACCTGGGGCCTGATGCTGACCGGCAAGTTACTGCAGCTCGACGAGGTTACGGGCAGGAATCCCGTGCAGCTGCTCGGCAAGCTTGCAAGCCGCGCCGGTGAACCGGTAGTAAGAACGGCGATGCGGCAGGCAATGCGGATCATGGGCCACCAGTTCGTCATGGGCCGCACGATCGACGAGGCGCGCGATCGATCATTGAAAAAAGAGAACAGGGCATATCGCTATTCGTTCGACATGCTCGGCGAAGCGGCGCTGACACGAGCGGACGCTGCGCGCTATTTTGATGCCTATTACAACGCGATCGGCCGTATCGGTCACGATGCCGCAGGCGACACGGGTGACGTTTTTTCCGCTGCCAGTATCTCGGTGAAATTATCGGCCTTGCATCCGCGATACTCGTACCTGCAATCCGATCGGGTGATGACGGAACTGGTGCCGCGCGTCACCGAACTCGCTGCGCACGCCAGGGCCTGCGGCATCGCCCTGACAATCGACGCTGAAGAAGCCGAGCGACTCGAAATATCATTGCAGGTATTCGAAAAGGTATTCAGACAAGACGTGCTGCGCGGCTACGAAGGACTGGGTCTCGCCGTGCAGACGTATCAGCGGCGGGCACGCGATGTCGTGGGTCACCTGGCCGGTCTTGCCGCGGAGCTTGGACGCCGGATACCTGTTCGGCTGGTCAAAGGCGCCTATTGGGACACGGAGATCAAGCGTGCGCAGGAGCAGGGGCTGCCGGGTTACCCGGTATTTACGCGCAAATCGCATACGGACGTTTCGTATCTCGCCTGCGCGCGTCAGGCATTGGCGGCGGATAAGGCCATCTATCCACAGTTCGCAACGCACAATGCGCACACCCTGGCTAGCGTGCTGCAATACGCCGGGCCGCGTCGCGATTACGAATTCCAGCGTCTCCACGGCATGGGCGAGGAGCTCTATGCCGAGGTCGTCAACCCGGAGAAATTCGCGCGACCATGCCGCGTGTATGCGCCCGTAGGCAGCCACGAAGATCTGTTGCCTTACCTCGTTCGCCGATTGTTGGAGAACGGCGCGAATACGTCGTTCGTGAATCGCATAGTCGATGAGACAATCGACGTCGAGGACATCGTCGCCGACCCGCTGGTAAAAGCACAAGAGTCTGAATTCAGGCCGCATCCCGGCATCGTTTCGCCTTGCGATTTGTACGGCAAT
Organism: Gammaproteobacteria bacterium; assembly: GCA_029863305.1. Classification (GTDB taxonomy): domain Bacteria; phylum Pseudomonadota; class Gammaproteobacteria; order Steroidobacterales; family Woeseiaceae; genus UBA1847. Next base: position 7,925 of record JAOTVR010000030.1, on the reverse strand, counting down.
GAGCGTCGAAATTCGGCGGGAATCAACCTGCCGGATCACAACGTCAGCGCGGATCTGGTGATGAAGATGCAGGCTGCGATACGGCAAAACCATGATGCACATCCGATCGTCGGCGGCAAGGCAATGCAGGGTCGGCAGCAAGCGTCGGTGAATCCTGCCGATGCCCGTCAGGTCATTGGCCGTTGTGAACTCTCGACGGCGGAGCATGTGGATGCGGCGCTGAAACAGGCCGTCGCAGGTCAGTCGGCGTGGGATCGAACGCCGGCGCGGCAGCGCGCTGACATCCTGGACAGGGCTGCCGAGATTTTTGAAGAGCGCTCCGCCGAGCTTCTGGCGCTGTGCGTTGCAGAGGCGGGCAAAACCATCCCCGACGCAGTCTCCGAATTGCGTGAGGCCGTTGACTTCCTGCGCTTTTACGCCGCGCAGGCGCGCCAGTTGTTCGGCGAAGCTCGCGAGCTCCCCGGGCCGACGGGCGAACGCAATACCTTGCAATTGCGTGGCAAAGGGGTGTTCGTATGCATCAGCCCGTGGAATTTCCCGCTCGCGATCTTCACAGGCCAGATCGCCGCGGCACTGGCCGCCGGCAATGCGGTGCTGGCGAAGCCGGCCGAACAGACCCCGTTGATCGCATTTCAGGCGGTCCGGATCTTGCTCGAGGCGGGTGTGCCGTCCTCAGCATTGCATTTCCTGCCAGGCGATGGCGCGTCGATCGGCGGACGAGCTGTCGCCGATCCGCGGGTCGCAGGTGTCGCTTTCACCGGTTCGACCGAAACGGCTCGGCTGATCAACAGCAGCCTGGCCGGCCGCGACGGTCCGATCGGCGTGCTGATTGCCGAAACCGGCGGGCAGAATGCGATGTTCGTCGACAGTTCGGCGTTGCCGGAACAGGTTGTTCTGGATAGTGTTTTTTCTGCGTTCAACAGCGCGGGGCAGCGCTGTTCGGCGCTGCGCCTGTTGTGTCTGCAGGAAGAAATCGCGCCGCGGGTGATCGAATTGCTGGTCGGGCATATGCAGGAGCTGGGCATTGGCGATCCGGCACTGCTGTCGACCGATGTTGGACCGGTCATCGATAAAGAGGCGTGCGCGTTACTCGATCAGCACGTCGAGAAAATGGCGGCCACTGCAAAGATCGTGCATCGCTGCACGCTGCCGGACGCGACGCAATGCGGTACTTTTTTTGCACCCACGCTGATCGAGATCGACAGCGTCGATGCGCTCGACAGGGAAGTGTTCGGGCCCGTGCTGCATGTATTGCGCTATCGCGGCAAGCACCTGGACGCGACCGTTGATGCCGTTAACGCGACCGGATACGGTCTGACGATGGGGTTACACACTCGAATTGACTCAAGAGCCCGCTACCTCGCCGAGCGATCGGCCGCGGGCAACATTTATATCAATCGCAACATGATTGGTGCCGTCGTCGGCGTGCAACCCTTCGGCGGTCGCGGGCTGTCCGGAACCGGACCCAAGGCCGGCGGACCGCATTACTTGCCGCGTTTTGGCACGGAGGTCACTGTCAGCAACAACGTCTCTGCTGTCGGCGGTAATGCATCCCTGCTGTCACTCGGGTCGGAATAGTCATGGCGGCGATCAGCATCTTCGATATATTCAAAGTTGGCATCGGACCGTCCAGCTCGCACACGGTAGGCCCCATGAAGGCTGCCTATGCATTTACGCAGCAGCTCGGCAGCGTTGCCGACCAGATCGCGTCGATCGATGTGGTCTTGTACGGGTCGCTGGCCTATACAGGCAAAGGCCACGGCACGGACTCGGCTGTGATACTTGGACTGATGGGCTTGCAGCCGGAAACGATCGATCCGGATGCTGTTGACGGTATTCTTCGTGGCGTCCGGCAGCGCAAGGAACTCGATGTTCTCGGTGTGGGCAAGATTCACTTCGATCCCGAGCAACAGTTGCGCTTCGAGTTTGGCGAAGAATTGCCGCGCCATACTAACGGGATGCGGTTTGTCGCGAAGTCGGCGTCCGACGAGTCCTTGCTCGATGAAAAGTACTATTCGCTCGGCGGCGGATTCATTGCGCGGGATCAGGAGCCCGAGCCTACCGAGCAGGAAGGGGACCCGCCTTTTCTGTTTGACAGTGGTGATTCCCTGCTGAATGTCGCCGCAGAAAACGAATTGAGTATTGCAGAGCTTGTCTTCCGGAATGAGCGCCATTGGCGCAGCGCCGATGAGATCGAGAATCGCATTGCAGATCTATGGCAGGCCATGCGGGCGTGCATAGAACGCGGTTTGAGCCAGGACGGCGTACTGCCGGGAAACATGTCGGTGTTGCGTCGCGCAGGGAAGTTGCAACGGCGGCTGTTGGCGCGTGCCGATAAGTCGGGCCTGGATGCCATGGAATGGGTCAATGCTTTTGCCATTGCCGTCAATGAAGAAAATGCCGCGGGCGGGCGTGTCGTAACGTCGCCGACGAACGGTGCGGCGGGTATCATCCCGGCGGTTTTGATGTACTACGTTCGCTTCGTTGCGGGTGCATCGGACGAGGGCATCCGTGATTTCCTGTTAACGGCTGGCGCAATCGGCATCCTCTACAAGGTCAACGCGTCGATATCAGGCGCCGAGATGGGTTGCCAGGGCGAAGTAGGGGTCGCCTGTTCGATGGCCGCCGCGGGTCTCGCCGCGACACTCGGTGGCAGCAACGACCATATCGAGGAAGCGGCGGAGATTGGCATGGAACACAACCTTGGCCTCACGTGTGATCCGATTGGTGGACTCGTACAAATACCCTGCATAGAAAGAAATGCGATGGGAGCGGTGAAAGCTATAAATGCCGCCAGACTCGCGATGCACGGTGATGGTACGCACAAGGTGTCGCTGGATCAGGTTATCGAGACAATGCGGCAGACAGGTCTCGACATGTCATCGAGTTACAAAGAAACGTCAAAAGGCGGTTTGGCCGTCAACGTCCCTGAATGCTAGTTGATGCGGGGTCGGAGTTCTTTTGACGCAAAGGACGCTGAACCTAATTCGGTTTCTTTGGATAATCGTAGACGACCAGCTCCGTTTTCGGCCGGTCGTACAGCAGCCAGTCCTCGCTTTCCATTGTCACCGAGACCACGCCGCTTGTAGGCAAGTTGCTGGTCAAACCCGGGATGAGGTAGTTGGCGAAGTCGGTCAGGCCGGGATTGTGCGCAAACAACATCAGATTATTAAAGCCGGCGTCCTGCGTGGCGACGACATCGAGTAGGTTGTCCAGCGATGCAAGGTAGAGGCCATCTTCGCGCTGCAGGAATTCGACCGGGTATCCGAGTGCTTTCGCGAAGATTCGTGCTGTCGTCCAGGCGCGCACGGCTGGACTGCTGATAATTTGTGACGGTCTGATTCCGGCTTCCGCAATGCGCTTCGCCATGATCGGCGCGTCGTGTTCCCCACGTTTATTGAGTGGCCTGTCGCGGTCGCTGAGTGCTCGTTCTTTCCAGCTGGATTTGGCGTGGCGGACCAGTGTAAGGGTCTTCATTGATCGTTATTCTGTTCGGGTGATTTGCCAAGTTTACATCAGTCCGGTCTGCAGTCGCGCCTCATCGGACATCATGCCCTGATGCCAGGGTGGGTCGAAGACCAGTTCGACAACAACATCGGATACTGTCGGAATAACCGCGACCTTTTCTTTCGCGTCCTGAACAAGAACGTCGCCCATGCCACACCCAGGTGCGGTCAACGTCATATCGATACTGACGGAGCGCTCGCCATTGCCAAGCGGTGTGACTTCGCAACGATAAATCAGTCCGAGTTCGACGATGTCAACCGGGATTTCCGGGTCATAACAGGTCTTCAGCTGTTGCCAGATGACCGCTTCGATATCGGCATCCGATGCATTCTCGGGCACTTCCGGTGGCGGCACGGGCTCCTTGCCGATGGCGTCAGCATCGCTGCCGGCGACGCGAAACAAATTGCCCTCGACATACACCGTAAAGCTGCCGCCAAGCGCCTGAGTGATGAAACCGCTTGTACCTTCACGCAGCAAAAGCTGCTCGCCTGCCGGAATTATGATCGCCTTGACGTCGCGCGACAGCGTGAATGGTTCGTTGGTATGGCCAAACATCGTATCTGTTACTCCGTGGAAACCGGTGCCGTCTGGCCGTGCATGGCCGACCTCAACGCGTGCCAGGCCAGGGTGGCGCACTTGACACGTGACGGGAATTCGCGCACGCCGTCGAGCGCCTTGATCTTGCTGAGATCGATACCAATGTCCCGTTCGTGATCGACATCTGGAGCGGTCAGGCGCTGCGTGACAATATCAAAGCATGTCAGCGCCTGTGCCACTGGCACGCCGATGATCATATCGGTCAATAGCGATGCCGATGCTACAGATATCGCGCAACCCGATCCTTCAAAACTGGCATCAGCAATGTTGCCGTGACGATCGACGCGCACACTGAGCCGAAGCTTGTCGCCACACAAAGGATTGATGCCCTCCGCTGTGTGCGTAGGATGATCGATCTTGCCGAAATGGCGCGGATTGCGAGCGTGGTCAAGAATCAACTCGCGATACAGTTCGCGCAAATCATCGCCGCTATGTAAATCGACAGCGTTCATGCAAAAATTTGCCGCGCTTTTTCCACAGCCTCTACCAATCGGTCAACGTCCTCCGCGTTGTTGTACAGCGCCAGCGAAGCGCGCGCCGTGCCGGATACACCGAAGAAGTCCATCACTGGCATGGCGCAATGGTGTCCGGTGCGGATTGCCACGCCCTGGTGATCCAGAATTGTGCCCAGATCGTGTGAGTGAATGTCGTCGACGAGGAACGACTGAACGCCGGATTTCTCGGCCGCTGTGCCAATCAGGCGAATACCCTCGACTTCGCCAAGCTTCTGCATCAGGTAAGCGAGCAATTGTCCTTCATGCTGCGCAATCCGCGACATACCGACTGACGACAGGTAATCGATCGCCGCGCCAAGTCCTACAACGCCGGAGATATTGGGTGTTCCTGCTTCGAACTTGTAGGGCAGATCGTTATACACCGTCCCGTCGAAGGACACCTCGAGTATCATGTCCCCGCCACCCTGATACGGTGGCATGGCATCGAGCAGGCTCTCCTTGCCGAACAGCACGCCGGTCCCGGTCGGACCGAACATCTTGTGTCCCGAGAAGGCATAGAAGTCACAGCCAAGTGACTGCACATCGATTGGCATATGAGGAACACCCTGTGCGCCGTCCACGAGCACGGGAATACCCAGCGATTTGGCCCTGGGAATAATGTCTCGAAGCGGATTGACCGTGCCCAGCGCATTCGAGACCTGAGCGATAGCGAGGAGCCGCACGTCATCAGTCAGCAGGCTGTAGAACGCGTCGATGTCGAGTTCGCCGCGCGTGTTAATAGGGGCAACAACAAGCTCGGCGCCGGTCTGTTCGCACACGATCTGCCACGGCACGATATTCGAATGATGTTCCAGGTGCGTAATGAGAATCTTGTCACCGGGATCGAGACGGGGGCGACAGAAACTCTGCGCAACTAGATTGATCGATTCGGTCGTACCACTGGTCAACACAATCTCACTGCGGCTCGACGCGTTGATGAATGACTGAATCTTGTCGCGTGCGCCTTCGTATGCATCTGTTGCACGATGACTCAGGGTATGCACACCGCGATGGACATTTGCGTGGTCCTCTCGCTGATAGTCGGCAACGGCTTCGATGACCGACGTCGGTTGCTGCGCGGATGCGGCACTATCGAGATAGACGAGGGCGTGTGCATTGACGTCTTGATGCAGCGCAGGAAAGTCCTGGCGACAATCTGCGACTTGTGGTTGATCACATTTTTGCAATTGAGTCACATCGTTGCTCCGCCCATCAACTCGCCAAGGCGCGCAGCTATCTTCTCGCTCAAAACACCGTGTATCGCATCGATTGGTGATTTGCTGACGATCGCCTGGGCGAAAGCCCGGGTCAGTATCTGCTTCGCGTCATGCCTGCTGAGGCCACGCGTGCGCAAATAAAAGAGCGCGGCTTCGTCAAGTTGTCCTATAGTCGTGCCATGACTGCATTTGACGTCATCGGCGTAAATCTCCAGCTCGGGCTTGGCATCGATTTCCGCTTTGTCGGACAGCAGAAGATTGTGATTCGCCTGAGCAGCGTCGGTTCCGTCTGCGCCTGCATGCACGATTGCCTTGCCATTCCAGACGCCGCGGGAGTGGCCGGTCAGGATGCCGCGATACTCCTGCTGCGACTCGGCGGGCCCGACGCGGTGATCGGCGCGAGTGTGGTTGTCGACATGCTGTCGATCCCCGATGAGGTACAGACCGTCAAATGCGGTCCGGCCGCCGGGCTTTGCGATGTCGATGGAGAGATCGTTTCGAATCAATCCGCCACCGAGATCGAATGCGCAGTGATTGAATTCACTGTCGCGTCCAACATCGACGCTCAAGCGTCCGGTCTGATCATGATGCTGCGAGCGCTCCTGTATGCGGACGTAATTGCTGCGCGCGCCGCTGCCGAGCACGAGTTTGACCACCGAGTTTGCATAGTGCCTGGCCGAACCGAGCGATGAGTGACATTCGATGATACTGGCATCGCTGTTGTCGGCCATCGCAATCTCTACGCGTGCCTGCGACATGCCGGCGGCAATCGTCGCATCGTCAATGAACAGAATTCCAATTGGCCGCTTCAGTCCTGCATTTGCATTGATGTGGATGTGCAGGCCGTCGTGCAGCAGTGCGGTATTGAGATCGCTCAGCGGGGCGCGGTATTCAAGCTCGGCGTCCGAATCGCTCAGGCGAGACACGCTGACATTGGCATTGTCGAAAGCACGCACCGACCGATCATCGATCAGCCCGTTGGCGATGACGAGCCAGTCGGCCTCGATCGAACGTTTGATGCTTTCGATCTGACGCTCGAGTTCCGGAGACCGGGATCGATCGCTGTCACACTCGATCGATTGATTGCCGATGTCGACAAGCGACGAGAGATCGGTGTACTTCCAGTCTTCATCGCGTGTGGTGGGCAGGCCATGTTGCCGCAAATGCTCGAGAGCTGCACGGCGCGAAGCGGCCAAACGACCGTCCGGCAGCTTTTCTACAGCCTCTTGCAGCGCGTCAAATGAGAGGGCAGCTGAGTTCATCCGATTGCTGCCTCACGGACCCAGTCGTAACCCCTTTCTTCGAGTTCCAGCGCGAGGGACTTGTCGCCCGAACGTACAATCCTGCCTGCAGACAAGACATGCACATGATCGGGTTGAACGTAATCGAGCAGTCGCTGATAGTGCGTGACGAGCACGATCGCCCGGTCCGGTGAGCGTAATGCGTTGACGCCCTCTGCCACAGCGCGCAGGGCATCGATATCGAGTCCGGAATCCGTCTCATCGAGAATCGCCAGGCGCGGTTCGAGCATTGCCATTTGCAGTATCTCGTTGCGCTTTTTCTCGCCGCCCGAAAAGCCCTCGTTGACTCCGCGATTCAGAAACTTCGGATCCATGCCGAGCAGGGCCATTTTCTCTTTCGCGAGCTTCAGGAACTCGAACGCATCTATCTCGGCCAGCCCCTGGTGCTTGCGCTTCGCGTTGACTGCCGCCTTGAGCAGATAGGCATTATTCACGCCGGGGATCTCCACCGGGTACTGGAAGCCGAGAAAGATCCCTTCGCGCGCACGCTCCTCGGGCTCGAGTTCAAGTAGATTCTGACCGTTGAATGTCACGCTGCCGGACGTCACCCGGTAGTCGTCATGGCCTGCGATGACCTGCGCCAGGGTGCTTTTACCGGAGCCATTCGGACCCATGATGGCGTGGACTTCGCCAGCGCCGATATCCAGCGATACGCCGCGAAGAATTTCGGTGTCGCCGATAGAAGCTTTGAGATTATCAATCTGGAGCATTGTATTTCCTTAGCCGACGGCTCCCTCGAGGCTGACGTTCAGCAGTGCCTGCGCCTCAACAGCGAATTCCATCGGTAGTTCCTTGAAAACTTCCTTGCA
>JAOTVR010000124.1 GCA_029863305.1 Gammaproteobacteria bacterium | reverse complement strand
AACTGAGAAGGACGTTCAGCCCGGCCTTCACCGGATCGCCCAGGGCCGCCATGACCGCATTCGGTGTCGAGACTGCCCTGGCAAGCACTTCCTTGACAGCGGTTTGCGCATCCGCCTCTTGATTCGTGACTACACAGTCTTCGACAAACCGCTCGATATCCATTCTCTCTCTCCCGATTGATGTAGCTCGCTTGTCACCGGCTAACGTCGCCGTCGGAAAAATGAGCTAACCTGACAGGGCTACCGCGCCAGCAACTATTGCGCGGCGTTGAAGACTGAACCCGGGTTTCCCGGAACGGGCCATTCACTTACCTCCTCACTTGATCCAGCCGCTTCGAGTAAAAGACAGCCTGTCGCTATCCTATCAGCAACGAAGCCTCTATCGTCATAAAGGCAGGCAATTGCTGCCTGGCCCTCAAAAAGGGCGTATCGTGTGCGCGTGATTGACTATGCCGAGTACATTTCCACAATGCCGATCGTGTTGTTCAGTCCATGGGCGATGGCGGCCGGCCAGATACTTCCTCTCGCGGCCAGCGTCAGACAACCGTACACGAGGCCGCTGATTGCGGTGCCGGCGATGCCCGCGGGTCCCTGATAAACGTGGACGAGGCCGAAGATAACTGCCTGCGCAATCAGCGCGGTTGCAATGGCCATCCGACTGTCACCCAGCGCGTACGCAATTCCACGCATCAGCACGATGCGAAACGCCAGTTCCTCGCCGAAAGCAGCGAATGTCCAGTTGAGCACCAATAGTCGGACCAGTGCGGCAGGTGACCCGGCAACGTCTGAAAAACGCGTTAGATCGCGTCCCGAACCAAAGACGTTTTCCCAGACCGGCGTCAGCAACGATCCGGCGAGTTGCAGCAGGGCCACACCGAGCAACACGAAGACGATAATCAACCAAGGCCGAACCGTCAGTACAAAACCAAGATGCCTGACAGGCGCCCCTGCACGAATAAGAAAGAACGCTGCAAGGACGGTGAGACCGATATATATAAGCGATGCATACGCGGCTACGGATGGCGGGTCTTCTAAATGCAGATTGTAATAACGTAGTGCGCCGACGGTAAGCAAGCCTGCGGCAAACATCACGACAATTCCGGCAACTGTCCACGAAGCCGCGGCGGAGTCCGACGGCAAAGGCTGTTGGCCTGCCAGGGTCATCGAATCGGTGCTCTGTCCGGATTTCTTCTGGTCCTGATCAGTCATTGGCAGAAGCTACTACGAATGCATACTCAGGCCGCAATCTTGTAGGGTGCGTACCGGTAATACTTGGGACGACTGTCGAGACGAAGATGGAGCCATGACACTCCCAGCCCTGCGGTGCTGAGCCATTTAGGCACATGACTGAGATTCTCGCGTACCGTGGCAGCTGCGACTTTCCAGAGCGATTCGATCTGGCTGCCGGGCGCGTTTCGGAGGAAGGCCGCGAGGTGCGTATAAGCCTCAAATGCGCCAACAGGAGCGGGGACAATCAACAAAGCATCCCCTCCCAGGTTGGGGAACGTGACAATGTCCTCACTTTGATGGAGCGCGAATTGCGATTCGAACGGTGCCGGATCGGGGTGCAGCCCCGCGAGGGAAGCAGAGCTTATAAGAACAAACTCCGCCTCATCTTCAATAGTATCCACGGTTACCGGGGGCAATTCCCAAAAGAACGCCTTGAAATCGCAGCTCGCGATTGTCTCGCTGTACCACCGACCGAAGTCTGTGTTGTTCTCGAGTATGGAAAAAAAGTCCCGGAAAGATAGCGGAGACGGTCCCTGCAGGATGTGGTATCTCACGCCTGATGGAATGATCTGAGTGCGCACCTCCCACATTTTCTGCGACCTAACCCTGAAATTTGAGATCTGATGCGTTCGGCATTCGAACACTCTATCGCATTGTCAGGCCGCACTGCGCCGAACGCCTCTCCGATCGGCAACGATGAAGATCATCAAGACGATCAAAGCCAATACCGAGACCAGCCCGAATTTTTTATCGCCACTCAGGAATACCGCGATGCCGGATACAAGCAGCGCCAGACCGTAAATCACGACCACTGCGATTGTGCGACTCTTTGCAGCCATACTGATTCCTTGCGAGCGGGTATCGGGATCCCAATTCTCTGGTATCTGCCAGTGGAGCTCAATCACAACAATCGCTGCCGGCCTGCACTGGCGGGCACTTCACGGTCCCGAACGAGCAAAAAACACAACAGTCGCCTGGCTTCGGCCTGAGCAGCGTTTTGCAAGCGACACACTCGTAGAACCACTGACACGCATTGGTGGGCATTTCCTCAGCAGCAGAATGGCCGCAAGCAGGGCAAGTTATCACCGACTCGGTCTGTAGGTTGTGATCAGAAATGTCTGTATCCCCGATTCATCCAGCATTATCCGTTGGAAGATCGGCCAAACCGCCGTTCAACTCGGGCGCGCGCCTTCTCCGCTTCGACGCGACGGTTTTTGGGTGGGGCGGTTGTTACCAAAGAAGCAAGAAGCGTCCTGGTTGTCTCGACGATCTCGTCTACTGCGCGATCGAACACAGGTTGGTTTGCTTTCGATGGTTTCGTCGCGCCACTTAACTTGCGAACAAATTGAATCGCTGATGCGCGAATCTCGTCGTCAGTTGCAGGCGGTTCGAAGTTGAACAGTGTTCTGATATTTCTACACATAATCGACTCCGTTGCGGCTGTCTTACGAACGGCTTGTGATTGGCCTGCCGAATTACCAGCGCTTCAGTATCGCAGAGCTTCCTGCCGGGAAGTTACTTTCCTCGAGCGGTAATTCCAGGTAACCGTCCGTTCCGGACAGGGCAGCGAAATCTCCCGACGTGTTGGTATGTACCGGCATGGCGAGCACCTGACCACCGGTGTTGGACAGCAATCGCACTGGCAGGAAATACGTCAGTTTCGGTTTGAACATGACGCTTTGGGTCAGCGTTGCAAATTCCGGCTGCGACTCTTTTAGTCCCGATGCGGCGTGCAGCGCCGGAATAACATAGTGACGGCAGCAAACGAGCGTCGAAACCGGATTGCCTGGCAAAGCAAATACCGCTTGCTGTTTCGGTCCCATGCCAAACCACATCGGCTTGCCTGGCCGCTGGCTGATTTTGTGGAAAACGACCTCAACGCCAAGATCCGCAAGTACTTGCGGGATGTAATCGGCTTTGCCCATGGACACGCCGCCCGAGAGGATCAGCACATCGGCGTCCTCGAGGTGTTTGCCGATATTTTTTCCAAGGAGTTCGGGCTCGTCGACCAGATGATCGTGGGCGCAGTCGCCGAAACCGTGTTGCCCGAGCATCGCGATAACCGCCGGACCATTCGACATGCGAATCTGGTGTGGCTCGATCGGATCACCTGCTGGTACCAGTTCGTTGCCCGTCGAGATCACGCGAATAGACGGTGACCGGCTGACTTCCACGTTGGTTAAACCGCAGGAGTTGATGATCGCAATGTCCATCGCTGAGATGCGTTTGCCGGAATTGAGTAGCACGGCGTCTTGCTTGTAGTCGGAGCCACGCGGGTGTATGAATTGCCGCTCTTTGGCTTTGTAATCTTTCTCGAACTCAACGGTGCCGTTGCTCACGACGATGCGTTCCACCGGTACGATGCAATCCGCACCATGCGGTAGCGAGGCACCGGTCATTATTTCGATAGCCTTGCCGGGCTCGAGCGAGAGCGTTTCGTCGCCGGCTGCTTGCGTTGCCTGTAGCGGGAACTGTCGGACACCCTTGTCGAAATCGCGAAACGAAATCGCTATGCCATCCATCATGACGCGATCGAACGGCGGTTGGTCGCGCTCGGCGAGTATGCTTTGACGAAGCACTCGTCCAGCCGACACGTCTACTGGAACTGACTCGGGCTCCAGGGCCGGCATGGCGGCCAGGATGGCATCGCGCGCTTCGGCCGTCGTGATCACGGTACCCCTAGCCGTTTTCCCTGGCGATGGCGCGATGGCCGATGTCCCGACGGAAGTAGACGTCGTCCCAACTTATCTTGTTGACGGCCGCGTAGGATTGCCTGGCCGCTTCCGCGACCGTGTCGCCCAGTCCAACGACGCACAACACTCGACCACCGCTGGTCACGACTTCGTCACCGTGGCTGGCCGTGCCCGCATGAAACACTTTTTGCGTCTCGCTGTCGGCATCGCGCAGTCCGGAAATCGCCTTGCCTTTTGCGTAGCTGTCCGGGTAGCCACCGGCCGCCATGACCACGCCGAGCGATGCACGCGAGTCCCACTCTGCGTGCACCTCGCTAAGCGTGCCATCAAGCGTCGCAGTGCAGATCGTTGTCAGGTCGGATCGCAGCCTTGCCATGATCGGCTGAGTCTCCGGGTCACCCATGCGGCAATTGAATTCGATGACCCTGGGCGTGCCGTCGGCCATGATCATCAGGCCCGCATAGAGAAAACCGAGATAGTCGTTGCCATCGCTTTTCATGCCGTCGAGCGTTGGACGAATCACGAGATCCATGATTTTCTTCTCGATCTCGGGTGTTACCACGGGTGCAGGCGAGTAGGCTCCCATGCCACCCGTGTTCGGGCCGACGTCGCCCTCGTCGCGCGCCTTGTGATCCTGCGAGGTTGCCATCGGCAAGATACTGGTGCCGTCTGTAACGACGATGAAACTTGCTTCCTCGCCATCGAGAAACTCTTCGACGACGATGCGGGCGCCCGCATCGCCAAACCGGCCACCCGATAACATATCCGTCACGGCGGCTTCGGCCTCCTCGAGTGTCGTCGCCACGATCACTCCCTTGCCGGCTGCAAGCCCGTCAGCCTTGATGACTATCGGTGCACCCTGCTCGCGGACGTAATCGAGTGCCGCTTCGAGTTTCGTGAAGTTCCGGTATGCCGCGGTCGGGATATCGTGGCGTGCGAGAAAATCCTTGGTGAACGCTTTGGATCCTTCGAGTTGCGCCGCCGCGGCAGTCGGGCCGAAGCAGGGCAGACCGAGTTCCCTGAATCGATCGACGATGCCCGCGACGAGCGGCGCCTCGGGACCGACGATGGTCAGGCCAATGGCCTCGGCCTGGGCGAGTCGCGCAAGTGCCTCGATGTCGTCTGGCGCAACATCGACATTACGCAGGCCCGGCTCGAGGGCTGTACCGGCATTGCCCGGCGCAACCAGGACATCGTCGACGTGAGGGGACTGGGCACACTTCCAGGCTAATGCGTGTTCGCGTCCGCCGGACCCTATGACCAGGACTTTCATGTGCCTAAATTACCCTAATGGCGAAAATGCCGCATGCCGGTAAAGACCATGGCAAGGCCGTGCTCGTTGGCGGCCTGGATGACCTCGTCGTCTCGCATCGAGCCACCCGGCTGGATGATAGCTGCGATCCCGGTCTCGGCCGCCGCGTCGATGCCGTCGCGGAACGGGAAGAACGCATCCGATGCCATCACCGACCCCTGCACTTCGAGCCCTTCGTCGGCTGCCTTGATTGCGGCTATCCTGGTGCTGTACACACGGCTCATCTGGCCAGCACCGACGCCGATGGTCATATTGTCCTTACAGAAGATGATCGCGTTGGACTTTACGTACTTGACGACAGTCCATGCGAACAGCATGTCGTCGATCTGCTCGGGAGTCGGCGCCTTTTCGGTGACGACCTTGAGATCGTCAGCCGAGATCCTGCCGAGGTCTCTGCCCTGAACGAGCAGGCCACCCGAGACTTTCTTGAAATCGACGTCACCCGCTATCGGCTCCCAGTCGCCTGTTCGCAGCACCCGAACGTTCTTCTTTTCCGTCAGCACGGCAGCGGCGTCATCGTCGACGCTCGGCGCCACGATAACCTCAACGAACTGACGGTCAATGACCGCTTTCGCGGTGCTCGCGTCGAGCGGCCGGTTGAATGCGATGATGCCACCGAATGCGGAGGTCGGATCGGTTTTGAAGGCATTCTCGTAGGCCTCGAGGAGAGTCCCGGCAACCGCCACGCCACACGGGTTCGCATGCTTTACGATGACGCAGGCCGGCGCCTCAAATTGCCTGACGCAGTCGAGCGCCGCGTCGCTGTCGGCAATGTTGTTGTACGACAATGCCTTACCCTGCATTTGCTCGGCCGTCGCAAGTGATCCTTTGGGTGCCTGCTGGTCGATATAGAACGCGGCACTCTGGTGCGGGTTCTCCCCGTAGCGCATTCTCTCGACGAGGCGGCCTGAATACAAAATGCGCTCGCCCAAGGGGTCGTCGCCGAGCGAGCCTGACAAGTACTTCGTAATCGCCGTATCGTAACTTGCTGTAAGTGCGTAAGCTTTCGCCGCAAGCCGTCGCCGGGCCTCGAGCGACAACTCGTTTTTCTGCAGGGACTCGAGCACGCTGTCGTAATCAGCAGGATCGACGACCACGGCCACGCCAGCGTGATTCTTTGAAGCTGCGCGAATCATGGCGGGGCCACCTATGTCGATGTTTTCTATGGCATCGTCGATAGTCGCGTCTTCGCTGGCGATCGTCTGTTCGAACGGATACAGGTTTACAACGAGCAGGTCGATCGGTTCGATACCGTACTCGGCCATCACATCCTCGTCGGTGCCGCGGCGTCCCAGCAGACCGCCATGGATCTTCGGATGAAGGGTCTTCACGCGACCGTCCATGATCTCGGGAAATCCGGTTTTCTCGGCAACCTCGATCACGTCGATTCCGGCTTCGCGTAACGCCCTGCAAGTCCCGCCGGTTGAGAGTATCTCTGCGCCAATTTCACGCAGTCCGGAGACAAATGGAATCAAACCACGTTTGTCAGACACGCTGATAAGCGCTCGTCGCACCGTCAACATCAATACACCCTGAGTAAGTGGCTGGAAGTTAAAGAAATATCAATGAATCAGCGAGTAAAACCTGAGCTTCTTTCGCAGCGTGCCACGGTTGATACCCAAAATGCCTGCTGCCTGGCTCTGATTGCCATCCGTGAATTCCAGTACCGCCTGGAACAACGGCCGCTCAACCTCGCCGATCACTAAATCGTAAAGATCGCCCGGGCGGTCGCCATTGAGGTTTTCGAAATACTGGTTAAGCGCGTCTTCGGTGTGCTTGTGCAGTGGCTTACTGCTTTTTGGAGAACTGAGTGCCGGCTTCTTCTTGTTGTTATTTTGGGCCACGTTGGTCAAATCCTGTTGGGACTACGCTGCTATGGAAATACCTGCACCTTCCCGGTCAAAGTACTCCTGCGTAAGTCGAATCTGTTCAAATGCACTTTCGACGCGCACCGCCTGGTAACGAAATTCGTCCGCGTTGGCGAGATGTTGGCAATACCAGGTCAGATGCTTTCTTGCCACCCTTACACCCATCGGCTCTCCATAGAACCGGTGCATGTCTTCAAGGTGGCCGAGCATAATATCACGCAATTTATTTTTTTCTAGCGGGGTAAATACATAGTCATTTTGAGTGCTGCTCATAAGTTCTTGAAATATCCACGGACGTCCTTGTGCGGCGCGACCGATCATCAGGCCGTCAGCATTCGTTTGACGCAATACTTCAAGTGATTTTTGCGCAGATGTGATATCGCCGTTGGCAATGACGGGAATTGAAACGGCGTCTTTGATTTGCGCGATCGTTTCGTATTCCGCTGCACCTTTATAACGGCACGCGCGCGTGCGGCCGTGTACGGCGAGGGCCTGGATGCCACTTTGCTCGGCAATCCGGGCGACGGTCCTGCCGTTTCTGTTCTCTGTGTCCCAACCGGTGCGAATTTTCAGCGTGACCGGGACCGCGACGGCAGCCACGACGGTGGTGAGTATGCTCTCGATGAGATTCTCATCCCTCAACAGGGCCGATCCGGCGAGTTTCCTGCAGACCTTTTTTGCGGGACAGCCCATATTGATGTCGATTATCTGGGCACCGCGCTCGACACAGGCCCTGGCAGCCTTCGCAAGCTGCCCGGGATCGGATCCTGCGATCTGAACCGCGACCGGCTCGGCATCGAGGTCGAGGTCGAGACGGTGCCGGGACTTGGCCGTTTTCCAGAGGCTGATGTCAGCGGTTGTCATTTCCGAGGTGGTCATGCCGGCACCGAAGCGTCGGCACAAGCGTCGAAATGGCGCATCCGCGACGCCTGCCATCGGCGCCAGCACGAATGGGCTCGCCAGCACATAAGGGCCAATACGCATGATCGGTGAACTACTTGAAGTCTTCGATCGCGCAGCGCAACTGCCCGCCGGTCAGGCGATAACAAACGTTGAGTTTGAATCCGGTTGCCGCCTCGGACGGAGATTCGATCGATATAACGGCATTGAACGTGTTGCCGGGTGGGACCAGCTTGCGCGGGTCTGCATTGTCCGCCAGGTATTCGCCGGGATCGAGGACGCGGCTGCCAATAATCTCCTCGTAGCGGTCGGTCAGCGACAAATGGACCAGCGGATAGGGCAATGCCTGGTCCGAGTTATTGCCAACACGGGAATAAATGGTCAACAACTGATCGGCCTCATCTGTGCTGCCCTTCGTTGCTTCGAATCGCCAGCCGGAGATATTCCATGACGGCGTCACCGGGCTGCCGAGCATGCGGTAAACCGGCCCAACCGCCTTATTGAATGCCGGCACAGTCGCCAGCGCTTCGCGCGACTGATGAATGACCTGCAGAATCAGTAGCAGTAGCAAAGCGACGACACCGACGATTACGCCAGCGCTCGGCGGGTCGTAGAAACGCCGGCCACCGCGGATGGCTTTGCTCATGGTCTGTTTCAGCGGAATCGACACGCCCGGGTCGTCAAATCGCCGTGAATCTACCGTCACGTCCTCCTCACTACGGACGGATTCGCCCTCCATGATGATCGTCTCGAATAACGGCGGCTGTTCTGCCTTCCTGGGGGCGGCGATTTCGCTCTCGATCTTCTTGCTGGGCTGCAACTGCACTATTGTCGATGCAAATCCTTCCTCATCTTCGACCGCAATGTTGAACAGCTCCTGATCGATCATCATATTGATCGTCTTTTCCTCTTCGCTCATTTCCGGGACGTTATGTTCGTCGCTCGGCTCCTCAACGTCTGGCTGTTTGCTTTCGAAAGATTCGTCGTCCAACGATGCGGCTATCGTCGCGATCGCTTCCTCAACTTTGTCGTCGAAGACCAGCGCGATGTCTTCGACGTCGTCTTCGCGCTCAACTTCGTCTTCTGCTTCTAATTCCGCAGCGACGTCGAATTCGATGTCTGCCGGGATTTCGAGCTCTTCCTCTTCCGGTTCTGCCGCGACATTATCCAGTTCTTCGGCTTCAGGCTCAGGACCGGGCTCACTTTCGAGCTCTATTTCTTCTTCGGCTTCAGGCTCGGGCTCACTCTCGAGCACTACGTCTTCTTCCGCTTCAGGCTCGGGCGTGTCCTCCAGTGCGGCTGCCTCCTGCAGCTCTGCAAGGGCCTTTTGCGCCGCTTCCGATTCGAATGCCGCAGCGATCAGGTCCTCCTCGATCGAAGTATCGCCACTTTCGATTTGTGGTTCGTCCTCCGCTTGTTCTTCGACGGCGTCGTCGATCTCCGGCGCGGCATCAATTGGTTTCCTGTTCGGGGTCGCGTGCAGACCGCTAAGGTCAATGCCCATCGCCTCTGCCTGAATGGCGAACTGCGTATCCACGTCCAGCGGTTCACTGCGAGTCTCTTCGATCGCAGGTAGTTCGTCCGCGCCTGGCTCGTCAATCTGTTCCGCGTCTTCTTCAACTCCGACGGTCTCAGGCTCGACGAGGTCGCCGAGGAGATCCTCCCACTCGTCCGGTTCACTTAATGCAAGATCAACCTGTTCTTCCTCGATTTGCGGCTCGGGTTCGGCGGCCTCCTGTTGTTCCTCGACTACCGGTTCGGGATCCGCGGAGGGTTCACTTTCAAAG
>JAOTVR010000123.1 GCA_029863305.1 Gammaproteobacteria bacterium | reverse complement strand
CTGCGTCTTGCCGTGGACTATTGGGATATCTCCATCGACGACAAGATCACCGAGATCGGCAACACGCAGATCCTGGCGCAATGCTATGACTCCTCGCAGCCCTGGGGCCCCGACAATCCTTTCTGCAACGAAATTAGTCGACAGCCTGACACCGGGCAGATCTACCAGGTTCTGAATCGTCAGTACAACCTTGACTCCGGTAAGACCAGGGGCGTTGATGTGGCCATGGATTACAGCTGGGATCTCGGCTCCAGGGGTGAAGTCGTGCTGGAGCTGGACTGGACCCGCATGCTGGAGGACAGCGATACCTACGAGGGTCTCGATGGCCTGGTGACAGTCGATTTCACGAATCAGCTCGATTACGGCAACTTCGACGACCGGGCAACAGCTTCACTGACCTGGCGTAATGACGCCTGGCGGGTACGCTGGACGACCAAGTTCAAGAGTTCTGTTGCCGATAACAACGACCGGATCGATGAGTGGAATGAGCTTAAGGCCGAGAACGACGCACTTTGCGCCGCAAATGATCCGAACTGCATAAGCAATCCGGAGGAACCGATGTACCTCTGGTACCCGTCGTACACCAGGCACGATATCGCGGTGTCATATTCGATGCAGACAGATTCACTTGGACTACTGCGGGTGTTTGCCGGCGTCAGGAACATCTTCGATGACATGGGTCCGTTTATACCGACTGGCGGCGATACCTATGAGTCCGGCCCCGGCAACTTCGACAGCAAGTACGATGGTGGTGTCGGGCAATTTGCCTATGCAGGCGTTGAGGTTCAGTTTGAGTGATTAGTATAGTCAGCTCAAAGAAATACCTACAAAGGACAAACCAGCCCGGAAATCGGGCTGGTTTTCTGTTGATTGCGCTGTTGCTTTGTCTTTGCGCATCGCTGTCATCGGCGCAAACGGACGAATGGCATTTCTCCGGTGTCGAGCGAATTGTGGCCGTCGGCGACGTTCACGGCGCATACGATGCTCTGGTGGCGACGCTGCAAAATGCCGCCATCATAGATGAGGAACTCGCCTGGAGTGGTGGGAAGACCCACCTTGTAATGACGGGTGACTTGCTGGACAGGGGGCCGTATTCGCGGCGTGTGATGGACCTGATCATGCGCCTCGAGCATGAGGCATCCTTAGCCGGCGGTCGCGTGCATCAACTCCTCGGCAATCACGAGGTGATGAATCTCATTGGCGATCTTCGTTATGTTTCCAGTGAGGAATACGCGGCCTTTCGGGATGACGAAAAAGCCAGGGAACGCAAGCAATGGTACAAACAGTTTCGCAACGGCAAAACGACGAATAACAACGAAGCAACAATCCGCGCGGAGTTTGACAAGAAGGCGCCGCCCGGCTATTTCGGGCATCGCCGGGCTTTTCGACATGACGGTGTCTATGGCAGCTGGCTGCTCCACAAGCCGTTGATGGTAGTCATCAATCAGACCGCATTCGTGCACGGCGGCATGCCGCCGCTCGTCGCCGAACAGGGACTTGCAGGCGTTAATATTGCACTAAAGAAGGATTTGCACGATTTTGTTACGGCGCGGGCAGAACTTGAGGACGCGGCTGTCATTAACCCGATCGACGGTTTCAGGACGACCGTGGCCTTACTCGTTGCGAAAATGAACGCGGGGCAGGTGCCCGAAGTGCTCGAGGCTGCGGCACAGCAACTTGTTGACCGGAGCAAATCGCCCTTGCACGGTCCGGCAGGCCCTACCTGGTATCGCGGTACTGCAACATGCAACAGGCTCATCGAGGGAGACGCGCTCAATCTCGCGTTGAGCAGAATAAGCGCAAAGCGTGTTGTCATGGGGCACACATCGACCAGCACGCGACAGGTGCAGCAGCGCATGAACGGTCGCATTATCACAATAGACACGGGCATGCTGAAGTCGCACTATGAGGGCAGCGGCAACGCGCTCATCATCGAGAGTGACAAGTTGCGAGTGGTCCATCAGGACGGCGGGAAGGCATTGCCTCCGCTCGAACATCCGCTGCGCGTTGGTCATGAGTCTCTGGCGATTGATGATAGCGAGCTGGCAGAAATTCTCGAGAACGGCGATGTGTTCGAAATATATGCTGACGGTGGTGCATGGAGACTGGTACAGGTGACGGCTGGCGAGATCAGCGTATACGCCTACTTCAACGCGCGCGAGAGCGAACAGAGTTTCGATCCCGAGCTCGCAGCGTACAAGCTGGATCGTTTATTGGGCCTGGGCATGGTTCCCGTGACGGTGCGGCGTGAAATAGCGGGCCGACAAGGCACGCTGCAGTTCGTCCCGGCTGCGACCCTGACTGAACGCGCACGCGTGGCTGCAGGCCAGTGGCTCGGTGCGCCGTGTGCGCTGCGCAAACAAATGGGTGCGATGTATGTTTTCGATGCGCTCATTCACAATCCGACAAGGACACCGTCGTCGATGCTCTACAGTCCGGATGACTGGCTGTTGATCCTCGTCGATCATGAAAATTCGTTCAATGCAGTGGACGAACTTCCGGCCTACCTGCAGGGTGTCGAGCTTGCCGTTGGCCACCAGTGGCGAACGGCACTGCTCGAACTGAACGATGCAGTACTGCACGCGGAGCTTGGCGATATGCTGGACGAACGTCAGCTGGCCGCGCTCGGCAGGCGTCGGGATGCCCTGGTCAGAGATGCAATTCACTGACGGAATCGGCCAGTAATTCTAATCATAGGGGTCATATCATGAATCGTCTCGTTGCCTGGGTATGCACCGTATTACTGCTGGCCGCATGCGTGCCTGTCCCCGACACGTTCGAGTACAACGAATACGACATAACGGCACTGCAGGATCTGATGCGACAGGGCGAGCTCAGCTCAGCAGAGCTGACTGCCTATTACCTGCAGAGGATTGAATCGATCGACCGTGCCGGGCCCGAACTCAACGCCATCATCGAAGTGAATCCGCAGGCGCTCGACATTGCGACAGCGCTGGATGAGGAACGGCAGGTGCAGGGTTCCCGCGGACCCATGCACGGCATACCCGTAATCCTGAAGGCGAATATAGACACGGCCGACCAAATGAGCACGACGGCAGGATCCCTTGCGATGGCAGGTCATCGACCGTCGGCTGACGCGTTTCTCGTCGAGAGACTGCGAGCCGAGGGTGCGGTCATTCTGGCAAAGGCAAACCTCAGCGAATGGGCGAATTTCCGCTCGACACGGTCGTCGAGCGGCTGGAGCAGTATCGGCGGGCAAACGAGCAATCCTTACGGTTCCGGACGAAACCCCTGTGGTTCTTCGAGCGGCTCGGCCGTGGCGGTTGCTGCCGGCCTCACCAGCGTGGCGGTCGGTACAGAGACCAATGGTTCGATCGTGTGCCCGTCCAGCGTCAATGGCATCGTTGGCATAAAGCCCAGCCTGGGGCTGATCAGCCGCAGTGGCATCATCCCGATCGCACACAGTCAGGATACGGCCGGTCCGATGGGCAGAACCGTCAAAGACGCGGCCATTCTGCTGAACGCGATGGTCGGCAGAGATCCGACTGATCCACTCGCCGACAAATTCCCGGCAGCTGTGCCCGATTTCGCGAAGAGCCTGTCAAAGGACGCCCTCCATGGCGCGCGTATCGGCGTATTTCGGGGCCACAACGGAGCAGGTAAGGACGAACGCGTCGAGCAAATCGTCGCTGACACGATCGCGACGCTTGAGGCCCTGGGGGCCGTGGTGGTCGATCCCGTCGTTATCGACAAAGAAGGCATGAGTGACGCAAGCCGGACTGTGCTGTACTACGAGTTCAAAGCGGATTTGAATGCGTACTTGCGAAACTCCGCCGCACCGATGAAATCCCTGGCCGAGATCATTGAATTCAACGAGCAACACGCCGACACCGTGATGCCGTTTTTCGGCCAGGAAAGAATGCTGGCAGCACAGGCCAAAGGTCCGCTGAGCGACCCGGAGTATCGTGCAGCTCTTGCGCTGAGTAAACAAATCGCACAAACCGGTATCGACAAGGCGATCGAAGTGCATGATCTCGATGCCCTCATCGCACCGACGCGAGGTCCGGCGTGGATGACCGATAATGTCAGCGGTGATCGGTCCGCAGGCATCTCGAGTTCGTCGCTCGCCGCGATCTCCGGTTATGCGAGCGTTACAGTGCCGGCCGGAGACATACTGGGGCTGCCGATAGGAATGTCGTTCATAGGCGGAGAATTCAGCGACGCGAAGTTGATTCAATTCGCGTACGCGCTCGAGCAGGCGGGTTACGTTCGGCGGCCGCCGACACTGCGCTAAAGAACGCAACGCCTTCTGCAAAACAACAAAGAATGCAATCTTTCACACTCTGACGTAACAATTGCGCGGGCGTCAAGCCGGGGAATTACCTAGTTCGCCTAGCTAGATTCCCCGATTGGTATCCGGCTATCCGCCCCAAAACCCGAAAGGCGTTGGGCGGCCTCATTCTGCGTCAACTGTGCTCGCCCGGCAAACAAGACGAGCGAATGGGAGAAAATCATGTTGACCAGACTACTCGGCGTAGCGATTGCTGCGGTGCTTGCCTCTGTGGCTTCGGCAGCGACGTTTAATGTCACCACTCCAACGGAGTTTCAAAGTGCGCTGACCACGGCGCAAGCCAACGGTGAGTCGGACACGATCAATGTCGCGGCTGGTACCTACGACATCGCGGCCGCCGGGACTCTCACGTATACCGCACTGGCGACCGAGAGTGCTTCGCTATCGATCATTGGCGCGGACTCGACTTTGGTGATCCTGGACGGCGGTGCGCAGGTGCCGATACTGCGAATCGACACGACCGCAGTAATCAACGACGGCGGCGTATCCATCGAAGTCTGGAACATGACGTTCCGAAACGGTAACGCCGTGGGCACGCCTGATGACGGCGGCGCGCTGGCGATTATGACGGACGAGTCGCTGCAGCCCAACGAGTTTGCGACCCTCATCGGCGTTGCTGGCAGCGAGTTCTTCGACAACAGGGCCGACGATGACGGCGGCGCTATCTACATCAGGGGCCATGCCAACGAGGGAATCTTTCTTTCTGATCTCACGGTCGATGGTAACCAGGCCGGCGGTGACGGTGGCGGAGCGTATGTCGCCGGCGGACAATTTACTACGTCCGTCAGCCTCAGCGACATCGATTTCTTCAACAACATAGCGGCAGGCAACGGTGGCGGACTCAATGCAGAAGGATTCGATCCCGACACGCCGGGTGAGGATCGTACGGTCAGCGTAAGCATGTTCGATATGCTTTTCTACAACAACGAGAGCCAGAGCTTGACGGGCGGCGGCGGTGGCGCCGATGTCGCGGCGCTCGATGTGTACGTTGAAATTGTCGGCTTCGTCGACAATTCGACAGCAAACGAGGGCGGCGGCCTGCGCATCCGTCAGAATTTCACAACACTTTGGGTCGTCAACTCCGGTTTCGTCGGCAACACGTCGAACGATGAAGGCGGTGGTCTGGCTGCAGCCGAAACTTTCTTCGCGAACGTCACGCTGACGAATAACACCTTCACCGAGAATGCCGCGACCAATTTCGGCGGCGGCGCCTTCCTCGCGATTGATGGCGGGAGCAGCATGGCAAGGATCTATAACAACATCATCTGGGGCAATCTTCCGCAGGGCGTCGGCGAGGATCTTTATCTCGATAACAACGCGCTGGGTGACATCCCGAGCATCGTCGAGATCTTCAACAATGACATCGGCGATTTTGTGGTAACGCCGGGTCCCGTCAGCTCGGGATCCAACATCGACCTGGACCCGCTGTTTGTTGATATGGCATTGAGACCTCGGCCGGATCCGCGCCTCATGGCCGGTTCTCCGGCGATCGATGCGGGCGACGATGCGGCACCGGGGCGCCCGTTGACCGACTTCGAATTCGACGTAAGGCCCTTCGACGGTGACGGGGACATGACCGCGACCACCGATATCGGGATGGACGAGTTTACGGGCGCGGTGGTGCAGAATGCCGACCTGGCCGTCACCAAGTCCGATGCGCCCGATCCCGTCACGGAGGGCGGCAATGTCCTGTATACGATTGTAGTGACGAACAATGGCCCGGGAGACGCCACCAACGTGTCGCTGGTCGACACTCTTGACGAACTCGTTGCATTCGTATCGGCAACGCCGACGCAAGGCGCCTGCGGCGCGAGCCTGGGCACCGTGAGCTGCGATCTGATGAACCTTGGGAATGGCGCCTCGGTAACGGTGACGATCAGCGTAACGACTCCCGACGTACCCGATACGACGGTGATCACGAATACTGTCACTGTCTCGGCTGCGGAAACCGACCCTGTCAGCACCAACAACACTGCAACGGCGCAGACAACCGTCGTACCGGCCGGACCAGCGATGGCAGACCTGGCGCTGACCAAGAGCGATTCGCCGGATCCGGTATTCTCCGGTGGCCCGGACGTCACCTACACGCTCACCGTCACCAACAATGGACCGGATGACGCCAGCAACGTGGTATTGACGGACACACTCCCGGCTGGTGTGGTTTTCGGATCGGCCACGCCGGGTCCCGACACGTGCACGGAGTCGAGCGGTATCGTGACCTGCAACCTCGGCGCCCTGGCAGTGGATGCGAGTACCAGCGTCACGATCGTTGTCACGCCCGACATCGTTATTGAACCGACGGTGATCACCAACAACGCAACAGTGGCGGCGACTGAAGAGGACCCGACGCCGGCCAACAACACCGTGGCCGAGACGACCACCGTGAATGCACCGGTGGCTGACATAAGTGTGAGCATCATTTCCGCGCCGGCTGAGCCGCTCATCAATGAACAGATCACCTACGACATTACCGTGAGCAACGCGGGACCGAGCGATGATACGGGTGTCATCCTGACCGTCGTGTTGCCGGCGATGACGACATTTGATTCAGTGACTGTGGATCAGGGCAGCTGCGAGGTCGACATGGGCACGGTCACCTGCACCATAGGCGATCTCGCGGCAGGCGATTCGGTCGCAGCCCAGGTATTGGTGACCGGGCCGAGTGAAGCCATGCTGCTGACCTTATCCGCCGGCGTCGACGGCGACATTGCCGATCCGTCGGTGGCCAACAATTCGGCGTCACAGGATGTCGCGGTGATCGACGTCATCGATTTGATTATCCAGGGCAAGAGCAAGGGCGACGGTGGTGCCTTTGGCTGGATAGAATTGCTGCTGCTTGGTGCAGCAGCGGGCCTGGTCGCTTTGACAGTGAGAGGGCAGCGGAAAGCGCGGCATACTTGTGCGTCATTGGCGGCGTTTATTGGCTTCGTAGCGGCCGCGGCATTGATCTCTGCGGACGATGCCCGGGCACAGAACGAATGGTACGTCGGTCTCAGTGCCGGCACGACGAGCCTGGGCTACAACGCGGCTGACCTGACGAGCGACCTGTCGAGTCTCGGCTGGACGATCAACAATGCCAGCGTCGACGACTCGAGCGACGCATGGAAATTCTATGTTGGTCACCAAATGAACGACTGGTTTGCGTTCGAGGCCGGCTACGTGGACCTGGGAGAGGTAATTACCGAGTTCGGGGCGACGATTCCGCCGAATCAGATCGATGCGCTGCTCAGCGATACCCTGAGCGTTCACCCGTACCAGGGTGATGGCTGGATCTTCGCCGGCGTTGGCAGACTGGAGATCGTAGCGGAGCAGTTCTACGTCGTTGGCCGCGCCGGTCTGTTTGCATGGGATTCGAAAACCGAGGTTCGCGTGATCGAGGGTGGCACCGGTAGCGTCGCTGGCGACGACAGTGGCACGGACAGCGTGTTCGGCATCGGTCTCGAGTGGCAGTTCAATCCCCAGTGGTCACTGACAGTCGACTGGGAACGTTACAAGCTGAATGAGTCGCTGGACGTGTCATCACTCGGTATCAAGTTCAGATTCTGACCACGACAAAGACCGGCCCAGACGGGCCGGTCTTTATCAGAGAACAGCCACAATTATCGTCAGTCGGGTAACACCGCGACCGCTTCGAGCTCGAGAATGAATCGCGGATCAGTGGCGAGACGGACGATCTCGACCGTGGTACTGGCGGGGCGATGGTTGTCGCCCCAGTATCGATTCATCACCTGGTTGATGGCGTTTTGATTGTTTTCCACATCGACCACGAAGCGGGTGACCTGCACGATGTCGGTAATCTGACCGCCGGCAGCTTCCAGCGTCTCATTCAATCGGTTCATGATGGCCTCGGTCTGGGCCTCGGGACTGAAGTCGAGGTGATCGAACTCCGCCGGTTTATGTGGATGACTGTGCGGGACGGGTGCGGCGGTTACTCCGGACATGAACACTACGCTGCCAGAGCGTACCCGGATAGCGGAAGTAAAGGGCATGTTTGCGCCGGCCGCCGGTTCTGTGCCGGGCAAATGGATGTATTCGAAGTCAGCACCCTTGTCGCTGCATCCTGTCAGCAGAATCGCCAGTGCAGCTACGCTCAGGATAAAGCGTTGATTGCCCTTGTCTGTCATTGAGTCACAGCAGCCTCGGTCATCCGATTTTAAAGCTGGTGCCCAGGAGAGGACTTGAACCTCCACGGGGTTACCCCCACTAGCACCTGAAGCTAGCGCGTCTACCAATTCCGCCACCTGGGCATCTGGGCACTTCTGCTTGCGAGAAACGCGTACAATCGCAGCTCTCGCAAGGGGGCGCACTCTACTCAAAGCAGGTGCGGCCTGTCAATCAAGTCGCAACAGTGGAGCACCATCGATTGCCAAAAAAGACAAGCAAGAAATCAGCCGGACGCAAGCGCAAGACCTACAAGCACCCGATTCCCGGGCGAAATGAGTTGCTGGAATTTTTCGAAAAGTCCGGCAAACCTCTGAAATTAAACGAAATTACTACTCATTTCAGCCTTACCGGGCAGCGGACGCGGACCTTGCTGGGTGACCGGCTCCACAAGATGGTCCGGGCCGGGCAAATCATCGAGAATCGCCGCAGGGAATACTGTCTTACGGCCAAACTGGATCTCATTACCGGGGTCGTTAGCGGTCACAGGGACGGTTTCGGCTTCGTGATTCGCGACGACGGCGGTGATGATGTGTACTTGTCCGCGCGCGAAATGCGCTCCCTGTTTCACCGCGATCGGGTAGCGATCAAGATTGTCGGCAAGGACAGGCGCGGCAAGCCCGAGGGACAACTGGTCGAAGTGCTCGAGCGTTCGACGCGTGAAGTGGCCGGGCAGTTCATCCGGGAGCGGGGCATCGGACTCGTGATTCCCGATAATGCGAAAATCGCGCACCGGATCCTGATCGCCAAAGGCGAGTCGGGCAAAGCAAGACCCGGGCAGATCGTGGTTGCCGAGATTCTCGATTATCCGACGCAGGTCGAGCAGGCGACAGGCCGTATCGTGCGCGTGATTGGTTCGCCGGATCAGAAGGGCGTTGCGACCGAGATTGCCATCCAGTCTCATGCGATTCCGACCGGCTGGCCGAAAGCGGTTCGCGAAGAGATCAGAAAATTTGGCAAGACTGTGCCAGCGGCTGCGAAACAGGGGCGAGTCGATCTCAGAGGCACAAACCTGCTCACGATAGACGGTGCGGACGCTCGCGATTTCGATGATGCCGTGTATTGCGAACCTTCGGGCAACGGCTGGCGTCTGCTCGTTGCGATCGCGGACGTCGCGCATTACGTCGAGATCGGCTCAGACCTGGACGAGCATGCAATCACGCGCGGTACGTCAGTGTATTTCCCCGATCGCGTCGTACCCATGCTGCCGGAAGTCTTGTCGAATGGACTTTGTTCGCTCAATCCCAAGGTCGATCGGCTCTGCATGGTGTGCGATATGCGGGTGGACGCCAGCGGCAAGGTGACAAAATCCACTTTTGTAGAGGCCGTCATGCGCTCGTGCGCGCGGTTGACCTACAGTCAGGTCGGTGGATTTCTCAGCGGTCAATCGA
>JAOTVR010000122.1 GCA_029863305.1 Gammaproteobacteria bacterium | reverse complement strand
CGCCGGGGAACAGCGCAAACATCGATCTTGCCGAACTGGCTGTGGGCGATACGTTTGGCGAAGAAGCATTGATCTCGGATGAGGTTCGCAATGCGACAATAACGATGCGGACTGACGGTGCACTAATGCAATTGGGTCGGGACGATTTTCAATCGCTTCTGAATGAGCCAATGATCGTGTCGTTGGAGCATGAGGATGCCGATGCAGCAGTGACCCAGGGCGGCAAGTGGCTCGATGTCCGCGTGCCAAGTGAATTCAAGGCATTCTGCAAGGCAAACGCCATGAATCTGCCGTTGTACCTGCTGCGCCACAAGCTGGATGTTCTGGATCGTAAAACGCCTTACGTCGTCTACTGCGATACCGGACGCCGCAGTTCGGCGGCAGCCTTTATATTGAATCAGCAAGGCTTTGAGACCGCCGTATTAAAAGGCGGACTCAATCACAGTGAGCTGTAGGCGTACTGGTCACAAAGAGTAACTCGCGAGTTGCCGGCCAGATTGCGGCACGCGAACCGCGGAGTTTACCGACGACACCGCGAGGCTCAAGCATGGACAATAAACCTGACATGCCTGTTCCGACGACAGACACAAACCTCGTCGAAGGTAATCTTGTCATTCTCCGCTGCAGTGACTTCGCGGTGCTGCTCGCCGTCATTCTTCCTGGCGATACACGTTAAACCAGAAGTGGTTGTTTGTGCATAACGGCCTCGTTAACGAGTACGACAGGCTGCATCGCGATCTTGCGTTTGCCGTCTCGCCGGAATTGTTCCCGCTCATTCGCGGAACAACCGACTCCGAGCTCATGTTTCTGCTCGCGCTAAGCTTCGGTATGGATGGCGACGTACAGGCCGGCCTGGCACGCATGGCCGGATTGGTCGAACGCATTGCCGAGCTTCATGCGGTCGAAAATGCGCTGCAGATGACGCTCGGCATCAGCGATGGCGAATCTCTGTACGCCGTTCGATATTCGACGGAAGGCAATTCGCGGTCGCTGTTTCATAGTGCAAATCGGGATGCGACGATGGAAAACGCACCCGATGCCGGCCGGTTTTCACGGGACGCACGGGCGATTGTTTCCGAGACATTGAACAATCTCGAGGCCGAGTGGGTTGCCGTACCGGAGGCGAGTTTGCTCACGATTACCAAGGGCAAGATATCGTGCGAACCATACGAACCGATTGCGCCATAGATCCGGGCATAATCGCGCTAGACCCTGCACTTTCGATCTTTTCTTTTGGCACATAGTTGGCCGCAGTGAGCAACTGGACCCAGGGAACCCGGCAATGCTCCGCCGAAAAAAGTCCGGCCGCGCGGCGTTAATCAGCTCCCCAACTATTGCATAAATCTTGGCGCCCTACCCTAACCTGGCGAGGAAACATACCCCTGAATAAGGATATCGAGCTGCTGCTTTGCGACTTTTATCAGCCGCTCAGACGACCACTTTCGCGCTAGAATGGGCGGCAGGAAATGACCCTTTGTGATCATTCAAGGCTGTGGCCCAACCAAGGTCTACATAAGTAACAAATTCGTTGAATCGCGTGCCGTGGATAGATATTGCAGAGTTAGTCGGAGTTACGGCAATCGTATTGTCGCTATTGTTTGATGGTCTACAACTAAGACAATCACAGCAAGTTGCAACCGAGGAGCTTGTTAGCTATTCGAATGACAGGCAAAACGCGATACGTGAGCTTATCGTTGCAAACGCGGATATTTGGCGAAAAGCCTGTGCTGGCGAGCCTCTTGATCCGGCTTCTCGGGTTGTTGCGGCGAAGATTTACGACGCTTGGACAGACCACGTGATTGGCGAATACATACTCCGGGGTTCCGGCGTTCGCCAGTCTGAAAGTGCTCAGCAACAAATTGTCGAAGAGATCGCGGCGCAACACTGGATTTATCCAGGCTTGGCAGAGCTGGCGGTTTCCAAGCGCGGTTGGCATGGCGGCGCAGTAGAAACGAGTGAAGACGAAAGCGAAATACACCGTGCCCGTTTTCTGAGAAGGTTCGAAGATCTGGAGTCTAGTGACATCAAGCGAGAGGGAGATCCGGCTTGGTGTGGCCCAACCTGATAATCGACTGAAAGATGTTCTCAGCGATCGTCGGTTACGGCCGGCTCCAGCCCCTGGAGGAGCTTCCGCTATAGCCGCGCGCTACTGACCCATACCGGAAATCGGCTCAGCGTCACTCCAGCTCGCTGACGGTCGATATATCGATCAGCGGGTTCGCCGCAATCATGCCGTCAGCCGTGAGCTCGGGATAGGGTTTTCCCAGGGCACGGCAACGTTCGGCGATGTCGGGATACGACCACTCGAACAGCGTACGAGCACGCTCGTCGGGCGCCAGACGCGACTGGTCGTACAGCCCTGCCGCGCGCCGCTGTCGCTCGGCCTCGAACAGAATGATGCCGACGACGACCGACACGGTCAGCGACGATCCGTGACCGTGCATTGGAATGGCTATGTGCTCGTCGGCCTCGGCGCGCGCAGCGTCGCTCAGGCCAACGTGCTCGCCTCCGACCATGATCGCTACTTTCTGCGTGTAATCGACATCGCGATAATCGCGCGATCTTTCGCCACTGTACGCGGCCACGAGCCGCCAGCCATCGGCACGTAGCGCCGCGAGCGCTGCGCGGGTCGAACGGTGCGTTGTCACGGCGACCCAGTGCTTCGCGCCGCCCAGGCTCATGTGATGACGACGTACCAACTCGCCTGTCGAGGTTGTGTGCACTTGCTGAATGCCGACGGCGTCGGCCGTGCGGATGATCGCAGAGACGTTGTGTGGTTTGGTCACCGCGTCCATCAACACCGTAAGGTCCGGCTGGCGGGCGTCGAGAGCGCGCTGGTGGTTTGCGGTTTGATCGCGTGTCATCGGTGTTCCTTGTCGCACGTGTGCGGCTATCGTAGCAGCGGGCTACGCCGACGGTACGGTACGGCTTCACAATTGCTCGCTAGTGCGTCGCACCAGCGCCCCAGCTTATGTTGCGTAGCGACGGTGAAAAGTCTTTCGAGCCAATACGCATATCGGCCGCGCGGCGACGCGAAGGAGCTGACTCCTTATGGCCGATTGCAGGCCCGGGCCATCGTCAAGAGTATGTCGCTAGCGTGGCCGCTGCTGAGATAATCGGCCACTCGCCCTCCCCTCGCTGCTTCGCTTACCTTTGCCGAATTCTTAGCGTCCCAGTGCGCCTCAGACGCCCGGGGACCATCAAGGATTGGCCCAGCTCCGCTAGTCAGCCGGAGCTAGCTTCTGCACAACGATGCCCAGGACGATCGACCCTATGATCGTGTAGATCGCCGCATCGATGCCCCACCATATCCAGATCTTGCTCGGCAGGTTAAATACGCCCGACCAGGCAGCCATCAGGCATGCGCCCCATAGCCACATGGCCACGCCGAACTTGAGGCCACGCTGCCATGCGGGTCCGCTCAGCGCGCCACGAAACACCATATAGATACCGGCGAAAATGAAGGAAGTCAGGATGCCCGTCGTAATCCACATGGGCATCAATGTGGCCATGTCGGGCGGATCCTGGACGAGTTCGGGCCGCCAAAAAGTCTCCGTGGCCTGATAAGCGGCATCGAGGACACCTTCATGAATGAACACACCGCCCGCCATGGACACGACGAAAGCGGTGGCGTAGTAGGCAAGGCCACCGAGAATGATTGCTTTCCAGTTCACGACTTACTACCCCGCTTATTTTTTTTGTTACTTCGTCAAAGCGTAGTACCTGACCGCGTCGGCGTCCAGTTCCGATATGGTGCCAGCCAACGACCTGCTTAGCCGCCCCCAGTTCTCGTGGACGAGAACCACCGGCCAGAATGGCCGCTCGCCCTACTCCATTAAGGAAATCTTAACTCTTGCCCGCCTGAAGTCCGGAATACCCTGACGGCACAAAGTCGAACAGAGTTATAATTTACTTGGATCTGCGGAGGCATGAATCATGAAGCATGTCATCATCGTCCCTCCCAAAGGTTTGAAGGGAGTCTACAGCGACAACCGGATCTGGGCCTCCCAGTACGTCAAGGCCGATCCGCGAAACCGAATCAAGGTCGACATGAAAGAGAGTTCACCCGAGGAGGTTCTGAGAGTAACGAGGCGCGCGGTGGGGCTCGCTGGGACAACCGGGGAGGTGATCTACGCTGTCGGCCACGGAGGTGGCGGCAGCGGTAACGCCGGACAAGTGGATTTTGCACCGAAAAACAAGTTCCGGGTTAGCCAGTTCCTTGCCTTTTACGACGACAAGACCGAAGAATGGAAGGGTCCTTCGGTTGCGGAAATGCTGCGAGACGCAAAGGCGGCCGGCAAAGGAACCAAGACTGCCAGAAAGCAGAAGGAAAAGGCGTGGTGTACTAACTACATCGCCGACGGCTGTGGCAAGGCCAAGAGACAGGTTCGGGCGATCGACAAGCTGCAATCTCACTACGATGAGATGGGGAAGATCTTCCGGGCGAACCCGGTGAAACGTATCGTTCTTCTCACATGCAACGTCGGCAAAGCGACAACTTTCCTCACCGAACTTGCGACAGACCTCGGAGTACCCTGCCGTGCTTTCACAGAAACAGTATCGACCCAGGCTCGCTGGGAAGGGTCCCGCCGGAACGCCAGAGTCTACATGTTCCTTGCCGGTGACACTTACCCGAATGGAACGTACAACGATCGGTCCGACACGGAACTCCTTCCTGGGCTGAGGCCGGGACAAAGGCGCGACGCCAAACCAATGGCGACGCCCTGAGATTCCTCACCGCCGCCACCGTCACCACGTCTTCAGTGGCAGCTACAGTCATTGCGGCGGCGGCCAATACCGGTCATTCGTCAGCAGCAGCGAGCTTGGTTGATTGCCAAGCGACGAGTTGCCAGGAATAGCCAAGTCGTCTGGACACGTCCGTAAATCTGATCGTGAAGTCAACGGCTCTATCGCCGACCGTACCTTGCATTCTCGACAGACCCGTTATTACCGCAATATCTCCATAAATCCGAACTTTGACTTCCCTTGGAATTACGGCCATATAATCAATGCTTCCAGACTCGACGGTCGACAAGAACTCCGACTTGGTTTCAATCCAGCCCGTCGTGTGGGTATAGGTCAAATCATCGGCGAGAAATTCTTCGAGGCGTTCCACGTCGGCATCAACCATGGCGTTGAATCGTGCCGTCTGAAAATCCAGTGCACTCTGCTCGGTAGTAATGTCGTCCGCTGCAGCGACGCTCACCACCATGAACTGGGACATGAGCATGACGGCACAAAATATTATCGCTTTCATAAATAGAACCCCTTGCTGGCCGATGGACAGAGCGTCCGCTGTGGGTCAGAAGCCGTCATTTTACCTCAGATTTTTCGAGCGGCGGCTTTGCGATGTGAAGCAGCCGCTCAGTTAGCCTCCTGGCTACCGTTTCAGAACGGCCAGAAGCGGACGCCAAGCGTGGGGCCAATCGACACTGCAAAAAGCCGTTACCTAACGAAGGTATCGAAAATAGTCTCCGCCACACTTTTCCGCAACAAATTGCTGACTATGAAAAGTCACCTCGGACGTTGCATTCGCGACCTTTCTGGCAACATCCTCCAAAACTGACCGGAGTTCATCTTGTCTACCGTTGCTTTGACTACTGGCCAGTTCACTATCGGTTGAATACCAGACCATGAATGAGATTTTGGTCACCTTTAGATCTGACATTACCCAAAGAGAGTCTCCAAACTCATGACCAGTTTCGATCTGTGCCATTTCCCGCACGGAATCAAGGGTTGTCTTGGCACGAGGCGCCAACTTCTTCCTTTCCTGCTCACGTAATCTTGACAACACGACCCATTCGGGCAGATCAGCAAGATCCTCTTCATACAGAGCGCGGCGCTGCCTCCTCACCATCTCCTCAAGAAATCGTTGACGCCCAGACTCCCCATTCCGAAACTCACGGAGCTTCCGTAGATCCTCTCTAAATTCTCGTTGTCGCTGATGCCAGCTAACTTTGCTCATTAGCGGCAGTTTGGATAACGATCAATTGCAGACTTATCCAATTCGAGAGATGGCGGCAATTCGTGCTCACAATTTGATTGTCCCGATCGGGTTACCAGGAGCCTGTCCGCACCCTTTGCGACGACAGGCAGCTATGCGAAGTATAGCAGCCGCTCATCTTGACCAATGCTGGAGGGCAGCAGTCGGCCACAAACAGACGGTGGTCACAGCTACAACGCGGATCGCAGTTCGCCTATTGACTGTGCGAAACTGCTCGCTATGTTCATAAGACACTATGGAAAAGCGGGCCCATTGGTTCTTGTGCTGCATGGCGGTCCCGCCGCAGTAGGAGATGTGGCTCCGGTAGCTAAAGGTATTTCAGGATCTTTCCACGCGGTGGAACCGTGGCAACGTGGTAGCGGAGGAGTACCCCTGACTGTCGCTCGCCACATTGCTGATCTTCACGAGCTTGCTACTGACCTCGGCGGAGATTTCCCTGTGGCAATTGTGGGACACTCTTGGGGCGCGATGCTGGCCCTTTGTTATGCCGCTGAGCACCCAAGCAATGTCGGACCGATCGCCCTTGTTGGGTGTGGCACGTTCGACCAAGCTGGCAGGAGCCGAATGCAGGCGACTATCGAAGAACGCATGGATGATGACTTGCGAGACCGTATCCGCCGCGTGTCAACTGACGCAACCGATCCGGCAGATCAATTCATTCAGACCTATAAGCTCACTCGACATATATTTGACTACAATCCCATCAATCCGTACCCGGACAAAGAGGAGTCTGAGCCATTTGACCTAAAGGCCCACGATGAGACGTGGCGGGACATGCGAAAACTGCAGGATGACGGTACTTATCCTAATGCGTTTGCAACCATCGAATCCCCAGTTCTCATGTTGCACGGACAATATGATCCCCATCCCGGCAAGATGATTCGGGATAGCCTGCTCCCCTACCTTCCTCAGTTGGAATACCACGAATTTGAAAGTTGTGGACACAGCCCGTGGATAGAGAAACCTGCTCGCGAAATATTTTTTTCCGTCATTTGCGAGTGGCTAAAAAGGAAAACAGGCTAGACCTTTCGTAATCACTCCGACAGACCGCTATGGGGCTGCGGTTTCAACCGGTCGATGCAACACAAAGTAGCCACTCGAAAGCCCATTGCTGGATACTTGACGCGGTAATTTGTCGTGCCTACGCTGGACGCTTGCGGGTCGTAGAAGTTCCTGACAGAGGTATGCAGGTTCGATGCCGGAATACACACCGATGGTTGATCCAGATCCTCAGTGTTGGCTTGCACTCGACGAGTATGAGCGCATCGCAGTCGTGTTGGAGTATCACCGAGAGGCCGGCGTAGACGTGCCGGGCGAGGATACCCATGCCTTGTTGCATGTCGTTGTTGAAAATCAGGTTGCTATGGGAAAGGAGGCCCCAACTGAAGCTGTGCTACGCAGACTGATCGACGAGAATCTTGATCGTCACGACGCCATTCACGCCATCGCCTGCATTCTTGCCAATCATATGTACGAAATGCTGCACGGCAACAATGTGCTGAGTAACGATGAATATTATGCGGCGCTCGAGCAACTCACGGCAGAAAAATGGTTGCGTGGAGAATTCAGCGGCCACTAGCGCGTGCGGCCGAGACTGACCAAGGCCACCCTGATCCAGAAGTTGATGAGCATGACAGACGACGAAACGGCCGCCGAGATCAGCAAAATACTGGCCACATGGAGCCCGGTCGGCGAAGACCAGGCTACTGCAATCGGTCTTAGCGATTACGACGTGGAAGCCGAGGATATCCTGTGGGCCATGGAGCTCTATGGATACTCGGTAAGAAGAGCGGTTTCAGGGGTCTTGCAGGAGGCATTCTCGATCGATCTAAAAGAAGCGGAGCTCGATTACTACGGCGACAAAATCGAGGCAGTACTGGCGAAGAGATAGCTGCACGCGGCCAGATGATGGGCGGCTTTACGCTGCGGTTTCAACCGGTCGTTCCAATGACTGCTTTCAGGCTACAATCGATGGCTGGAAATGACCCGAAGCAGCCGTTCAAAATCTGCCGAAATAGGAAGACAAAATTGAAAAAGCTGGTCCCATTTATTGCATTGATCTGGGTGGCGACATCGGGCGCGAGCGACCCGGCTCCGGATTGGGGTGATTGGCAAGCGCACGTCTGGAATACGTACTGTGAGCTGAGCAAAGAGTATTACATTCCGTTCCGGAATGACCCCAGCAGACGTGACCCCAATAGAAGAGGCTTCCTGTCTGGGACCACGTTTGACCGAGCATTTGTGCGGTTTACGGCAAACCCACCACAATTGCATGGTGAGAGCCACGGGGCCATTCGTTTC
Organism: Gammaproteobacteria bacterium; assembly: GCA_029863305.1. Lineage (GTDB taxonomy): Bacteria > Pseudomonadota > Gammaproteobacteria > Steroidobacterales > Woeseiaceae > UBA1847. The sequence continues at coordinate 1,594 of JAOTVR010000122.1, read as the reverse complement.
AGCCTGCACGTTTATCCGGAAGATCCTCCCACACGGACTATCGAGAGAATTGTCGATGCAACCCTCGGTGGGTTTCGTAGCGAAGCGAACATGATAAAAAATGATCGATCAAGAACCCCCCAAACTTTTTTGTTGGGGGAAGATGAATCCGCCCAATTGCTTCAGCGATTTACGGACAGTGAGACAGTACAGTTCGAACTGAAGTTCGCAAATGGTGATGAAAAACAATTCAGGATCTACCCGTCTGGCGATCGTACTTTTTATGTTTGGGCGGAGATGTTTCAGACCTGCATTCGGTCGCATAAGGGGAAAAAACGCTGACTACGTGAACGGCTGCTTTTGGCCGTTTGGTATGGCCCGAGTAAATCGGACCATTTAAATAAGCCCTGATGTCTGGTTTTCATACTGTACAGGACTGAGATAGCCCAGGTAACTGTGGCTACGTGTACGGTTATAGAACCGCTCGATGTAATCGAAGATATCTGCCTTTGCTTCCTGCCTTGTTTTGTAAGTTCTGCCTCTGACACGCTCGCGTTTGAGCAGTGAGAAGAAGCTCTCCAGTGGTGCGTTGTCGTAGCAATGACCGCGCGCGCTCATGCTGCATTCAATGCCGTGCTTCTCAAGCACGTCGCGGAAGTCATCACTAGTGTACTGAGGCCCGCGATCGGAGTGATGTAGTAACGCACCTTCTGGCTGGCGATAGCCCAAGGCCATCGTCAACGCCTCGATCGGCAGATGTCGGCCGACGCGACGATCCATCGCCCAGCCAACAATGCGCCTTGAGTACAGGTCCATCACGACGGCCAGGTACAGCCAGCCCTGCTTGGTCCAGAGCTGCGTAATGTCAGAGCCCCAACGTTGGTTGCGCTTGTCCGCTTTGAAGTCCTGATTAAGCACGTTCGCTGCAACCGGGTGTTGCGGGGCATCATTGGGCGGCGACCTAAACCGACGCTTAGGACAGCCCTTCAGGTGGTCTGCTTTCATGAGCCGTGCGACTCGGTTGAGCCCCACGTCTTCGCCGAGGTCCAGCAGTACCCGCTGGATCTTGCGAGCACCGTACACACCGTTACTCTCCAGATGGATCTGACGGATCAGCAACAGCAGTTCGCGGTCGCGTCGTGATCGTGCACTCTCAGCCCGCTGGCTCCAGTCGTAGTAACCACTGCGTGAGACACGCAGTAAACGACACATCCTCCTGATTGAGTGCTGATGGCGGCGTCGGTGGATACAGGCGTATCTCACTTCGACTCCTTGGCAAAGTACCTGGCCGCGTCTTTTAAAAAATCCCGTTCCTCGGTGACTCGCTTCAACTCACGTCGAAGCTTGGCTAGCTCCTGGTCTCGTGCTTTGCCGTGACCGGGAAAGGCATTCTCGTCACCGTGTTCCTGAATAGCCTCGCGCCAACGTCTGAGTTGTCGTGTGCTCACACCGAGTTCTTCGCAGACCAATGCGTCTGTCATGCCCGGTTCGTTAGCTCGTCTTAATGCCTGTCGTTTGAACTCTGCGCTGTATCGTTTCCTTCTTGCCATGTCCCACCTCCAAAGCGCATTATCGCGCCTTAACTAGGTGGTCCGAAATAGTGGGGCCATACCAG
>JAOTVR010000121.1 GCA_029863305.1 Gammaproteobacteria bacterium | reverse complement strand
ATCCCGTGGCGATTGCCGGCGTGATCGACTTTGGCGACATGATACGTGCACCGCTGATCATCGATGTCGCGATCGCCGCCGCATACCTGCACGCCGATGCAGCAGATCCTGTGGCATTGATCAGCGCATTTGTCGGCGGCTACGCCGCGATCACGAGGCTCGAGGCCACGGAGATCGATTTACTCTATGAGCTCGTACGCATGCGTCTTGCAACGACGCTGATAATCCTCAACTGGCGCCTCGCGGCGCGCAGCGAAGACGATGCGTATACGATCAAATCTGTGCAGGGTGGGCGCCGTACCGAGCGCTTCCTGGCGCGTATCAATGCGATTCCGGCGGCAGAATTCGCGCGGCGCATTCGACAACAGTGTGGTTGCTGAGCAATTGCTCAACTTATCGCAATAATTGCTGAAAAATCAGTCGCTTGGTTCACCTAAATGTGCCGGAACGGGTGCTTTTCTGATTTTATTGAGAAATTCCGACCATTGGCGGCGGGACTGCTGCCTGAAAGCTGTGGATCACATCCCGGAATCGGACCGGCCTGAGGTCTAGAATCGTCGATATTCTGTTCAATCAAGAAGGTACGAATGAGTTTCGATCTGGGCATTTCGCTGCTCCTGATGTGCAGTGCCGCGTGTTACCTGGCACTGGGCATGCGTCTGGTGTTCGCGAAGCGCGAAGTCGGTACGATGCCTATCGGCTTCCTGCTGCTGGTCGTTTGTTTGTGGGTTCTAGGCGGCGCAATCGAGCCATTGGCAACGAGCTTCGTCGTTTTCTCGATCGGTCGCACGCTGCATTTCGTCGGCACGGCCTTGCTGCCGGTAGCCGCTTACTACTGCTTTCGCGAGTACACGGGTCGCCGCACATCGATCCATCGACTCACGACCTTGCTGATCGTACCTTTCGTATCGATTGCCCTGGCGGCGACCAATTACTTTCACGAATTCATGTGGTACCTGCCGGCTGCAAATGAGGCTGGAGAATTTCTGACCAGGCCGACGCAATGGGGGCCGTGGTTCCTGTTCGTGCACGCACCTTACAGCTATGCCGTAATAGCGACCGGGATACTGACGCTGGTCACGCACAGTTCGGCAGTGGCGCGAGCTCACCGGCGCGGCATTTTCCTGCTCGTCGCGGCATGTTTCGGGCCATTGGCGGCGACACTTGCCTACGACCTGGGTTTTGGCCCGAACACCGTGTCATTCGTGCCGTTCATCTTCACGTTCATGTTGCCGTTTTATGCCTGGCTTATTCTCGGCGAACAAATCGTCGAGTTTACGCCGCTTGCTTACGAAACCGTATTTCAGACGATGCAGGATCCCGTTGTTGTCGTTGACGACCAGGGCCGGATAATCGGCCTCAATCAGCGCGCAGAAAGCCTGCTCGATGTCAGCGAAACGGCGGCGTTGCTGGAGCCGCTGGACAGCGTGCTCGGTGGTAAGTCGCCTGAAGTCTTTCAGGCTCTCGAGAGTGGCGAACCCCAGAAAATGATGACATCGACCGGGCGATACCTGCACGTGCAGGTATCGCCGATGACATCGGGTCGCGCGTCAATACGAGAAGGGAAAGTGCTCATGTTCCGCGATGTCAGCGACGTGGAAAGAGCACAAGCCGAGGTTCGTGCGAGCGAAAAGTTGTTGCGCACGCTGATTGATCATTCGGTCAACGGCATCATTCGACTGAGCTGGGAACAGGAAGAGGGAGATGACTTCAGGAAGTTGCGTTGTATCTTCGCGAACGCAATGGCGGGCCAGCTCTTGAATGCAGATCAGGAAGACCTGATCGATTGCACGGGGCAGCAAATCGTCAAAATCGCGAGCAATGCAATGACTCCGGAAGATGCCGATGAAATTCTCGGGAGTTTTCTCCGTGCTACTGAAGCCGGCGAAAGCATCGATATCGAAGTCAATCATCGCTCCGGCCGCGCCGACAATTGGCTGCGGATGATTTGCGAGCCTTTCGGCAGTGATATCGCCGTGACATTTGTGGACATTACCGATGGCAAGGCGAAAGAACGTCACATGGAGTCGATTGCCCGCTCCGATCCATTGACCGGTGTGCTGAATCGCCGTGGTTTTGAGCGCGACGCATCGAAGCGGCTGACGGACAGTGCGGACGATGCAACGGGGGCTCTCCTGTTCATCGATCTCAATGAATTCAAGGTAATCAACGACAGTTTCGGTCACGAGATTGGCGATCAGCTTCTGACCATCGCGGCAAGGAGACTGCGCACGAGTCTGCGTTCCTGCGACATTATCGGTCGTCCGGGCGGTGATGAATTCGTCGCGCTCGTGCCGGATGTCACGCCGGAGGTTGCCGACAGCCTTGCGAATCGGCTGGCAATGTCGCTCGAAGAGTCGTATCTCATCGGTGATCAGAAATTGCACTGTGCCGCGAGTATCGGCCTGGCGCTGTACCCGAAGAATGCGAATACCCTGACCGGCCTGTTGCGCGAAGCTGATCAGGCGATGTACCGTGCCAAAGCGCGTTGTCGTGGCGTCACGAATATTCGCAGCGCGGATCTGCTCGAAAAAGCCATGTAATATTTCGACTCAGGCTCCGGTCTTATGAGCGAAATGACCAGGAGTTAGACGAAATGTTAAACCCGCGTGCTGGCGCTATGAACCCACGGTCAACTGTACTCGCCGTGTTGTCGGCCGTGCTGATCCTGAGCCTGAGCTGCAGTATGTCCATGCAGTACGGGCATGCCGATGTGCCAATTGCGGAAACAGCCGCGACGATAAAACCGCTGCAAGCCGGTCAGAGTGCGCCGCGTTTTACGGTGCGGACCGTCGATAATGAGTTGTTTCTGTTCGATCCGCTCAGTCTCGAGCGTCCGGTCGTTGTGATCGCGTTTCGTGGTGGTTGGTGCCCCTACTGCAATATGCACCTGTCGGAGCTAAAGGACGTTGTCGCGCAGATCGATGCCCTGGGTATCGACGTGCTGTTCCTGAGTGGCGATCGACCCGATATGTTGTACACAAGCCTGAGTCGCGAGACGCAGGACGATATTGCCGCACTCGACTATCAGATTTTGTCCGATGCTGATGCGCAGGCAGCAGTCGCGTTCGGCATAGCGTTCAAGGCCTCGCAGCGGACGATCGATCGGCGCAATGAGAAGGGCCAGGACATCGACGACTCATCCATGCTGCGTCATGGCGTGCTGCCGGTGCCGGCGGTATTCCTGATTGACAGGGACGGGGTGATTAAATTCGTCTACTCGAACCCCGACTACAAGATTCGCCTGCCAGCCGAAGAACTGCTGCAGGTCGCGACCGGGATCGCCGCACCCAAATAGTCGTCGGCGGTCGCTGATGGTACGCTTCCCTGATTCCTGACGACGGGGCAGCGAGCAAGAGATGAGTGAACCTGATCGTAGCGGTCCCTTGTACCGGTTCATTCGGTCGGCGACCAAAATCGAAGCCAACGAAATCAGTGCGACGTTATTGTCGTTTCTGTTCATCTTTGCGCTGATGGTCGCGTACAACATTCTGAAGCCGGTGAGAGATTCGATGGCTCCGGACTGGAGCGACGTCGAACTCGCACGACTGTGGACCTACAACTTCTTTTTTAGTGCAGCCGCGGTAAGCCTCTATGGCATTGCTGTTTCGCGCATACGGCTCAAGTATCTGGTTCCCGGCGTTTACGGTTTTTTCGCCATGTCATTCGTGCTGTTCTATCTCGGCGCACGTTCCCTTGACGACGTCGGTTTCGTGGACAAGGCGTTCTACCTGTGGATAAGCCTTTTTTCCCTGTTTCACATCTCGGTCTTCTGGAGCCTGATGGCGGACCTGTACAGCAAAACGCAGGCGTTGCGTCTGTTCGCAATTATTGCCAGCGGGGCGAGCGTAGGCACGATTGCCGGATCCGCCGCAACTCTGGTATTGGCAAATATCATTGGCACAATGAACCTCATGCTGATTGCCGCCCTCATACTCGTTGCGATCGTCCCGATCATCGGCTGGTTATACGGCCTCAAGTCCAGGCGGCTGCAGCCCGATGAAGCCGGGATCGTCAACGATCAGGAGACCATCGTGAGTGGTAACCCGTTCGCCGGCTTCACCGAATTCGTGCGCAATCCATTCCTGCTTGGCATTGGCCTGTTCATCTTCCTCTATACGACGATTGGCTCTTTCGCGTATTTCGAAATCAAGAACCTGCTGGAGGATCTCGATCGGGACACACGTGCACAGATATGGGCCGGCATCAACCTGACTGTCAATACCCTGACAATTGCAACGGCCATGTTCGCCACCGGACGCATTGCATCCCGACTCGGGCTCGCAAAGACGCTTGCGCTGGTGCCGCTAATCGTTGCGATCGGTTTTCTAGCGGTGGCCGTCAATCCAATGCTCGCCGTTGTCGTCATCAGCTGGGTTGTCCTCAAGGCGGGCAATTACGCCATTACGCGACCGGGTCGTGAGATGCTCTACACGCTGGTTAACCGGGAGGATCGATTCAAGGCGAAACCCGTCATCGATATCGTGGTCTACCGCGGCGGCGACACGCTCGCCAGCTGGGCGTTTGCCGGACTGACTGCGGCTCTCGGGCTCGGACTGGGCGCAGTTGCAGCCATAGGAGCGGCCATCGCAATTGTCTGGGCTATCGTCGGAGTCTATCTCGGACGAACGTATGATCGTGGCGCAGCAGACGCTGCCGCTGTCGTTTGACCATCAAGGGCTATCTACGACGGGGAGTTAAGGAAATGGCATTGCGAAACACATCGGCGGAATTCGGATCGATTGCCAAGTGGCTGCACTGGCTGATTGCCGCCGGCATACTCTTGCTGATATACCTCGGTCTTGAGCAAGCGGCAATGGAGCGCGGGCCGGAAAAACTTGCCGCTCGCGAGACACATGGAGCGATTGCATTAATCGTGTTCGTGCTGATGACAATCCGGCTCGTCTGGCGATGGGTAAATGCGGTGCCTGCGCACCCGGCCGAAACGCCTGCGTGGCAGCGGATCAGTGCGACGCTGGTTCACTGGGGGCTCTACATTGCGGTTTTCGTGCAATTGATCTCGGGTCCGATTACGGTTGCTACGGGTGGTCGGTCAATTCCGTTTTTCGGCCTGTTTTCAATCTCCCTGCCCGTCGCCGAAAACGAAGACGATCATCACCTGTGGGAAGAGGTTCACGAATTCGCCTGGACGATAGTCGCCTTGTTGCTGGTCGTGCATGTCCTTGCCGCGCTCTATAATCACTTCATCGCGAAGAATGATGTGCTGCGGCGGATGACGACCGGCGCGCGGCGCGGTGATTAAGCATGGCTGAAGCACTTATCTGCGATGCAGTAAGAACGCCGATTGGCCGATATGGGGGAAGCCTGTCGTCGCTGCGAACCGATGACCTCGGAGCCATTCCGATTGCGGCGTTGCTGGATCGAAATACGAGGCTCGATCCGGCAGCGATCGAAGATGTCGTGTATGGCTGTGCCAATCAGGCTGGCGAGGACAACCGCAACGTTGCACGAATGTCGTCGCTGTTGGCCGGGTTGCCGGTATCGGTACCGGCGTGCACCGTCAATCGGCTGTGTGGTTCTGGTATGAACGCCATTGCCAATCTCGCCGATGCCATCAAGGCCGGCACCCTGCAGCTTGGCGTAGCTGGTGGCGTCGAGTCGATGTCCCGTGCGCCGTTCGTCATGGGGAAGCAGTCGGTAGCGTTCGGCCGCAACACCGAACTGTACGACACGACACTTGGCTGGCGTTTCGTCAACAGCAAGCTTGAACAGCAATACGGCATCGACTCGATGGCCGAGACAGCCGAAAACGTAGCTGTCGAATACGCCGTTTCGCGTGAGGACCAGGACCAGTTCGCGCTGTGTAGTCAGCAAAAAGCGGAAGCAGCAATCAAGGCGGGTGCGCTCCGGGAGGAAATCGTCGCCGTAACTATCCCGCAACGACGAAGCGACCCGCTTGTCGTTGACACAGACGAGCATCCTCGGTTCGGGTCGACTATCGAAGGGCTCGCGAAGCTCCGGCCTATCGTCCGCGCAGATGGCACGATCACCGCGGGTAATGCGTCGGGTATCAATGACGGCGCATGTGCGTTGCTTGTCGCCTCGGAGTCAGCGGCAGAGTCGCATGGCCTCGAACCACTGGCCCGGGTCGTAGCCTGGGCTGTCGCGGGCGTGGAACCACGCATCATGGGAATCGGTCCTGCGCCCGCATCGCAAAAAGTCCTCGCGCTTGCCGGCATGGATATCGATCAAATGGATGTGATTGAGCTCAATGAAGCATTTGCTTCACAGGGTCTGACGACATTGAGGCTGCTCGGTGTTGCCGACGATGCGACTCATGTGAACCCCAATGGCGGTGCGATCGCACTCGGACATCCGCTCGGAATGTCCGGCGCAAGACTCGTAACGACCGCTGCTTATCAGTTGCGACGCTCCAACGGCAGGTTCGCTCTCTGCACGATGTGTATCGGCGTCGGGCAGGGCATTGCCATGATCATCGAACGGTCCTGATGAAGAAATCACCGAGCTATGACACGCAGGCGCTTCGCGATTTTGCCGAAGTATTGCAGGGTCGTCGTACGATCAGCCTGTTTTTGCAGACTCCGGTTCCCCGGGCGCTCGTCAAAGACGCCATTGAAACTGCAACCTGGGCCCCGAATCACCACGTAACGGAACCGTGGAACTTTTATTTACTGGGTAAGAAGTCGATCGACTCCTGCCTGAGCCTTGTGCGCGATATTGTCACGGAAAAAAAGGACGCGAAGACCGGCGAATTCAAGGCGAAGAGTTGGTCAGAGAAGCCCGGCTGGCTTGTTGTTACCTGCCGCAGGTCTGATGATCCGATTAGGCAGCAGGAAGACTATGCCGCATGCAGCGCCGCAACGCAGAATATCTTGTTGTATCTCTGGAAGGCCGGTGTGGGCTCGAAGTGGACAACCGGCGACATCACGCGTGACGCCAGATTCTTCGATATTCTGGGCATCAGCGCTGACGAAGAGTTCGTCGTCGGCCTGATCTGGTACGGCTATCCAAAACTGACACCCACGCAATCGCGTCGACCGCTCGACGGCGTTCTGGACGAGCTGCCGTAGCTGACCGCAACGCGGAGCATGGTCCGGTGACCGCCCATAGACCAGGCCGCGTTCAATCGCGCGCCAGCTCGTCGGGATGATGCACGATGCGCGGGCAAATTAATGGTCGCAGCCAGAAAACACCGACGACCAGCATACCGACGACTCCCATGATGATTACGGTATTACGTATTGTTCCGTCGTAAATGGCGGCCCCGATCAGCGCACCTCCCGCACCAATGACATTTTGCAGCGTGCCGATTATCGATGACGCGACGCCAGCGATCTTTGGCATGGGATCGAGCGCAATCACCGTCGAGTTCGGCATCACGATAGCCACTGACAGCATGAAGACACACACACAGCTCCACAACCAGATGAATGGCGCGTGATTCATCCATGCGATCAGGAGCAACTGAATACCGCTGATACCGAATAACGCGACACCGAAAGCTATCAACTGCATGCCGTCCATGCGGGTCACCAGCAGCCTGTTGACAGCGGAGCCGAGCAGGATCGAGATGCCGGCGGTTGCGAATATCAGGCCGAATGCCTGGATTGTGTACCCGTATATTTCGACGACCAGGGCAGCCGCGACGGCGATAATCGACATGAAACCGGCGGGTGGCAAGACGATAAGCAACAGGCCGAAAACACTTTGCCGATGCGAGAAAAACTCCGAAAAACTGGAGATCAATTGCCGTAGCGGGTGCTGCCCGACTACGGGCCGATGCGTTTCGCTGATATTGCTCCGAATCGCGATGATGATCAGAATGCCGCACAGCGCAATGCTGCTGAACGGCGCACGCCATCCCAGTTGCGCTACCAGAATCGCGCCGATACTCGGTGCGATAACCGGTGCTGCCGTGAAAATCATGGTCATCAAAGACATCAGCCTGGCGGCGTCCTTGCCGCTGGCAATGTCGCGAACAATCGCACGCGACAGGACAATCGCGGATGCGGCGCCGAAGCCTTGCAGGAACCTCGCACTGAGCATCAGCTCGATGTTATCCGCGAACGCGGCGGCAGTTGCGCCGATCGTGAACAGACCCATGCCGATGTACAGTACGGGCAGCCGTCCGACGCGGTCCGATATCAGGCCCGCGGGGATTTGCCCGCACGCCATGCCGGCCATGAAGATGCCAACGATCTGTTGTCCCCGCGACAGGCTGGTTCCCAAAGCCTCCACCATGGCAGGTACTGCAGGCAGGCTCACATCGACGGTGAATGCGGCGATGCCCGTTAGCAGGCCCAGCGTAACAACGAAGCTACGCTTCCGGAAAGGAGGGGGGGATTCCACGATCAGTTCAGACTGACATCGAGACCTGCAATTAACAAGCCCGCTAACGGGCGTATACCCAGCCAGTAACTGAGCTCACGAGGATGCATGATGTCCCAGATTGCGACGTCGGCGCGTTTGCCGACCTCGAGTGTGCCGCGATCGCCGTCGAGGCCGAGTGCCAATGCAGCCTCGCGGGTCGCGCCCGCCAGACATTCTTCGGGAGTAAGTCGGAACAATCGACAGGCAAGCGCCATCGCTTCACGGACAGAGCACAACGGTGAAGTTCCGGGATTGCAATCGGAAGCGATGGCGATGGGTACGTCGAGTCTTCGCAGCTCGTCGATCGGCGGTTGCTGTGTTTCCTGCAAGGTCAGGAACGCGCCCGGAAGCAGCACCGCTGCCGTTCCCGCTTTGCCCATGGCCTGCACGCCGGAATTGGACGCATATTCGAGATGATCGGCCGACAAAGCGGCAAACCGCGCTGCGAGTTCGGCGCCGCCGCTGTCACTCAACTGGTCGGCGTGCAATTTGACGGGCAGACCACTCGATTTCGCTGCCGCAAAAACCCGGCTGACTTGTTCCGTGTTGAACGCGATCGTCTCGCAATACGCGTCGACCGCATCGGCAAGACCGTGCTTTGCCACGGCGGGAATCAGGTCGTCACAGACCAATGCGATATACGCATCGGCGTTGGTCGTGAACTCGGGCGGCACTGTGTGCGCGGCCAGCAGGCTGGTACGGACCGTAAGGTCACTGGCATCACCAAGCCGGCGTGCTACCTGCAACATTTTCATTTCGTTGTCGAGGTCGAGCCCGTAACCCGATTTTATTTCGACCGTGGCGACGCCGTCACGAGCGAGCATGCCGAGGCGGACGCGGGCCGAATCGAACAGCTCGTCGGCACTGGCTGCTCGTGTGGCCCGCACCGTTGACAAAATGCCACCGCCGGCGCGTGCGATGCCTTCGTAGCTTGCGCCGTGCAGTCGCTGCTCGAATTCTGCGGAGCGATCGCCACCGAAAACCAGATGCGTATGACAGTCGATCAGGGCGGGTGTCAGCCATTGGCCCGCAAGTGAACGGGTTCGCGCTGCGGTTCGGTTCGGCATCCTGGCAGATTCGCCGACCCAGGCGATCGAGCCACCCGCAATCGCAATTGCGCCATCCTCAATCGCGCCGTAATTTGCAGCGCCGCGCCGCATCGTCGCGATGTGGGCGTCGGTTAGCAGCAGGTCCCAATCCGCCATTTTCGTCTCCGCGACTTTGCAATCGACGTTATCATGGTCTAGCCTGTATATACAACTTGACGGACCATCGATGACCGACATTTTCGCGCGTAAGGCACTGTTACAGAAGGGTTGGGCGGATAACGTCCGGCTCACCACGTGCGCCGGTCGCATTCGATCCGTCACCGCAGAAGCATCGCCGCAGGCGGCTGACTTTGTCGCTGGAATTGTCATTCCGGGCCTGTGCAACGCGCACAGCCACTCATTTCAACGGGCGCTGGCCGGCCGAACCGAACAACGATCGCCCGCCGGCCAGGACAACTTCTGGACCTGGCGGGAGAGGATGTATGCGCTCGCGGCCCGCCTGG
>JAOTVR010000120.1 GCA_029863305.1 Gammaproteobacteria bacterium | reverse complement strand
AGGGATACATGATCCATGGCAACTACGTCACTAAGCCTCGGCGGGCATTGGGAAGAGTTCATCAAGCAAGAGATCAAGAGTGGCCGATACTCGACGGCGAGTGAAGTCGTGCGAGACGCTCTTCGTGAACTCGAGGATCGAGGCAAGCGCCTCGAAGCGCTTCGGGCACACCTGGCCGAAGGGTCTGGTCAGGCGGCCAGGGAGGAATTTGTAGAGGGCTTTGACATCGAGTCGGTTATCGAGCGAACCAAAGCTCGGGTATGACGGCCCAATTCCGGCTCACGCCGAGAGCGGCTGCAGACCTCGACGAGATTGCGGACTACACGATGGAGGAGTGGGGGCCGGCCCAGATGGCGGACTACCTGCGATCCTTGAACAGGCGTTTCGAGTGGCTGGCCCGAAACCCCTACGCAGGGCGCGAACGAAACGACGTTCACCCCGGTTACCGGAGCTTCCCTGAAGGTAGCCACATAATCTTCTATATCGTCAGTGGTGAGAACATCGATATCATCGGCATTCCGCACAAGGCAATGGACATTGGACCCGGTATCTTCTGAACTGTGGAAAGTGCTTTTGGGCACAATTCTGGCTACAACCTTTGTCAGATACCCCCGGAATTCGTCGGGCGTGCCCGGACAGGAAGATTAAGATAAACAAATACTTATGAACAGTGATAAACCCATAAGCGTGCTTTTCATTTGCATGGGCAACATTTGCCGTTCGCCCACGGCTGAAGGCGTGTTCCGACATTTGGTGCACGAGGCCGGACTGGCAGATCGAATCGAAATCGACTCGGCCGGCACACATGCGTACCACGTGAACGAACCACCCGACAGGCGTGCCCAGGCCGCGGCGCAGCGTCGTGGCTTTTCCATGGCCGGCATTCGTGCCCGGCGTGTCCGCGCCGATGACTTCGAACGATTCGATTACATCATCGCGATGGATCGCGATAATCACTCGCTGCTTGTCGAGCAAGCCGACATTGAGCATCACGACAAGATTCGCCTTTTCCTCGAATTCGGATCAGGCCGCGAAGACGAGGTGCCTGATCCTTACTACGGTGGTGCCGCGGGATTCGAACGGGTGCTCGACCTCGTTGAGGATGCGTCTCGAGGCTTGCTCGAGACGCTCAAGAGCTCCTAGTCGTTATCCCAGGGTAACAGCCGTCCCTCAGGCTTTTGCTCCGGAACCGGGGTTGGCACGGGTTTCGATTCCGTTTTCGGATCTGCCTTCGCCTCAGGTTTCGGTTCCACCTTTATCTCCGGCACGGGTACGGCTGCAGGTTTCGGTTCCGCCTTTATCTCCGGCACGGGCTTGGCTTCAGGTCTCGGTTCCGACTTTATCTCAGGTGCGGGTCTGGCTTCAGGTTTCGCTTCAGGTTTGGCCTCTGGCCTGGGTTCCGAAGATCCATTGCCCGAAGACGGCGTTTCCTGCTGGGCGCGCGGCTTCGGAGTCTTCGGCTCGCGGCTGGCCGTCAAATCAGGCGTCGTCTCATCCAGTTTTGGCTCTGTCCTGGGCTTGCTCGCCGCATCCGCCGCGCGCTCCGCGTCCGTGCGTACTTTCGGCGGGCCCAGTTCAGCCGGCTTGCGAACCAGAGGCTTGTCTGATGGTTTGGATTGACCCTCAGATTGAGTCTGCTGTTGCTGCTCGGCTGCCGTATCCTGTGCTGGTCGATCGCTGGTCCGCCGCCGCCGTCGTCCGCCACGACTGCGTCGATTTCTCGAGGGCTTGCGTTCGTCTCCCTGTGCCTCCGTGCGTTGATCCTGAGCCGTTTCCTTTGGCTCCTGCGGCTGCCCGCCGGAACCGGTTTTCTTCCTGCTCGGCTGAGTCTTCGCAGCGGTCTTCTTGCCGGCGGTCTTCTTGCGCGTGGTTTTATTACTCGTTGCCTTCTTGCCGGCCTTCGTCGTCGTCCGCTTTTTGGTCGTGGTTCGAGCGTCGTCAGCACGTTTGCTGTCCGGGCGACGACGACCATGCTGACCACTTTTTGAACGACTGTCCGAGCCTGAGGTCTTGCGGCGCCTTGTCTGTGTCTTCTTCTTGGCCGGCGCCTTTCTTGCTCCCGAGAAAAGTCCGAATAAGCTGGCCAGGAATCCACCGCCTGATGACTGACGTTTCGGCACGGGCTTCGATGGCTTCAACACGGCGATGGCGGCAGGTTCGACCGCCTTGCGCTCGAGGATGGCTTGCGGAGCCTCCGGCTCCGGATCCGGCTCGGCAAGTGTGTAACTTGCGCCAACATTTTCGGGCAATTCTGTCTGATCGTCACGAATCCGGCGTACGTCGTAATGCGGCGTCTCCAGCGCAGGATTTGCGACCAATACAACCTGCATCTCGTTGCGTGACTCGAGGCTCTGTACCCAATCGCGTTTCTCATTCAGCAAATAGGTTGCAACCTCGACCGGCAGTTGTGCGATGACCTTGGCGGTGCGTTCCTTGCGCGCCTCCTCGCCGATGATGCGCAGGATCGCCAGCGCCAGCGACTCGACGCTGCGTATGGTGCCGATGCCGGAACAGCGAGGGCAGGTCAGGTAGCTGGACTCGCCCAGAGATGGTCTGAGTCTCTGGCGCGACATTTCCAACAGACCGAACCGCGAGATCTTGCCAATTTGTACGCGTGCGCGATCCTGACGCACCGCGTCGCGCAGACGGTTTTCAACGTCCCGCTGATGCTTCTGCGGGCCCATATCGATGAAGTCGATGACGATCAGGCCACCGAGGTCACGAATACGTAATTGCCGTGCAATTTCGTCAGCGGCTTCGAGGTTGGTATTCAGTGCGGTCGCTTCAATATCGCCACCCTTGGTCGCGCGGGCCGAGTTGATGTCGATCGATACCAGCGCCTCGGTATGGTCGATGACGACGCTGCCGCCCGACGGCAAATTGACTGAGTGTGTGAACGCCGACTCGATCTGGCTCTCAATCTGGAAGCGCGTGAACAGCGGCACCGGATCTTCATAATGCTTGAGTTTGCGCAAGTTGTGCGGCATCACCTGTTGGACAAATTCGACAGCCTCTTTGTACGTTGTGTCGTCATCGATCAGGATTTCGCCGATATCCGTCGTCAGATAGTCACGCAATGCGCGCACGACGGAATTGCTCTCGCGGTAGATCAGAAATGGCGAGGATCGTTCCAGAACGACATTGAGAATAGCGGTCCAGATAGTGAGCAGATTCTCGAGATCCCAGGCGAGCTCCTCCGCACTGCGATCAATGCCCGCTGTCCGCAGGATCACGCTCATCCCTTCCGGAATTTCGACGTCATTAAGCGACTCGCGAGCGAGGTCACGGTCTGCGCCAATAATGCGGCGGGATACGCCACCGGAACGTGACTTATTGGGCTTCAGGACGATAAAACGTCCGGCCAGGCTGACAAAGGTCGTCAACGCGGCCCCTTTGTTGCCACGCTCTTCCTTGTCGATTTGCACGACAATGTCCTGACCTTCTTTCAGAACGTCCCTGATATTGGGTTTCTGGCCGGGCTCGACCGGTTTGACAAAGTATTCGCTGGAGATTTCCTTGAGCGGCAAAAAGCCGTGTCGCTCAGCGCCGAAATCGACGAACGCGGCTTCGAGGCTGGGCTCGATGCGCGTAATCTTTCCTTTGTAGATATTGGCCTTTTTTCGTTCGCCGGCCGGTAATTCAATATTTAGATCATAGAGGCGTTGGCCATCGACCATCGCCATGCGCAACTCTTCTGCCTGAGTTGCATTGATTAACATTCTTTTCATGATGCCCTACTTGATAAGTGAGAGAGGGCAGAGAGCCGGGGCGAACCACCAGGGGACGTGCGCAGGGGGACTCACACAGGAATAGTCGGCCCATCAGGGCGCTTCCCGTGTAATGGATAAGCTTGTTCTGGGCCTGACTCAGAGAAATCAGGTCCCGCAAAAAATTCAGCATGTGTTCCCTGCGGCTGGGCCGCTTTGGCGCTCGCTGCTGTCCGTGCTCGCTGCCATCTTGGTTGGTCTCGCGCGCGGCGAGACCCAAAAAACAATGATTACTGTCTGCTATCTGCGCGGCTGGTCCAGGATTGGCTGCCGCCCGGTTTCTGTGCATTGCCCGGTTTGTAGTGCCGAGGGTGTCACAGGGCGCTAATATAGCACACCAGTTCATCTCATCAAGTTATTGATCATGCAGCAAAAGTCGGAAACAGGCCCGGACACGGTCGTCACGAAGGTGCGCAAGATCCGCATCGATCAGGACATGGCGGGCCAGCGCATCGACAATTTTCTGCGTCGCGAGCTGCCGGGTGTGCCGAAAGGGCGGTTGTACCGCTTGCTGCGCCGCGGCGAGGTGCGCGTCAACGGCGGACGGATTCGTGCCGAATACAAGCTCCGGGAGGGCGACGAAGTCCGGGTGCCGCCTGCGCGCGTCAACGCACCCGGCGATGCGCCGGCTGCGGGTCATGCCGCCAAGCTGGCAGATCGGGTCATCTACGAGGACAAGCGACTCCTGGTGATCGACAAACCGACCGGCCTGGCCGTGCACGGCGGCAGCGGTGTCAGCCACGGTGTCATCGAGTTGTTGCGGCATGCGCGCCCCGAACTCAGAGACCTGTCATTGGTGCACCGACTCGACCGCGAGACCTCGGGCTGTCTCGTGCTGGCTAAGCGGCGCAGCGCATTACGTGAGCTGCATGAGAAATTTCGAGATGGCGTTGTAGAGAAGAATTACCTTGGATTGGCCATCGGCGACTGGCAACTCGGGGAACAACTGATCGACAAGCCCCTGCTTGTGCAAAACCGCAAAGGCGGCGAGCGTTACGTTGTCGTCAGCAGTGGCGGCAAGCCTGCGCAGACGCGTGTGCAATTGTCACGGACGTTCGGCAAATACAGCTTGCTGCAATGCACACCCCTGACCGGTCGCACGCATCAGATTCGCGTGCACCTGCAATACCTCGGATTTCCATTGGCCGGCGATGAGCGCTATGGCGACGAAGAAGAGAATCGGCGGGCGAAAAAGTTTGGGCTGAAACGCCTGTTTCTGCATGCACAGTCAATCGCCTTCCCCGACAACAGCGGTAACGAACTGCACTTTACGGCGCCACTTGCCGATGATCTCGAGCGCTTTCTCTCGAAGGGTATAATCGAGGCGAGGCGCGATGCCTAGGTTGCCAGGTAGCCGAGTTCGAGCAGTACGTCCGAAACCCAGATCATCGGCAGGCCGATCAAGGCCGTCGGGTCATCGGTCGTGACGGACTCGAACAAAACGAACCCGGCACCCTCTATCTTGAAGCTGCCGGCGCAGTCGTAAGGTTCGTCGTGACGCAGGTACGATTCAGCCAGACGCCGGTCGAACTGTCGAAAATGCACCATTGTCTTGTCCACGTGTTCGTAGCGCGAGCGGCCCACCGGGTCGAGAATGCAGACGGCCGTGAGAAATGTAACGGTCTTGCCTGAGGCGGCCATCAGCTGTTCGACGGCCTTTTGATGGCCACCGGGTTTGCCGACCACCTTGCCGTCGACCACGGCAAGCTGATCTGCGCCAATGATCAGCGAGTCGCGCGCTTGCATCGACACTGTCTCTGCCTTGGTTCGTGCGAGGTGTTGCGCGAATTCTTTCGGTGACAGCCCGAGATCGTTGCTCTCGTCGATGTCAGGTGACACCGTCTCGAAGTCGTCCAGAAATCGGTCGAGCAGGTCGCGCCGATACGGTGATGCCGATGCGAGGACGATAGCTGGGGCCGAAGGATTTTGCATGAAATCAATTGCTTGGGGCGAAAAATCCGAAGTTTACCCGGTTTGCGTGGCGGAGCCGATATTTTCCAGGTCGCGTGCTTTGACAGGGGCGCAAGAGGTACTTATCATGCGCCCGCCATGGGCAATCCGCTGCGAGATCGCCGCACTCCGTCAGAATTGGCGGCTAGCGGTCAAGTTATTGATTTTTCAGAAAAAATCAATAACTTTGTGGAACTGGCGAAAATAGTCCAAAGTGATCTCGACAGCCTGGATCCTGCTGGACTGCCGGCGGACTGGCGCGATACGGACGTCGCCGGCCGGCTAAGCTTCGGTTTCGCGGATGCGCAGAACAGCCGGCCCAGCCTGCGGGGCAGGGTGACTGCAACGATCGACGCCGTGTGCCAGCGCTGCCTCGAGGCGTTCAAGCTGGCGCTCGATGTCGAGTTACGGTTTGTGTTTGACGGGGAGGAGTCGACGGCGGCTGACACCGCTGGCTATGAGATTTGGGAGCTCGAGGAGAATACGTTTCGACCGCTGGATCTGGTTGAAGAAGCGCTGATCATGGCGATGCCGCTTGTGGCCATGCACGTCGATAGTGAGACGTGTCACGGGCCGATGGAGATTGAGCAACGCCCGAACGAGAAATTACGGCCATTTGCGGCGCTCAAGTCGCAAATGGAGCAAGATAACTGAACTGAATGATGGTGCTTGTGCGCCATTGTCACTGGAGAGAAATATGGCTGTTCAAAAGAGTCGCAGAACCCCCTCGACACGTGGTACGCGTCGTTCGCATGACAAACTGAAGAAACCTGCTATGTCGGTTGATCCGACATCCGGCGAAACCCACTTGCGGCATCGCGTGTCGCCCGATGGATTCTACCGTGGCGAGCAGGTTGTTACGCAGCCGGATATTCACGACGAAGACGACGAGTAAGCTCACCTGACAACAGGTCGTGCTGTGGTACGGCCTGCGTCTCTGTGGCGACACACTCAGTCATTTCCCTGGATGCGATGAGCGGCGACCTCGGCGCCGAGGTCGTCGTGCGGGCGGCGTCCCGGGTGTTAAGCAAGCATGCGACGCTTGAACTTGTAATTGTTGGTGACCAGGTCGAGTTGCAGGGGCACGTCACGCGTATCGTCGGCGACGAGCCACGTCTGACAATCGTTCATGCCAGTGAGGTTGTTGGCATGTCCGATTCACCCGTCGATGCGATGCGCCGGAAAAAAGACTCGTCAATGCGGGTTGCGATCAATCTGGTCAAGGAAGGCAAGGCTCAGGCCTGCGTCAGTGCCGGCAATACGGGTGCTCTGATGGGTACCGCGAAATTCGTATTGAAAATGTTGCCTGGCATTGACCGGCCGGCGATTATCACGGAGCTACCTGCAAAAGGTGGTTCGTTGCATATGCTTGATCTCGGTGCCAACACGCTGTGTACAGCCGAGCACCTGTTTCAATTCGCGGTAATGGGTTCGATCGTCGCCGCAGACATAACCGGCGTCGAGAGTCCGCGGATTGCCTTACTGAATATCGGTGCTGAAGATTCAAAGGGCCACGATACCGTCAAGGACGCTGCTGCGATGCTCGCCGCGAGCACAATGAATTACGTTGGCTTTATTGAAGGCAGTGAGTTGTTTTCGGGCAAAGCCGATGTCGTCGTCACCGACGGTTTCACCGGCAACGTCGCGCTGAAGACGATGGAAGGCACGGTGGGGCTTGCGGCGCATTACCTGAAGCGTGCGTTTACGCGCAACATGTTCGCCAGATTCCAGGCGCTGCTATCACACTCGGTTCTCAAGCATCTCGCCGCTCGCATGGACCCACGCAAGTACAATGGTGCGACTCTGGTTGGTCTTAATGGTATTGTGATCAAGAGCCATGGCAGCGCTGACTCGTACGCCTTCGAACACGCGATCGAAACCGCTGTTGTTGAAGTACAGAACCAGGTACCCGAGCAAATCGGCAATTTGCTGCGACAGGAAGCTGCTTGATGTACACGAAGATTGTCGGAACCGGTCGTTACTTGCCGGAGAAAATACTCACCAATTTCGATCTCGAGAAGATGGTGGATACGACCGACGAGTGGATTCGCACTCGCACCGGTGTCGAGCGCCGGCATCAGGTTGCGCCAGACCAGACAACCTCGGACATGTGTGTCGAGGCGGCGAAGGTCGCTATCGAGGATGCAGGCGTCGATGTCAATGATATCGATATGGTGCTTGTTGGTACGACTTCCCCGGACCTGGTTTTTCCGAATGCCGCGACGCTGGTTCAACACCGCCTCGGCATCCCCGCATGCCCGTGCATTGGCATGGAGGCGGCGTGCACGAGTTTTATCTATGCGCTGACGACGGCGGACAAGTTTATCAAGGCCGGTGAGGCGAAATGTGTTCTTGTTATCGGCGCTGAATGCATTACGAAGTTGGTTAACTGGAATGACCGTAACACTTGTGTGCTGTTCGGTGATGGGGCAGGCGCGGTTATCGTAAAGCCGTCGGAGGAACCGGGCATCATCGCGACACACCTTGGTGCGGATGGTCAATACAAGGACCTGCTCTACTACCCGGTGGGCGTCTCAAAAGACTTGCACATGGCGGGCACTGATGAAGCATCGATCATGATGACCGGCAACGAGGTATTCAAGGTAGCGGTCAAGACCCTGGGCAATGTGGCGACCGAAGTGCTCGAGAAGGCGGGCATAGGTCAAGGCGAAGTTGATTGGCTGATTCCGCATCAAGCCAACATCCGCATAATTCAGGCAACCGCGAAACGCCTTAATCTGCCGATGGAAAAGGTCATACTGACGGTGCAAGACCACGGTAATACGTCCGCGGCGTCGGTCCCAATGGCGCTCGATGTTGGTATTCGTGATGGTCGAATAAAACCTGGCCAGTTGCTGCTGATGGAAGCGTTCGGCGGTGGATTTACGTGGGGCTCTGTGCTGCTGCGCCTCTGATCGACAGCGCCATCGGCGCGGCCCTACCAGATAGCAGACTTCTTCCCGCCTTTTGATCGTCGCTGCATGCGTTGATGCAGCTGCTGCCGCTTGCGATCAAGTCGATCACGGCGAATGGCACCATCGATGTTCTTGCCATGTTGTGCATCGAATTCTCTACGAAAGTGACGAAAATCATCATAGGCTTCGCGAACATGCAGGAGATCGCGTGTAATGAGTTCGATGATGATTACGTCATCAAGATAACCAATGACGGGAATATCGTCGGGAAGGAGATCTTCGGGATCGCTGAAGTAGACGAACATGGCGAGCAAGCGTTCGCGATCGGCGTTGGGTAGCTGCCATTCGTCATCCGTGAGCATCTGAACCAGCAATTCGACGACAGGGATGCGCTTGGCGACAAAATCAGGCAACGGTTCATTGCTGCGGATCTCGTCGAGCACGTGCCGAATGGCGTCGATAATTTCCTGCTCTTCGGCGTCGCGAACCGCTTCACGAGACTGTCTTAGCGCCTCGCGAAAATAGCGAAGGTCGCGATCCGTGAGTTCAAATGAGAGCTTCATTCCCATGGCAGGTGCCGAATACTGTGTGCAGGCAGGACAGGCTACCGACCACACATGTCAGGGTCAAACGGAAAACGTCTTGACGCACGACGCGAACACCGTCAATGGTTTACCATGGGACCCTGGAACGCGGGTTACTTCGATGAAACCAAAACTGATAATTGGAAATAAGAATTATTCCACTTGGTCATTACGCTCATGGTTGCTGCTGCGGGAAGCCGGAATTGATTTCGACGAGCACCGAATCGAGCTCGATACGCCCGAAACGGCAGCAAAAATAGCCAGGTTTAGTCCAGGCGGCACCGTTCCGGTGCTGCAACTCGGCGATCTGTGCGTGTGGGACACATTGGCGATTGCCGAGACGGTGGCTGAGCGCTGGCCCGAAAAGAATCTGTGGCCGGCGGATGCCGATGTTCGTGCCCATGCACGCAGTATATGTGCCGAAATGCATTCGGGTTTCCATATGCTCAGGGAGTGTATGCCGATGAATTGTCGCGCCATGGGACGTCAGGTGCCGCTGCCCGATGCCCTGACCGATGACATCGATCGCATAATCGCTATCTGGTCAGATTGCCATCGTCGCTTCAGCGGCGATAGCGGCTGGTTGTTCGGCGATTTCAGCGTGGCGGATTCGATGTTTGCACCAGTAGTGCTGCGATTTCGCACCTATGGCATCAATTTGCCGGAGTCGGCGGGCTTCTACCCGCATCGCGTTCTCGAAAGTGAGGCGATGCAGGAATGGCTTGCGGCTGCGGAGTGTGAGATCGAGGTCATCGAACGCGAAGAAAAGGGCCGATGAATCGGCA
>JAOTVR010000029.1 GCA_029863305.1 Gammaproteobacteria bacterium | reverse complement strand
GAATGCGGGAGTTTTGCGGGGATCAGCTGTGCATAGTGATGCAAAGTGGGCAACGGACGCCCTGGTAACTGGTTGATAAATAATTACAGAATCAATCGCTTCGCGTTCTGAAAATCCGCGTGTCGGCAGTTCGATTCCGCCCCGTTACCGGCGTGGACCGGTATGTATCAGAGTACCCGGCAATGGATGATTAAGCGCAACCTACTCGTCATTGTCACGGCTGCGTGGGCCAATAATCTCGAACACGAGCCCGGCCAGCGCATTGACACGCGTAACCCGGAAGATCAGGTCGCCGAAAGAGATGTCCCGGACCCGGCGCACCTCGCGAATTTTCGGCAACAATACCAGCCCGACGACAATTCGCGCGAACGCCGAGATCGCAAATACGCCAAGCAACGGGCTGCCCCACTCGTAGACCGTGTCGAAAAACTCCATGCGCGTCGGCAGCATCACACCGAGCAGGCTACCTAGCGTCGCGCCCATAAAGACGCCGATGCTTGCGAGCACATTGTGTACGGCGAGGAATGTTGCGCGCTTGTCGCGGGCAATGAGGTCATAGAGGAAGTTGCCGGCGCTGAGCGTGAAGCCGGCCCACGCGAAACCGCTCAGTGCCTGCACGGCGAGCAGGTACCAGGGGTCGGCCGATACTAGCCACAACAGCGGCATCATGGGTAGCAGCATGCCGGTCGTTGCGAGAATGCGGCGGTTGCCGAACACATCCGAGATGCGGCCCCACCGGTTGAGTGTCAGAAGCTGCGCCAGCACGGACATTCCGGTGTTGGCCATGAACTGCGCGTAGGTGAACTCGAGGTCCCGCAGCATGTACACCGTGAAAAACGGCGAAGCAATCGCGACCGAAGCCTGCATCAGTGCGAAGAATATCGAGAAGCGCGCGAAGTTGGATTCCCTGAGGCGCAACCACCACGCTTTGTTTGTCGGCAAATCGATTGCGGCGACCTGACCTGCGGTGTCGTGCATTCTCGACAGGTGGTAGACCGAAACCAGGCGCGCGAGCATCGCAATACCGAATAGCATCAGGAACGCCGCAGGCAAGCCGCCCTGCGCCTCCATCACGTGCAGCAGAACTCCGCCCGCGACCAGTGACAGGAATGTCACGAGCGACACGATGCGGGTGCGGTGTGCAAAGAAGCGGCCACGGCGCTGTTGCGGGACGATGTCGCCCATGAGGCTGCCCCACTGCGGCATAGCGAAGTGTGCACCGCAGTGATAGAGCGCGACCGCCGCAATGAGCAGCGGCACGGCTGCCGCCGGGAACAGCATTGGCAGCAAGGCGATGGGCGCGAGCGCGAGCGCCTGCACCGTGGCGCCCACCAGGACCAGCGCCTTGCGATGACCGGTACGCTTGCCCACCCACGCCGACAACAACTGCACGAATGATGCGAGCATCGTGGGCACGGAGGCGAGAATGCCGATTTGCTGTGTCGTAGCATGAAGGGTGAGTGCGAACGCGGCGAAATAAGTTTCGCCAACGCCGATCATCATGGCGTAGGCACCGCCATCTTTTAGCGAGTGCCGCAGCGATTTTTCGACGTATGAGTGCGTCAATCAGGTCTGCCGTGCTGCCGGATTGCCAGAAGGATTGCAACGAATGCAGAGATCGTAGAACGTTTGCCGAGTGCGGTGAAGCGATATTTATGACGGCGAGTGTGTGGTTAGCCCTCGAGCCGGGTCCTGACCCAGTCGTGTACCCGGGCAACGCCATCTTCCTGCGGCACGAGAACGCCGCTATCATGACGCCGGCAATGCAGTCCTTGCTGGTTGAATTCGCAGGCCCTGCCGTCCTGTGCAATGACCAGCCTGGCTAGCGACATCATGTGTTCGAGCTCCTGCGGATGCGACTCCACGATGCCGGGTAGCAGCAGCCAGGAGATAGTCAGCCTCGTCCGCTCAGGGTCAATGGGACTCACCCTGACACTTCGGACGTACTGCGGGTGGCCAACGACGAACATGCTGCCGAGGAACGTCGCGAACCACATACCCTTGTTCTTCTTGTCCTTGTCGAGGCCGGGAATATCGGGCAAGGCTAACTGGCCATCAATCGTCCAGGTGGTCATCCCCTCGGCGACACCAGGTTCGCTCCGGCGGTCGGCGTTCTCGCGATCGCCACCGCTCAACTGATATTCGGCGAACACGCCTTGCTTGTAAGTAGGAACTACTTTGCACAGCTCAGGGTGAATGCGCGGGCAGTGGTAGCACTCGTTATAGTTCTCCCAGAAGATCTTCCAGTTGCAGGCAAGATCGACCGAGTCCTCGTGCGCGACCATCATGTCCGTGAGCGGCCAGCCCTCGAGCTCGTCGACCTCGGTGCCGAGGAATTCCTCGAGTGTGTGTTTCGGCTGTACGTCGAGGCAGATGAAGACGAATCCGCCCCAGCTGTCGATGGCGACGTCGTAAAGCGGATAGTTGTCAAGACGGAAATCATCGCTTTCAACGCGATACGGCGTTGCAACAAGCTGGCCATCGAGGTCGTAGGTCCACGTGTGATAGGGGCAGATAATCCTGCCGTTTTTGAACCGGCCGCGCGGTTCGATGCACAGGGTCGACCCTCGATGGCGGCACGTGTTGTGAAACGCACGCAGCGCACCATCCTTGTTGCGCGTAATGACTATTCGCTGAGTACCAACCCGGGCAACAAAGTAGTCGCCGGGCTCGGAGATCTGCTCATTACGCCCGACCGCGACCCAATCCCGGTACCAGATCGCCTCCAGCTCGCGTGCATAGTGATCGGCGTCGAGATACCAGCGGGTAGGGAGAGAGGGTCGCGTTTTCGAAGAGCCGGACATTCAACTATCATGACATCTCGGGACAGTCGATATCGAGGAAGATTGGAAGAAGTTCAATAGCGAGGCAGGTCGCCCGACTGGGAATCCAGGTGAGAACGGCGCGTGAGATTTGCGTGAACGAGTTGTACGCGGTCCTGTACTGTGATGCTGAACCAGCAACAGACGCCACAGGCGCCCGAAGGGCGAGCGAAGCGAGTCAATTGATTCGAATCGCCTTTAGGCGATTCTCACCCCTACGGGGCGCCTTCGGCGTCGTAGTTCGCTGCGCGAACCGCTCTGCCCCTGGCCACCATTTTATTAAAGCACGGCCGGACACTTAACGATAATGTCCCGGCCATCGCCTCGGGCGGGCTGAATGCAGTCAACGTTGGTCCTTGCTCCTGGTGCTGAGCGACTCTTCCTTAAGCACTCGGTAATAGCACCAGGCCGTAAGCACGGTTACGCCGGCAAGTGCCACCGACATAAATATCATTGCAAGCAGCGTCATTGTGAGTCCTCGCGACCGGGTTCAGGACCATCGGCCGCAGCGCCGCGGCCATCGATGTCCAGCCCCTGCGCGCGCCAGCGGCGAGCGCCGATGGCGGTGACTGCCATCAGCAGCGCGATCGTACCTAGAATCACGAGCCAGGAATAAATGACGGCGCGCTCTGCCGGCGCCCCGGTTTGCGGATCGCCGAACACGGACCGCCAGTACGGTGGCAGGTCGTACCAGCAAAAGCCGAGGAAAATCACGAGCAGGTATGCGGGCGACACGTACTTGATCACGAAGCGAAACAGCCGCGGGATTCGGACTTGTGCACCGCGGCCCGCCTCGGCCAGTGCCTTGTCAATACCAAAAACCCAGCCAAAGCAGATGATCTGGGTGCCCGCCACGATAAAGATCATGAATGTGCCAACCCAGAAGTCGAGCGTGTCCAGCGCAACGAGTCCCTTGCTGAACCAGAGCACGAAAATATTTCCTGCGATGCATAGCGCAGCTACGATCGCGGTCGCGGCGCCGTGCGACACGTCGAGCGCTTCGCGAAAAAAGGCCTTGGTAGGTTGCAGCATCGACAGGGAACTCGTGATCGCCGCCAGGAACAACATGAAAAACCAGATTGCGCCGAACAGTTCGCCGTACGGCATGCGCACAAATACAACCGGCAAGGCGACGAAGCCGGTGCTAAATGTGCCACCGACATTTGCGTGTGTCGCGGCCAGGCCAAGAAAAACGACGGCCGCGGTGAGCGTGATCATGCCACCGAAAACCACTTCGAAGAACTCGTTGGTGGCCGATGAGGTCAGGCTCGACAGCACCACGTCATCGTTTTTTTTCATGTACGAGGCATAGTTGATGATCACGCCGAAACCGACCGAGAGGCTGAAAAAGATTTGCCCGGTCGCAGCGAGCCAGGTCTGGAAGCTGCCGAGCGCCGAGAAGTCCGGGTTCCACATGAAATTCAGGCCGCTGGCAACGCTCTGCTCGGGCAGCGCCGGGTCGGGTGTGCCAAGTGTCAGGACGCGGATCAGCAGGATGAGTGCGCAGACGGCCATAACGGGCATCGCCCAACGGCAGAAAGCCTCGATGCCGCGCGATAATCCGCGGTACAGGAACCACAGGTTCAACGTAAAAGCGATCACCCAGAAAACGATGCTTTGGCCGCTGCCGCCCGCAGCGAACAGGCCGTCCGCAGCGCGGCCGGAGAGTTCACCAAAGTAGTCCGCGGATGCCGCTACCTGCTGCGCCACCGTCTGCTCCCGCGCAATACCGATGCCGCCGCTCAGATAGTCCCAGGCGTAGGACAGGCACCAGGCCTCGATCAGTACGTAGTAAAAGTACACGACCAGCGGCACGAGCACACCGAAAGCACCGAGGTAGCGTGCCGCAGCACCGCGCCCCCAGTAGCCGATGATCGCGGGCGCCGAGTGCAGCCCCTTCTGGCCGCCCAGGCGACCCATGGTCCACTCGGCCCAGCCAATCGGGACGCCGAGGACCAGGAACGCAATGAAATAGGGAATCAGGAAGGCACCGCCGCCGTTTTCGGCGGCGTTGCCCGGAAAGCGCAGGAAATTTCCGAGCCCGACCGCGCTGCCGGAAACGGCCAGGATGACACCGAGCCTGGAACCCCACAATGAACGCCCTTGCACTACAGTCTCAGCCATATGCCATCAATCGGTCCAGCCGACAACCAGCAGGTAAGCGGCACAGCCGGCGAGGTAACCGAGCGGTACGTACCAGCCGTGACGTAGCCAGAGCATAACCGACTTTGCCTGCGGATATTGTGTCGACAGCGCGACCCCGGCCGAGGAGCCGAACCAGATCATGGAGCCGCCGAAACCGACCGCGTAGGCAAGCAATCCCCAATCATAGCCGCCCTGTTCGAGCGCGAGCTTGGTGAGCGGAATATTGTCAAAAACCGACGACACGAATCCGAGGCCGATGGTCGTCTGCCAGGTCGCGGCCGGCAGGCTCTCGACCGGCATCATGGATGCGGCGCTGACGAGGGAGAGCAGGAACAGACTTCCGGTGGCCGCACGCGGTACCTGGTGCCAGTCCGGCGCGCGCCACGGCGCGGTTGCCAGCAATGTCGTCCACACGGCCGCGGCCAGGAACGGGAAACGATCGGAATACTCGTGGAAGCGCGAATTCACGACGACGTTGGTCGCGAATGCAGCGGCCAGGATAATGGCAACGATCGCCAGTCGCGCGGTGTCGACTCGCAGGCCCGCGGGCGGGTCGGCGACAATTGGCGAGAGACGTTGCTGCTGTATGGCCAGCGGGATTGCGAACACTGCCAACGCAACCAGCGCTGGCAGGAAGGCGCGCAGCACGTCCAGCGGTGATACACCTTCAATCCACATGATGGTTGTCGTTGTGTCGCCAACAACGCTGCCCGAGCCGCCGGCGTTGGAGGCGGCCACGATCGCGACCAGGTAGCCGATATGCACCTTCCCACGAAAAACAGAGGCTGCGATCGTACCGCCGATGATCGCGGCAGCGATGTTGTCGAGAAACGAGGAGATCAGGAACACCAGCAGCAAAAGTACCGCGGGACCGCGCCAGTCATTTGGCAGGAAGCGCGGCAGGAGATCCGGCAGCAAACTCTTGGAGAAATGGTCCGACAGCAGCGTGAACCCGACCAGCAGCCCGCCGATATTCGCGAGCACCACCCACTCGTGCTGCAGGTGCAGCAACAAACCGGGCACGCCTGCGATGCCGTCGAAGGTCGTGAACAGGAGCTTGAAGACGATGATCGACGCGAGGCCGGTCAGCGCAACGCGCAGCGTGTGGTGGTGGAAAATTGCAACGCCGAGCAGCGTCAGTGCGAACAGCACAAATGCGACGGGGATGCCGAAGACGGTCAGGCTTTCGTGGGCGGCGGGGGGGAAAGAACTCAAATGCCAGGCCTTGCGCCTGTTCGTATCCTCGAACCAGCTCGACTCGAGATTGTCATAGGGTTTCGCGGCACGTCGCATTCGGCGTCAGGTTCAAAGCCGGATTTGAGAATCTCGTTTTCAGATATGCCTCGTCGATGCGATACAGTCGCGGCACCGCGGCGAGGCCGGAGCCACTGAGGAGTAATGCGGCCAACAGGACGAACCGTTGCAGCGCAGCTGTCATGGGCGAATCCTTGTCCAAAAGCTAAAGCCGAGTCTAGCCGAATTCAGGTCACAAGGCAGCGGGCAGCATGCCGAGTTCGGCCCGCATAGCACCGATCTCGTTGCGTTCAGGCGCGGCTTGCGATGCGCCTAGCACAGCCGCGGTATCGCCACCGGGCACGTGCAGTTTCGCGTTAGTTGCGGGCACCCACTGGTCTTCAAAGGCGTGCCGAAACGCGGTGCGGCGGCCGGCAGTGCCGAACTAATAACGTGTCCCGGCTCCGAGCGCGACATGAGCTGTCGGAAAGGATTCTTGACGATTTAGCCTGCGTGGGTTTTGCGCGATTGAGTTGTGCACGATCCTGCACAGTGCTGCGAAGCCGAATAGCGGGCGCTCCGGTAACCGATTGTATTATATGGCGTCAGGCGATCCGTTACGTGACTGAAAATCCGCGTGTCGGTGGTTCGATTCCGCCCCTGGCCACCATCTTTTTAATAAGATGTATTCGAAGAGCAATTGGGCACTTCGGGCACCGTCCTTTTCAAATCGCCGCGTATTTCAGAGTCGATTCGCTACCATTCCTTAAATAGTGGGCTGTCGCCGTAGTTTCCGAAGCACTGGCAGGCCTCGGTGGCTTTTTCGAGAGGCGCCGTACGAAACTGGAACTTGAACGGGTCTCCGTAAAATTCGGTGTCGAACCTGAATTCAACAGATGTGCTGCACGTCGGTTTGCAGTACTGCTTGCTGACCCAGTGTTGCCGAAGGCCAATTCTCCAATTTCCATCGGCACCGATTTTTGTTATTTCTGTCAACGCCAGCGGGTCAGGCTCTTCATTGAGAAACATGTAGATCTTACGGGTCGGGCATCCCTGGCGTTCGGCGTAGGCATGCGTAATTGACAGCGCTTCGAACCGTTGTTTGAGCTCGTCGCGCGCTTCCTTGGTCGGATACCCGCTGCAATCTTCAGGAACGATCTCGGGAAGCCCGTCCAGAAAGGATCGAAATTCCGCAATCTGTTCCTTGTAGGCTACCAGGATCGTGGCCACCTCCTCATCGGAGAATCGCGGATATTCGCGCTGTTGCCGCGGAATTGGCGCGTCTGCCGGCTTGGACGCCGCAAACAGAGCAGCGAGTTCCTGCTGATACGCGTCATCGAACCAGTCCGGCTTGATCTCGGCCATTGCGTGAATAAGGTTCGGGGTCGCGCCATCAGGATCCAACAAGATCAAAGCGGCAATCTGTTCTTTCGTCGCCTTTTCATCACCTGCGTAGATGTGCTCGACACCGAGGAAGTAGCGCGCATCCACATAGTCTGGGTAGATGCGAACGGCCTCCTCGCATGCTGCAATGGCCTCCTTGCTCCCTGTCTCGAGACCCCGGCAGTTCTCCAAAGCCTGCACTGCGGCTGCTGGCGTGGCCATCATCGAGCGATAGTGCCTGATCTGCCAGTCATAGTTTTCAGCCATGCCGGGATCGAGACGTTTGAGGGATTTGGCAGCTCGAATAGCCCCGTCAAACTGGCCCACGTCCGAATAGAGCTGATGCAGCACTTTCCAGGCATCAATGAAATCGGGGTACATGTGTACCGCCCGTTCGATCTGGCCAGCACCCTCGCGGATGAAGCCAGTCTGTAGAAACTCTTGTCCGAATTCGAAAGCGGCGACGGCATCCGGCGGTGCGCAATCATCTGCAGAGGACAGCTGAGAGCCGGCACTCAGCAGCATTGAACAGAACACGACCAGGGGAATACGCATCTCTGTGCCTCTTGAGGAAACCATGAGGGTAGCCAGGCCAGACGACAATTCGTAGTTACGCGTAACCCCCGTTTATCCAGAGCATATCGAACAGGGCCGCTCACCCCCGGCCCCGGATACCACCACGGGGATTTTGCGGGGATCAGCTGTGCACGGTTATGCTAGGTAAGGCACATACCGCAACGGGCGCCCCGGTAACTGGTTGATTAATAAAAACCGAATCGATCACCTCGCGTTCTGAAAATCCGCGTGTCGGCAGTTCAACCGAGCCGCGCAGCGGCGACAGACGCACGCAGTGCGCCCGAAGGGCGAGCGAAGCGAGTCCATTCTGCCCCTGGCCACCAAATACACAGAGCCCCCGAATGGGGGCTTTCGTGTTTGTGGACCGAGCGAAGAACTACGTTCGACTGACGGCGAACCAGCTGTTGCTGGTTCTGGCCCTACGGGCAAACTCACTGCATTCGTCTGTCCTGATTCGCATTGCGAAGCGGTTCGACGCGGGCTGTCACTCAATTTGCGTCAGTCTTCCGGACCGTCGACCAGGCGTTCCGTGTGCGAGAAGGACGACTGCCTCGGAACCGGTTTCCGGGCCCTCCGGCGCTCGTAGCCAGCAAATCGAGTTTCGTCGGAGGGACCCTTTGGGGCTTCCGCACCGTGTATATTATAAGGTCTAAAGTGCAAGGAATGGTCATGCCAAATACCGCAATGATTGAAGAGCGCCTTCGATTCCTGGAGATTGATCAAAAAGTCGTCGAGGAGCTGCAAAACGCGAAGCAAATCCTTGAACCCGAGCTGGACCGGATGCTTGAGGAATTTTACTCGCACGTTTTAGACGAACCGCAGGTCATGGCAGTTTTTGCCGATGACAAAGCCATTGAACGAGCGCGGGCGGCACAAAAGAACCACTGGCTTCAAACGCTCTTTGGCGGAAAATTCAAGAGCGCTTACTTTGACAAGGCCGAACGGATCGGACGAGCCCATGCCCGAGTCGGCCTGACACCGAATTGGTACATTGGCGGCTACAGCAAGATGCTGGTCCAGTTCGTTCAGCATATCTCGGTCGTGGCGGCAAAAGAGGGCCGCGACGCGAGTCCGATTATCGAAGCACTATGCAAGGCGGTATTGCTCGATCTGGATCTCGTAATTCATTGTTACCTCGAGGCCAAGGATGAATCAATGCTTGAAATACTCGCGCGCGCAACGAAGTTCACTTCTGATATGGATCAATTGAATACTGAGCTGAGTCTTGTGACGGCGCGAGTAAAAGAATCAACCGAAGCCATGTCAAAAAACGCGAACGATAATGATCGACATGCGAGTCAACTGGCGAGTTTGAGTAAGCATGTTGACGCACTGACGGAGAAAACGAAGCAAATAGACGAGCGCATCAGTCAGCTAAAAACCGGGGATCGGCTTTACGTTCACAAGGTCAGTGACCAGACTGGGACGTTTGCAAAATTGAAAGCACTAATTTTTGGTGAATGATGGCTATTTCAGATCATGTAAACATAGATCAATTTATGGCCGGACTACGGCGCCGAAACCCGGGAGAGACGGAGTTTCATCAAGCCGTGTATGAGGTCGCTTCGAACGTTTTCGACTTCATCAGCAACAAGGAAATCTACCACGAAATGCAGATCCTCCGTCGAATTGCGGAACCGGATCGAATCGTTACGTTCCGAGTGTGTTGGCAGGACGACCAGGGAAACATCAGGGTCAACCGCGGTTATCGCGTGCAGAATAGCAATGCAATCGGGCCATACAAAGGTGGGCTTCGGTTCGATTCGAGCGTTAACCAGAGCATATTGAAGTTTCTTGCGTTCGAGCAAACGTTCAAGAACAGTCTGACTGGTCTGCCGCTCGGCGGTGGCAAGGGCGGGTCTGACTTTAACCCGAAGGGTAAGTCGGACAACGAAATAATGCGCTTCTGCCAGTCGTTCATGACGGAGCTTTTTCGGCATATCGGTGACGACATCGATGTGCCCGCAGGTGATATCGGCGTTGGGGCCCGCGAGATTGGTTATTTATTTGGCCAGTACAAGCGATTGACCAATCGGTTTTCGGGCGTGCTCACCGGCAAGGGTTTGGAGTTCGGCGGTAGCCCGATTCGTAAAGAGGCGACCGGATACGGCGTCGTCTACATGATGGAGGACATGCTGTCGCGCCGTGCGGACCACATCGAGGGAAAGACGTGCCTGGTCTCCGGATCCGGTAACGTCGCTACTTACACGGCGGAAAAAGTTACCGACCTCGGTGGAATCGTCGTAACCATGTCGGATTCATCAGGTTTCGTTTATGACAAAGACGGCATAGACGCAGAAAAACTGGAATTCATTATCGATTTAAAGGTCAATCGGCGAGGCAGAATATCTGAGTATGCGGAAGAATATGGTGTTCCGTTTTACGCGGGCGAGCGCCCGTGGCGGGTTCCCGGTGAGCTGGTTTTTCCAAGTGCCACGCAAAACGAGCTGAATCCGGCGGATGCAGATATCCTTATCAGTAACGGGTGCATAGCAGTCGCCGAAGGGGCCAATATGCCGGTAGAACAGAAAGGCGTAGAGAAATTTGTGGCCGCGGGTATCCTGTTCGCTCCGAGTAAGGCCGCTAATGCAGGAGGTGTTGCGATATCAGGGCTCGAGATGAGCCAGAATAGTATCCGCAGGACCTGGGATGTCAACGAAGTGCACCAGTCGCTTCGGGAAATAATGCACAACATTCATGAGCAATGCGTCGAATATGGAGCGCAAGCCGATAGTGATCACATTGATTACGTGAAAGGCGCAAACATCGCCGGTTTTATAAAAGTTGCCAACGCGATGATTGCCTATGGTGCTGTCTGACTGGCACGCGCATCTATCGGAGCCGAATTGTAGTGCCCACTTTGGTGCCCAAACCAGGTTCACCTACCGTCACTCAGGGTAACCTAAGGATCCAGAGAATCTCCGGTTAACGTGTTCCCGGGTTATCTTGCGGCATGCTGGATCGCGAAATCCGTCCACTGAAAATCCACGTGTCGGCAGATCAGCCGAGCCGCGCAGCGGCGACAGACGCCGTAGGCGCCCGTAGGGCGAGCGAAGCGAGTCAATTCTGCCCCTGCACCATACTCACCAATTCACAGTTCTGGCTTGTTCTGACGTCCCCCGGTTTGCGCGTCGTCGATTCGAACCAAGTCGAGGTCGTGGTAGTCAAAGGAAAAATCTGTCGCTGGCGACACGGCTTTCATTCGAATTCGCTCAACCTCGCCCTCTGGCGTAAGAGTGAAAGACACATACGCGTCGGCATTGAGTCGGGTATCTTCCCAGCGGGCGATGAACGTGTCGAACTGGAAATGCTCCAGCGGCCCGGCCAGTGATTCCGACCTTAGGGACTGGAAGTACAGTCGGCGGTTCTCTTGAATCGAGATGCGAATATCGCCGTACCAGTTGTCCCGGTAGGTCCCGACGTAAGCATCGAGTAGCAGGCTCGGCTTGCTGTGGGCGGCGCGCGAAGCCTCTGCGGCGGCGACGGTCTCCGCGGCGTCTTGCCGTCGCTCGCTCGTGGCTTCGGCGACAATGGCAATCCAGTCCTTGCCGGCATCGGGCGACGATTCCCGCAGGTACTGGTCAACGATATCGAATACGATGGCCCGTGGTGCCGGCGAGAGCAGGTTGTTGCTGACGAACACGGCGAGCTCCTGCTCAGGCAGGATGACCAGCATCGTCGTCATGCCCCACAATGCGCCGCCGTGCGACAGCAGGGGTTCACCGTAGAACGTGGACACGCCCCACCCAAGCGCATATGCGCTGAGGTAGGCACCGGTGTGCTCGACGACGTAACCCGAACCCGGCAGTAGAGTGACCGGCTTTAGCAGTTCGCCAAACTGCTTCTCGCTGATGATGCGTCCGCCATCCGGGGCAACACCCTTCGCCAGCACGAAACCGCCCCAGGTCGCCATGCTCGCGGCACTGCAATTGATACCGCCCGCGGCCGCGCCGATGCTCGACTCCAGTGATGACGTGGTCTGGAGTTCTTCCTCGACCAACAGGTGCGGCGTGGCCCGGTTTGCGTTCCCTTCGGCGCGTGCCAAGGTGGCCCTGCAGTCGGTCATGCCCAGGGGGAACAGGAGCCGCTGCTCCACGAAGTCCTCGAACGGCATACCCGCAACACGCGCGACAACCTCGCCGGCGACAATATAGAGCAGGTTGTCGTAGGCGTATTCCGATCGGAAGCTCGTGCTTGGCTTCAGGTAGCGCATCGCGCGGATAACTTCGTCGCGCGTCGTGTTACCCCTGGGGAACAACAGCAGATCCCCTGCACCGAGCGGCAGGCCGCTCCGATGAGTCAGCAGGTCGCGGATCGTAAACTCGCGCGTGACCCAAGGGTCGTGCATGCGAAATTCCGGCAGGTAATCGATGACCGGATCGTCCCAGTCCAGCTTCCCTTCGTCGGCCAGGATCGCAAGCGCTGTCGTGGTGAACGCCTTGGAGACCGATGCGATTTGAAATAGCGTTCGGTCATCGACAGTCTCGTCTCTGCCAACCTCGCGAACGCCATGACCGCGGGCATATACAAGCTTGCCCTCGTGGACGACCGAAACGGCCATGCCGGGCACAGAGAATTCCTTCATCGTGCGCTCGATCGACGCCTCGATCGACTGCGGAGTCGGGGCGGCAGACGCGGCCATGGGATCCGCGAGTCCGACACCCAGAAAAAGCGTTGCGGCGAGAAGCCGTCGACCCAGGATTATCACAGCGGCACTCGACTCACGGCGGCGTTCAGCCCCAAAGCGCCGAAGTCGGTTCCGACAAGATGCCGTTCGTGTATGTGATGGCATGCTCACGATCGTGCCGCAGGAAACACGGGCCGTCGAGATCGACGAAACGGCAAAACTGGGCAATGACATAGCCGGGGGCCATCGCCAGCGAAGTCCCCATCATGTTGCCGACCATCAATTCGATTCTGCTTTCTCGTGCCATGGCTGCAAGCTTCAAAGCCTCGGTCAGGCCGCCCGTCTTGTCCAGCTTGATGTTGATCATCTGGTAACGCCGCGCTGCACCGGGAAATTCGCTGGTGTCGAGGCAGGACTCGTCGGCACACAGCGTGACAGGCGGGTCGTAGGTCTCGAGGTCTTCGTCCTCGCCACGCCGCAACGGTTGCTCGATCATTGCAATGCCGAGCTTCGCGAACTTCGGCGCGAGGTCGACGAGCTGCTCAAACGTCCAGCCCTGGTTAACGTCGACGATAATCTCCGCATCCGGGCGCGCATCGCGTACGGCTGTAATTCGTTCGAGCGGCTGGTCGTCACTCAACTTGACCTTGATCTTGCCAGATTCCAGGTGACTCGCTTTCTCGGCCATCGCCTCAGGTGTGTCGATGCCGACGGTGAGCACGCTCTGCGTCACGCCGGGATCTATGCCGGTGAGCTCCCAGATAGTCTTGCCAAGGCTCTTCGCCTCGAGATCCCACAGTGCGCAATCGACCGCATTCCTGGCACCGCCGGCAGGCAACAACTCGCACAAGCGTTCCCGGTTTGCGCCTTCTGTCAGTTCATGAGCAATCGACAGAACCTGCTGGCGCATGCTCTCGCCGTCCTCGTTGAGGTAGTACACGCCCGCGGCCTCGCCCCGGCCAACCACGCCATCTTCCTCGATAGTCACGACAATGAGGTCGGCAACGGTAAATGTGTAGCCGGTAATCCGGAATGGTGTCGCGAACTCCCAGGGTTCGACGGTCACCTCGACAACGCGTCTTTTTCGGCTGCTCTTCATCACTGCGTCGTTCGGCCTACAGGTACTGGAAGCCGAGGATGTTCCAGTACGAGTAGAACCAGCCCATGAACAGCCCGGCCAGCGTGACGATGGAGTATCGAATGCGCGCCCATACTGTTGTGAGAAGCTGGCCCTTCCAGACGACGACCATTTTGTATGCTAGGTAGAGCGTCGCTGCGGTGGCGATGATCGGCAGTACGAGCCAGGTCTTGAACAGCAGCGGTAAACCGTTGATCAGGTTATCCATAACGGTCGAAATGACAACCGCCCCGAGCACGACCACGGCCAGATGCGCAGTCGATGCGATGAATGCGGCGCGAATTGCGGATCTGTCAGCTGCGTCGAATCCGGCAATTTCGCGGCGCTGGAAGTAGCGACGCAGGACGAACCCCAGCATCACCAGCAGGGCAAGGCCCAGCAGCGAAAAGTTGAAATTCGGCGTGGCGTAGAAAGGCAGCTTGCGCAGCGACATAAATGCCAGCCCATCCATGACGAAACCGGTAATGACGCCACTGTCGTCCTCCTGAAACGCAATCTGTCTCGGGCTGATACCGGCGACAAGGGAAATACCGGGGTTGCGTTCCCGGAAGAGGTTTTTCTCGACCTCGGCGTATTGCTTGGCTCCGTCTGCGAACGCGACGATGAGCGTGTTGTCTTTGGTCGGCGCAACCTGCACGGCATTGGCGATACCGAAGGCGCGTTCGATCTTGGAGAAGTTGCCGCGCCAGAATGCATAGGTGCCGGCGTACCGTGCCGCCCGTTCGTTGAAGTCGTCCGGTGGCACCGGCGGTTCCTCGCTTCGCGGAAAGTACCGATCATAAATCCCCCCGACAATCGCCGAACGCGGCACGCGTCCACCGGAACCGCCGAAAGATGCAAAGATGGCCAGGTTCTTGTCGAGATCGATGGCGAGGTCCGAGTGGAACCACTGCGTATCACCGCCGTGGCCAACGACGCGACTGCCGTTGTAGTCGGATTCGTAGAAGCCGAGCGCCATCCCAGAGAGGCGCTCATCGTGCGTGAAATTGCGCGTGAGCATCTGCTCCACCGTTTCGGCGCGGAGAATGCGAACCCCGTCCAACTCGCCGCCATTGAGGATGGCTTGCGCAAACCGCAGCATGTCGGTCGCCGTGGCGGACAACGCGCCGGCAGGACCGAAGTTGGCGACAATCTCGAACGGCTTTTCGTCGAATGCGCCCGCTTCCACCTTGTAGCTCGTCGCCATGCGCTCGGCGAGATGTGCCGGCAGCGGTTCGGCGAAGGTCGAATTGCTCATGCCGAGCGGGTCGAGGATGTTCCGCTGCACATAGTCGTTGAAAGGCAGGCCCGAGACGTTTTCGACGATTAGCCCGGCGAGCGCGGTCGCGTAATTCGAGTACGCCGTCTGCACACCCGGCGGATTGACGCGCTCCGGTTGGTAGCGCTGCATCGCTTCACGAAGGGAAATTGTTTTCTCGGGATCGTCTATGATCAGGTAGCCGAGGCCGCCGTCCTCGAACCCCGGGGTATGGGTGAGGATGTGACGCAATGTGATTGGTTCGTCGAAGGTCTCCTTGATCCGGAAGCTCTGCAGGTAGGTGTTCACATCCGTATCGAGATCCAGCTCGCCTTGTTCAACGAGCTGCATGACCGCCGTCCACGTGAAGAGCTTCGACACTGAGCCGGGACGGAACAAGGTCCTGGCCGGGTCGACGGGAACCTGGTTCTCCAGGTTTTCGAAGCCATAGCCTTTCGCCAGTATCACTTCGCCATCGAGCGAGATCGCCACGGTGCCCGACGGGCTGTTCTCGAATTTCATGAGTGGTGCAACGATGCCGTCGATATATGCCTCGAGCGCGGCCGGGTCTCCGAGGTCAGCTGCGTGTGAGCCGATGGTAAGGAGGCATGCGGAGGCGCCGCCGAGCATCATCTTCGTCAATCGCTTCATAAGGCTGGTCCGTTAGATTCGAAGGGACAGAAAGTTGCCGGGAATAATAGCCGCCGCCGCAATTTGCCGGTTAGGCCGATTCGCCATCATAATGTGCAGATTCGGCAGAACCCGGACTACAGCACGAAATGATTTACGGGGACGAGTACCTGGTTGACGTTTCGTCGGACGAAGATCTGGAGGACATTTCGCGGCGGGAGCTGAGCAAGTGGTTCGGACACGCGGAACGGCTGACGCATTTCAGTTCGTCGCCCGATTTCGGTCCGACACTCGACCATGCGGCGTCGCGGTTCGAGGGCCTGCTGTGTTACCGCATCAACAAGGATCGGCTGATCGAAATCAACGATGCTGTTGTGCGGTCGCCGGTGGTGATCCGCAATCGGGTCGGGGACGTGATCAGCTTCCAGTTCGTGTCGACCGTCAAGCGATCGGAGTTCCTTGGCAAACGCAAAAATGTCCACGATCTCGGTCCGGCACTGATCGTTTCCGTGGTGCCGGAGCCGGAGACCACGTATCGAGTGCCAAAGACCAATACGCCGATCCGGCACGTCGTCGTCCACGCAACCCTGTCGACCCTGCTCGAACAGGTCGGCGAAGACCGGTGTGGCTATCCGGGCTGGCTGCTCGACTGCCTCGACGGCAAGCACGTCAAACCTCGCCAACGGGTGTTTTTTCTCGAAGACGTCCACCGCGACTCGATCTGGTCGAGCTTCCACCTGCCGGTATCCGGGTCGCTGCTGAGGCACTGGATGTCGGCCAAATACGACGAGCTGCTGTGCATAGGTCTGCAGATTCTCAAGAACAGCCGTATCCGGGCGGACGCCGAACCGGTCGACCTGAACCTGCCATACGGCGAGAAAATACGCCGGGCGCGCGCGATTCTCAGCATGGAGTACGCGAATCCGCCGCCGTTGCCGAAGCTGGCGAGACAGCTCGGTATTTCGGAAACGCGGCTGAAGAGCGGGTTCAAGGCGATGAACGGCACGACCATCATGCAGTTCTGCATCAGCAATCGCATCGAAGCGGCCAAGATCCTCTTGAAAGAAAACCGGCAGTCCATCTCCGATATCGGCACCGTCGTGGGCTACGAAGATCACTCCGCGTTTTCGCGCGCGTTTCGGCGCTACAGCGGTCAATCGCCGAAAGAGTGGCGCCGTCTGCATCGCGAACAGGCCGACTGATAAGATCGACTCTACCGAATCTGCACAGTATTTGGCCGAATCAGACTAATAGCCGATTTGGCAACGGGACTATTATCGAATCGACACGATGGTCGCGTGGCGCGAACCATTGCGGCCGCGCAAGCGCACACCAGATTCGGGGGGGTTCGACCATGTGCAGTTCCATTGGATTCGTAAAAAGAGAATACATGCCTGTGCTGGCAGCCATTGCGACGGTTGCATGCAGCCCGGCCGTATTGGCCCAGGACGCGTCCGAGGCATCGCTGGAAGAGATCATCGTTACCGCACAGAAGCGCGACCAGGCGCTGGCCGACATTCCAATGTCCGTCACGGTTGTCTCGGGCGACATGCTCGAAGAACTTCAGGCAGACAATTTCCAGGACATGGTCGCACTCATCCCCGGGCTGAGCATCACGACCGGTCGGCGCGGCGTGACGCGCCTGACCTTGCGCGGCGCAAATACCGGCGGCGTGGCATCGACTGTCGGCGTGTATCTCGGCGACGTTCCGTTCGGATCGAGCACGGGCCTCGCTAACGGCTCGATACTGTCGGGCGATTTCGACACGTTCGACATGAACCGTATCGAGGTGCTGCGTGGTCCCCAGGGGACTCTTTACGGCGCGAGTTCGCTCGGCGGCGTTCTGAAATACGTGCCGAACGCGCCGTCCACCGACGGGTTCAAGGCGCGCATCAAGGCGTCGGCTGAAGACGTCGACGGTGCCGATACCGGGACGTCCGTGACCGGCGCACTGAACATTCCGGCGAGCGATACGGTAGCTATCCGAGCCAGCGGTTTCTATCGCAAGGATGAGGGCTACGTCAATTCGATCGGCAATAACCCGATTCCGAGCCTGACCGATCCCAATAACAACGTCGTCGACGGCACCCTGGTCATCGAAGGCCTGAACTCGGTCGACACAACCGGCGGCCGGCTGGCCGTGTTGTTCAAGCCTTCGGAAACATTCTCGCTAACGCTCGCGGCGCACACGCAGGATATCGAGTCAGGCGGGACCGATGTCGTCGATGCGGATGCGGTGACCCTGCAGCCGCTGGGTGACGGTCGGACGCAGTCTCGCTATCACCGGGAAACTCAGGACATCACCTATCGTGTATACAGCGCGTCGCTTGACTGGGACCTGGATGCAGTCACCCTGGAGTCCGTCACGAGCTCCGGCGAGTTCGAGCAGACGTTCATCAACGACATCGCCATCGGCCACGGCCTGACAGGTGGCACCGACCTGGCGGCACTCGTGACACTCCTGTTCGGCGACCCGGTCGCCTTGCCCTTGAGTGCGATCCTGCCGCAGACAACCGCCACCGACAAGCTCAGCCAGGAGTTCCGCCTGGTCTCGGCTGACAGCGATACTTTCGAGTGGCTGGCCGGCCTGTACTACACGGAGGAAGAGTCCGTGATCATCCAGGACATTCTCGCCGTCGATGCCGGGACCGATAACGTGGCCGCGGGGCTGCCCGCGCTGGCCGAAATCCGCCTCGATTCCGAATACGAGGAAATCGCAGTATTTGCGAACGCCACCTGGTATGTGTCACCGCGGTTCGAAATGTCCTTCGGTGCGCGCTGGAGCGACAACGAGCAGATTGCATCACAGGCCGGCGATGGGCCGCTGGCGGGTGGGCCGACATTATTCGATGGTCTGAAATCCTCGGAGAGTCCGTTCACGTGGTCGTTGTCACCGCGCTGGAAGCTCAATGACGAGTCGTCACTGTATTTCCGCGTCGCGACGGGCTTTCGGCCGGGTGGACCCAACGTGCTGCCGCCTAACGTGCCGCCGGGTACGCCGCTAACGTATGAGGCAGACCGCCTGACGAGTTACGAACTCGGCTACAAGATGACATCGTCGAGCGGCAGATTTGCGCTGGACGCGGCGGCTTACCTCCTCGACTGGGAGGACATCCAGCTGTTTGCAGTCGTGAACAACTTCGGCGTCAACGCCAATGGCGGCACGGCTGAGAGCAAGGGCCTGGAGTTTTCGGCCAGTTTGCTGCCGACTGATGGCTTGAGGCTATCCCTGAACGGTGCCTACACGGATGCCTATCTGACGCAGGCAACGGATCCGATCATCGGCGGTCTGGACGGGGACCCGTTGTCCTACGTACCGGAGTGGAGTTTCGGGCTCGACGCCGAGTACGAGTGGGATGTCATGGGAGACAAGACCGCGTACTTCGGTGGCAACCTCGGTTACA
This sequence comes from Gammaproteobacteria bacterium, assembly GCA_029863305.1. Taxonomy (GTDB): domain Bacteria; phylum Pseudomonadota; class Gammaproteobacteria; order Steroidobacterales; family Woeseiaceae; genus UBA1847. Next base: position 18,732 of record JAOTVR010000029.1, on the reverse strand, counting down.
CGGGCGATCGTCCCGCAGGATTTGACAACAGGGACGGCAACGGCAGCATTCGCGAGGCGGCGAGCTTCACGACGTTGAACCTGCGTGCCGGAATCGACGCGGGCCGCTGGTCGCTCCAAATGTATGCGCGCAACCTCACCGATGAGGAAGGTATCAATTCGATCGATGATGTCGGTTCACTACCGAATGGGGCGGCTGGATTAAGCTTCATTCGCCCGCGCGCGATCGGCATTTCCCTGGGTGCCAGTTTCGGCGACTGACGGGACGATCCCGGCGCGAACCTTACAGTTGCGATTTTGAAATATGCCGCTGATTGGCGCTGATCAACAATTCGCGCTGGGCGCTGCAGTGATGGTCATCGTGGCATTCAGCCTGTGGGCTGAACGTCGTCCCCTCGGACAGAAGCTCGGCGGTCCGCTGCTGCTGATTGCGGTCGCCATGCTGGCATCGAACATCGGCCTGATCCCGTTTTCGGCGCCACTCTACGGGACCATCGCGGGCGTACTCGTGCCGATAGCAATACCGTTGCTGCTGATGCGCGCCGACCTGCGGACAATCTTCAGGGAATCCGGGCCGATGCTCGCAGCGTTTCTGGTCGCCGTGGCGGCGACCGTCGTCGGTGCCTTCGCGGGTGCGGCAGTGATCGACCTCGGCTCACTCGAGCCGCAGATTGTCGGCACAATCACCTCGAGCTACATCGGGGGATCGCTGAATTTCGTGGCGACTGCAGAGGCCGTTGGTATCAAGGACTCGTCGATCTATGCTGCCAGCCTCTCGGCCGACGCGGTCGGTGCGGTCATCTTCCTGCTGCTGCTGATGGGGCTCCCGGCCCTGCGCCTCGTTCGAGCCGCCATGCCGTCGAAGTTCATCGGCCGCGAAACGGACGCGGTCGCGGTTGCAGACCATGCTGCACGCGAGACTGGCGCACGGCCGTTCACGCTACCCGGTGCCGCAACCGGCCTTGCGGTCAGCCTGATCATCTGCGCGCTGAGTGCGTTGCTTGTCGACCTTCTCGGCATCGAGTCACTGTTTATCCTCGTCGTCACCGTCCTGTCATTGATGGTTGCCAATGTTGCCAAGCCGGTTGTGAACAGGGTGTCATCCGACTTCGAACTCGGCACGCTGTTCATGTACATCTTTTTCGTCGCGATCGGTGCCGGCGCCAACGTCGGAGAGGTTCTCGGGGCCGCGCTACCGATCGTGGCGTTCATCCTGGTCATGGTGCTGGTACATCTTTGCCTGCTGGTCGTGATCGGTCGGTTGATGAGGCTGGACCTGGCCGAGGTCCTGATCGCGTCGAACGCCTGCATCCTCGGGCCTGCACCGGCAGCCGCGCTAGCGGCGAGCAAGGGCTGGCAGCCCCTGGTCGCGCCGGGTTTGCTGGTCGGCATGTTCGGTTACGCGATTGCAACGTTCATCGGCGTCGCATTATCGGCGATACTCGGAGCATGATCATGGGCGCTACGACAAGAACCGTGAGGCTGCGTCCGCCGTACCTCGTATTCATCGGAGACCAGCAGGACCCGTCCTATGCAAAAACCGGGTTCGGCCTCGTGGACTGGCGGCGTGAACTGGTTGCCGGGCAGCTACGCTTTGGCGACAAGCCGGTCGATCTCGGCGTGCCGGACATGGACGTAGAGGCGGCGGTCGCGGCGGGGGCGAAGAGCCTGCTGATCGGAGTGGCGTCTGTCGGCGGTGTTATTCCCGATGAATGGTGGAACATCATCGTCGCCGCAGCGAATAAGGGGCTTGATATCGTCAGCGGCCTGCATGGCCGGCTCGCCGACAATTCCGCGCTGGCCGCCGCAGCGCGCGAGTCGGGAGCCTTACTCGTCGATGTACGCCGCCCGCCGCCCGATCTCCCTGTCGGTTCCGGCCGCAAACGCAGCGGCAAGCGCGTGCTGATGCTCGGCACCGATTGCGCCGTGGGCAAGAAATATTCGGCGCTCGCACTGACCGAGTCGATGAAGGCGCTGGGTGCCGACGCGACATTCCGCGCAACCGGCCAGACCGGCATCATGATCGCGGGCGAGGGTATCGCGATCGATGCCGTCGTGGCCGATTTTGTCGCCGGAGCCGCGGAACTCGTGTCCCCGGACAACGATGATGATCACTGGGACGTTATTGAAGGGCAGGGATCGCTGTCGCACCCGGGGTACTCCGGCGTGAGCCTGGGATTGCTGCATGGTTCGCAGCCCGACGCGATCGTCGTTTGCCATGACGCGATGCGAACGTCGACGCTGGGCTGGCCGGACTACCCATTACCGACCATTGCCGAGTGCCGCGAGCTCGGCATACTTCTCGGCAGGCGGACGAATCCTGCCGTTTATTGCGCGGGCATCAGTGTCAATACGTCGGAGCTTGCCGAATCCGCAAGAGGGCCGTACCTCAAACAGCTTAGCGCCGACATGGGCCTGCCCTGCGTGGATCCGGTCGCCGACGGCTGCGAGGCAATTGCCCGCCGGCTCCTGGTACCGGCGTAGTGTGCGACCTCCTGGAGCGCCGGTTTGTTCGCGTCTACGTCGTTCCCGGCGCGGTGTTTCAGTCGGTCATGGTCGGCGGTGGCTACGGTACCGGACGGGAAATCGTCGAATACTTCACGTCCTACGGGGCAGCGGGAGGGCTGCTCGCAATCGGCACGGCGTACGTTGTCACAGCGGTGGTACTGGCCGTGACTTTCGAGTTCTCGAGGCTATATGCCGAGTTCGACTACCGTGGTTTCTTCAAGCGCCTCATCGGGAGCGGCTGGATTGCGTTCGAGGTGCTCGTGATCCTGTTGTTCCTGCTGATTCTCGCAGTGCTGGCCTCTGCCGCGGGCAACATCCTGCGCGACAATCTCGGCATGCCCTATGTCGGCGGACTGGCCATCCTGCTCGGCGTGGTCGGGGTGCTCACGTTCTTCGGCCGCGAGCTGATCGAAAAGGTGCTGACGTTCTGGTCTGCCGTGCTCTACGCGACGTTCATTGCGTTCTTCATGCAAGTATTTGCCAGCGACAATGTGTCGCTTTCCAACGCGTTTGCCGTTGGCGACGTCGAAAGCGGCTGGCTGACGAGCGGGCTCAAGTATGCGCTTTACAACCTGGCCATTGCGCCGTTATTGCTCTATGTCGTTCGTGGCATAGAGACACGCGGCGAGGCATTGCGATCTGGCGCCGTTGCGGGCGTCATTGCGCTGGCTCCGGCGCTGCTGTTTCATTTCGCGTTCCTGACTGCCCGGCCCGGCATACTCGATGAAGCGATCCCGGCGTATTGGATGCTGGGCCAACTCGGTCTGGTTGCCATGACTGCCGTGTTCAGCGTAGTGCTATTCGGAACGTTCATCGAAACCGGCGCGGGCATGCTGCAGGGAATCAACGAACGCATCGACGCCTACCTCGAGGAATCACGCGGGGAAGGCTTGAGCCCAATGATGCACGCCTCGATCGCGGTTGTTGCGATACTGCTGAGTGCCGGCCTGTCGCTCGTCGGCATTACCAGTCTCATAGCAAAGGGATACGGAACGATGTCCTGGGGATTCCTGCTCGTGTACGTGATCCCTTTGCTGACGATTGGCGTCTACCGCCTGGTCAAGTACCGGCCCCCGGAAACCTGAAAGGTGCAGCAAATGTTTACAAGAATTTTTCTGCTGGTATTGATTGCGTTCACGTTCGCTGGCTGCTCTGGCGACAAAGGCCCGGGTCAGCCCGAACCGGCCGGATACGATCTGTTGATCGTGAACGGCACCGTGTATGACGGACTGGGCGGCGATCCCTATGTCGCCGATGTTGCGATTCGCGACGACCGCATCGCTGCCATCGGCAGGGATCTCGGTCTGGCGACCCGGATTATCGACGCGTCGGGTCTTGCGGTCGCCCCCGGCTTCATCAACATGCTGAGCTGGGCAACCGAGTCCCTGATCGAGGACGGCCGCTCGCAGAGTGACATTCGGCAGGGCGTGACGCTCGAAGTCATGGGAGAAGGCTGGACGATGGGCCCGCTTAGCGATTCGATGAAGGTGGAAGCGCTTGCGAGACAAGGCGATATCCAGTTCGAGATTGCATGGACCTCGCTGGGCGAGTACCTGCAATACTTGGAGGACAAAGGCATATCGACGAACGTCGCGTCCTTCGTCGGTGCAACGACGTTGCGGATTCATGAGGTCGGTTACGAAGATCGCCCCCCGACCGACGATGAACTGCAGCGCATGCGCGATCACGTGCGAACTGCGATGGAGGAAGGCGCGCTCGGCGTCGGCTCGTCGCTGATTTACCCGCCGGCGTTTTTTGCCGAGACATCGGAGCTGATCGCGCTTTGCGAGATCGCTGCCGAGTATGGGGGTCGTTACATCTCGCATATTCGCAGCGAGGGCAGCCAGTTCGTCGAGGCTGTTGATGAACTGATTGCGATCGCAAGGGCGGCCGGTATTGACGCTGAAATCTACCATCTGAAAGCGGCGGGCGAAGCGAATTTCGACAAGCTGGAGACCGTGTTCCGGCGTATCGAGGACGCGCGTGCGGAAGGACTGGATATCACGGCAAACATGTATACCTACACGGCAGGCGCAACAGGGCTCGGGGCGGCAATGCCGCCCTGGGTACAGGAGGGCGGCTACGATGCCTGGGCGGAGCGTCTGCGCGATCCTGCTATTCGTGCAAGGCTCGAGGAGGAGATTACGACGCCCTCGGATGATTGGGAAAACCTGTACCTGATGGCCGGTGGTCCAGAGAACATGGTGCTTGCCGGCTTCAAGAATCCCGAGCTAAAGCCGCTGACCGGAAAAACGCTGGCCGAGGTTGCCGACATGAGGCGGACATCACCTATTACGACGATGATGGACCTGGTCGTGGAAGACGGCAGCCGCGTCGGCACCATTTACTTCATCATGTCGGAAGAAAACATCCGCAAGAAAATCGCAAAGCCCTGGATGGCGTTCGGATCGGATGCCGAGTCGCTTGCGCCCGAGGGCAATTTCCTGTTGTCGAGTACACATCCGCGTGCTTACGGTACGTTTGCCAGACTGTTGGGGAAGTATGTACGTGACGAGCAGGTGATCTCGTTACAGGAAGCGATCAGGCGGTTGACGAGCTTGCCGGCGGACAACTTGAAGATCCGACGTCGCGGTGTACTCCAAAAGGATTACTATGCCGACGTCGTAATCTTCGATCCGCAGACTGTACAGGACCATGCCACGTTCGCGGAGCCGCACAAGTACTCGTCAGGCGTGCAGCACGTGCTCGTAAACGGCGTGCCGGTCTTGATGGACGGCGAGCATACGGGTGCAACGCCCGGCCGATTTTTGAAAGGGCCGGGTTATGCGGGAGAGTGACGGTCCCCGGCGCCCAATAGCAGCGATCCGTTCAACCAGAGTTCAGTAGACAGGTTGACCTGACACAGTGCGTGCATTCTGCGTCGTACAGTTGTGAATTGTCCTGATTAGTACTGAATTGAGTGCAACGGACGCCCCGGTAACCGGTTGATAAATAGCAGAACAATTAGATACTTGCTGTTCTGAAAATCCGCGTGTCGGCAGATCAGCCGAGCCGCGCAGCGGCGACAGCCGCACGCGGTGCGAGCTGGCGAAGCCAGCGCTCCATTGATTCGGATCAGCTTCGGCCGATCCTCACCCTGCGGGTAGCTTCGGTGTCCTGATTCGCTTCGCGGACCGCTCTGCCCCTGGCCACCACATCCAAAAGATGCATTCTGACGGCACGGTTTATACCTTTTTCCGGGCAAGTAATCTGATTGAACACGAAAATACGGCGCCACCCACTAATTATTTTCGATGCGAACTCGCCTGTTCCTGTACTGTGATAACAATTGTGCATCTGCAAGCACAGAGTCTTCCGCATAACATCGGGGTTAATGGCTCGGCGCTGCAGCAGATGTTACGGCAAGCCGTGCGCCATTAGCCTCGGGGTATTGCCATTGTATGGATTGCCGCACGTGAAGTGTCGGCCCGGACAACGGGCTTATGCTTTGGAAGCGCCATGACGTCAAAGCTAGCAAAAGAATCGCCCGCCTGGCCTTACGCAAAGTTATCCGGGGTCGTGAAATCTGTTCGCCGAAAATACACGGCGCGCTAATGCAGCTCAAAGCAGGAGAAAACGTGATGAGTAAAGGACAAAAGAGCAACAAAGAGACCAAGAAAGTACCGGCCATGACGGCCAAAGAGAAGAAAGCCGCGAAAAAAGCGAAGAAGAACGAAAGGGGACGCATCGGCGAATGATTCGACTCGACCTGAGCTGGTTTTCTCGGTCAGGCAGCCGCCAACCGTGAAGCCTCGCGGTACGAAACGACTCTCTGCAGATCTTCGTCCCACAGGCAACACTGGAAACAGTCCCGAATGTCGCGAGGGCTGAGTGTCGTCGTCACGGGCGACTGCAGTTCCGGGATGGCAGCCATCACCTCGGGCAACCGGTAGAAAGGTATGCGCACGTTAAGGTGATGGATATGGTGAAAACCGATGTTACCGGTGAACCATTGCATGACTTTGTTGAGCCGCATGTAACTCGACGATTCCATGGCTGCCCGATAGTACGTCCATGCCCCCGGCGACAATATGTGCATGCGCTTGAAGCTGTGTTGGGCAAAAAACAGGTAGCTGCCCAGCGCCGAGGCGATGGTCATCGGCAACAGAACTACGAAGAATGCGGTATCGAAGCCACCGAAAATCCACAGCGCCGCGATCAGTGCTGCGTGACCGACAAGTGCGAGTAAAGAATCCCAATGTCGCGCCGGGTCCCTTAGCAGTGGCAGTAGCGTGATGCTAAGGAAGAAAATGGTCATGTAACCCGTCAGCACGGTAAGCGGATGACGGATTATCCGGTAACTCGCTCTCTCTACCCAAGACGCTTCATGCCACATTTGCGTCGTCATGATCGGGAAGGCGCCGATACTCGACGAGGAGATCTGGCCAACATGGCCATGATGATAGTTGTGGCTTTTCTTCCAGGAACGCGGCGGCGTTAGCGCAAGGGCCGAATAAACCCGGAACAATATCCAGGCTATACGCGATCGCAACAGGATCGCCCGGTGCATGTAGTCATGGTAGGTAATGAACGCGCGTACCATCAACATGGCCGCCAGCAGGGAGAAGAGCAATCGTACGGGCCACCAGGGCGCGAGTCCGGCGCCGGCAAGCGCCGCTGCCAGCAGGGCGAAGGTCGAGCCGACGTGCCACCAACTGCGCCTCTCCGAGGCTTCCGCGAACGGCACGGTTGCCTTGATCAAATCCTTTCCGATACGCAGTCCTTCACTCGTCTCGGCAGGATCCGGCTCAAGTTTCAGAGCTCTGTCGTACATCTACTAATATCGGCTGAAATTACCAGCAATAAGTATTATATCCCTCCCGTCATGCCCGCAGCACGGCTATGCGTGAAAGTACTTATACGGCAATTTATTGGGTTTGACCTCACCATCCACTACGACACGCCAAACCAGGGACTGCGCTCTGTGACTCGCTGCGCCGCGGGCCACCAGGAGGCTCTTCCAACGAATCCAACAGGCAGGTCGGAACTTACTTGCAGTTACTGCTACGGTGAGATCGATGCCCGGCGGGTTTGCAAGATCGACGTTGATTCATAAAGAAGTAATCTGGCAGTGTATGGCGCGCAAGAGCGCACGGGATTATATGGGAAATCCAGCATATTAGGCTGCTTCCTTTAGGAATACAGCAGGCGGTTTCCGGGCCTAGAAAATTCGATAAATGGTACCGGTCGTGGCCTCGGAGATTGATAGACCGTCTTGGTCCAGAACGAACCCGTCAAGCACGAATATCGGATCCATCTGTATTTCGATCGGCAACATCCACCAGTCCGATGGATCGGCCGTCTTCGGTATCGTGGCGAAATTGCCGTCCCACATATCATTGGGATCCGGATCAAGCCAGAAAATGTTATCCGCATCGTTACCCAGAACGACGGCAAAAATCTGGCCCGATACGGCAAGCGTGCTGGCGCCGCCGTCAATTGGCAGTTTCTGTATCGAGGGACCCTCGAACTCCGAGAAATAGACGTTCGTTCCGTCGACCGTAAAATCTGCTACGAAGGGCTGATCCAGCAACTCGGTCACGGCGCCGCCGGCGAGAGGGACGCTCTTCACGGCGCAGCCCACGGGGTGATCGGTGGATCCTTCGCTCCAATAGACGTTCTGTTGGTCGACCGCGATGCGCCAATAGCAGTCCTGCGGATTCGGGACGCCCCCCTCATTTGCGATTACCATGGGGTCGCCGCCCGCGACCGAAACCTTTCTGACCACCGGTGCTCCTGTGACGTCGAGGGTGGTCCAGTAGACATTGTCGTTGTCGGCCCCGATGTCTCCCTCGCGTTGCGAGAAGTCCGAGATGCCGCCCGAGTTCGCCGGCGCCAGTTTCTCGAGAGTTCCGCCGGCTACGGGCACAACCTTTATGAGCGAGTCGTCGAGGATGAAGACGCTGGACTGGCTGACCGCGATCCGCGACAGGTTGCCCGCGATACCGCTGACCAGCGTTGCGGCATTACCCCCGCTGACGGGTCCTTGCGCTATGCGCCAGAACTCCGTCCAGACGATATTCGTCTCGTCGGCGGATACCTTTAGCGGGGCATCCAGGTTGCTGACGAGGGTCTCGGCGTTTCCGCCCGAAATCGCTACCGAGCGCACGCTGCCGGCGCCCATTGCCAGGCAGCAACCCGCATAAGCGCCCGACTCGGTCCAGAAGACCCGGCCCGCATTGACCGCAAGGCCACCCGGATTCACGAGACCAGCGACGATGATCGAAACCGGTCCTCCCACGGGCGGCATCGCCTTAAGGTCCTCGTTGCCCGTGTCGATCCAATACAGATCATCACCGCCAACCGTGATGTCCAGGACCGCATTGCGCGCCAACCCGGCTGTCGAGGCGACGCTGGCAAGGTCGGTGATTTCGCCACCGGCCTTGGGAATCGACTTCAGCACGTATGCGGTGGCGCCCGCGGCGGCAAAGATGACGTCGGAGGCTGTGAGCACGATGCCGCCCGTCGGATACCAGGAGCCGGGTGTGTGCCCTGGCGGCGGCGGGGGCAGAGTTCCGTTCAACGAGCCGTCAACCAGGAGAATTGCGGCACCGCCCGTTTTGGGGATCGACTTGATCTTGCTCCCGCAGTCACAGTCAGCGGTCCAGGGTTCGGAGCTTCCTTCCTCCCAGAAGATGTTGTCAGCGTCGGCTTCGAGCGCGTCGATTCGCCTGTCTGCCGTTGCCAGCGTGATGGTGGCACCGCCAGCCAGGGGTACCTTCTGGATTAACCAGTCGCACGGGGGGCTGCAGTTCTGAGTCGGCGCCTGGTCGACCCAGTAAACGTGGGTTGCATCGACCACGATGTCGACGGTCACATCAGCTGCCGCATCGCGCAGCCCGTCGGCGAGCATCATTACCTGGCCTCCTGCCCCCAGCGTGTGGAGATCCCCGCCTTCTATCCAGTACAGGCTGCCGTCGTATGACACGATGTTTTCTGGCGACACGAAGCGGTCGGCGAGCGCGACTGCGGGAGACCCGTCCAGCGGCTGTTTCTTGAGCGGCTTGTCGCTCGAGTCCGTATAGAAGAGATTTCCATCCGCTGTCTGCAGGGAAACGCGCAGCTGCTGCGAACTCAAAAACGACGCAGGCATAAATTCGATGCCCGAGTAAGCCTCTCCCCGGACAGCCCTGAAATCGTTGGCTGAGGAATTTGCCCCGCTAATCGCGACGGCTAGACTTTCTGGATCGAAAACCGCGCCTTCGAGGCTTGCAGTAACGGTGTAATTACCGTTCGCGAGCCCGTCAAAGGAATATGTTCCGGTACCATCCGTGGTTGTTGTCGCAGATGTCCCGCCCGACAGCGTTAGTGTGACGCCCTGAACAGGAGATCCAGTTACCGCGCTGGTAACAAATCCGGACAGGTTGAACGTGGTTGGTACGTTTCCACCGCCACCGTTAATCCCCCCGCCTCCTCCACTTCCGCCGCCTCCACCGCCGCAGGCGGTCAGGGCAACTAACACGATCACATAAACGAAGCGACTCATATAACTGCCTCCTTCCGGCTCACAGAAGCAATTGGTCGGGGTTGTCTATTTCTCAGCTACCAGCGATATGGCGGAGCCTGTTCAGATTCTTTGCAATTTTGATTTACACTTACCACCCTGATTCGATCGCCTCTATAGAGATTAGTACCTATTTCGCGGGCACTGATCACAGCGACGCTCCGCAATCACTCAAAGGAGCCCTGGGGAGCAAACCAGGTCGATCGGAAGATGACCGCCGGGATCCTGTTACTCGAACCGAACATCGAAAGTACGGCGCTGAATTGCTCGCCATTCACGAGGTTGTGCAGCGGAGCGGACTGAAAATCCCGTGTTGGTGATTCGATGGATGCGGATCGACCTGCTGTCCATCTTTATCGTTGCGTTGCTCGGGCAGCTTCGCTGTCGTGATCCGCTTCGCGGATCGCTCCGCCCCTGGCTGCCATTCTTGATTTCCGCGGCAGCATAACGTTCAAATCGGCAGGAAACAGATATCCATATCCAGATGGCTTGCTGTAGCGATCGACATGCTCGCTATTGTTCGCTTGGGTTCCAGTATCTGTCTATACTCGGCGCTGAGTATTGAATACGAGCGGTCAACGACAAGAATGAACCTGCTTACCGAGTTGAAGCGCCGTAATGTCTTTCGCGTCGCCACCGCCTACGTCGTTATTGCCTGGGCCCTTGCGCAGGCCGCGGATCTTGCTTTTGATAATTTCGGAACGCCGGAATGGGTTGGCAAGACCGTGCTTTTTGTTCTCGTCCTCGGGTTCCCGCTAGCCGTCTTTTTCGCCTGGGCGTTCGAGGTGACGCCGGAGGGGGTCAAGAAAGAGAAAGACGTGGACCGTTCGCAGTCCATTACCGAACAAACGGGCCGCAAACTCGACCGCCTGATCATCGGCGTGTTGGTTGTCGCGATCGGATGGCTGCTGGTCGACAAGTTTGTTTTTCAGGAGGACACATCGGTCTCGGTCGCTCAGACTAGTGGCGATGTCTTATCGGACAAATCGGTCGCCGTTTTGCCCTTTGTCGCAATGAGTAGTGGTCCGAATGACGAATACTTTGCTGATGGCCTCACCGAAGAGATCCTGAACGCACTGGCACGATTGCCCGAACTGCTGGTAACGGCGCGCACATCCGCGTTTGCATTTAAGGGCCAAGATGTTTCGGTTCCCGACATCGCCGACAAACTTGGTGTCGCACACGTTGTTGAAGGTTCTGTGCGCCGGTCCGGCGAACAACTCCGTATCACGGCGCAGTTGATCAGGGCCAGCGACGGCTTCCACCTTTGGTCGGATACCTATGACCGCTCGAGCGCCGACAGTTTTGGTGTGCAGGGCGAGATTGCCGAGAAAGTAGCCGCGGCGTTGGGCGTTGTTCTCGATCAGGAACAACTGGCGAAAATGCGCACCAGCGGACTACGCAACCCGGAGGCATTCATTGCCTTTCAAAAGGGTGTGGAAGCCGCGGCTCTTGCGCATGAGAAGACCGGTCGCGAGCAAATTGAAGGCCTCGCAGTTGCCAATCAGTACTTCGAGCGAGTTATCGAGTTGGAACCAGAGTTTTCGGCGGCGCATTTTGCGCACACCGATTACTTCATTCACTTCGTAGTAAGGGAGGAATTTTCAGACAATGCTGAGGAAATCTCGCGGGCGATCGAACTGGCAAACCAGGATTTCGTAAATGCGATGAGAACCGCAGAAACAGAAGGCGACAGGTTGAATGCTGCGCTCGAACAGGCGCTGATTTCGGACAGCTGGAGGCGAATGCCGGAGCTGATATCGGCTGTGGCGCGTTCGTCAGATTGTTTCAACCCGTCCTGGTGGGGATCGTTGCCGTCAATTCTCGACCCGTCGGAAGACGCGCTGACTATCTGGCAGCGTATCCAGGCGTGCGACCCGGTAAATTTCTATGCCTGGGTAAATCTTGTCCGTACTCAAATGGGGCGTCGTGATTTTCAAGCTGCCCTCGATACAGCCGTGCGCGGCATGGAGGCAGTGCCACACCGATAAATCGTCGACGAGTTGATTTTGGCGTACCTCGCGCTCGGCCGGACTGAAGAGGCGAAGGCGGCCAGTTTGCGTCACACAAACGAAGAGGATCGCCTGCTTTTTCACCGTATGACGTTGGCGGCTGCGAAGGGCGATGCCGTGGAAGCGCGCGGGTTGCGCGACCGGATTTTGCAGCAGTTCGGCACCGAGTTATCGAGGATTTCGCAACATGCTGTGCTTGGCGAGCAATCGCAGGCAAACCAGTTAGCTGCAGAATGGGATGCGCGACCGCTCGGGTTCCTCGAACTCCTTGATCAGATTGGTAGCTGTTATTGCGGAGCGCCATTCGATCTCGAGGTGGCGCCAAATTTCGCTCGCTTGATTGACGAGGCCAATTTGCCCTGGCCACCGCCATCGCCGATCAATTGGCCGTTGAAAAACTGGTAAGAAAAAGCCGGAAAGATGGCAGGTCTGCCTTCACGGGCAAATGACGTTGACAGATGTCGGGTGCTGGACGGAGTGAAATGACGCGGTTTGTACGCGGGGATATCGCCTGAAACGGTTGTGAATTGTCCTGAAAAGTACTGCAACGGGCGCCCCGATAACTAGTTGTAAAATAGAAGCCGAATCAATCACTCAACGAACTGAAAATCCGCGTGTCGACAGTTCAACCGAGCCGCGCAGCGGCGACAGACGCACGCAGGCCGCCCGAAGGGCGAGCGCAGCGAGTCCACTCCGATCCTGGTCACCAAATTCTTTAAAAAATCCCGTGCTTCGATGCTCGCATCGTGAATGCAAGAATCGTGTGAATTGATCCGCTGGTTCTGGCGTTACCAGGCCTATTGACGAGGGTTAACCGCTAAGCACGGCTCGCACCGCAAAGTAGGATCGCCGGTAACGTGAAGACGTTCGGTCCATGTCATAGGCTCGGGTGAATTGTTCGAAGGCCTCGTCGAGGCGGCCGGCCAGTTGCAGCGTCCGTCCATATGAATACGCGGCACTGGCGCTGTCGGGGTGTTCGATGACGCGAGTAATGCCGATATGCAACGCTTTTTCCAGGTGGATCTTGGCCAGTTCATCGTTTCCCGCAAGCTGGTAACTCCGGACCAGCGATTGGTTGACGGACGCACGCCCGGGTTCCTCTGCGTATTTCTCTCGATCGATGGAGATCGCTTTGTTGATCGTTTCCTCATACAGAGCTATCTGCCCTATGTCGCGGTAGCACGCCGCCGCCTTGCGCAGGATGTAGACGCGCTCGGGCTCTTTCTGCAACAGTAGTTGGTAGAGGTCGACCGCGATATCGCAGCGATCGTAACGCTCGTACCGGCCTGCGAATTTTTCGATGCCGTTTTCAATGCGATTGTCTACGCGCATCTTGTTAGCCGGTACCGAGTAGAAACCGACGGTGGTTACGCTGGCGATGCCCAGAACTGCAACGGCCAGTACGATGACTTGCTGCCCGAAGACCAGGGAGTGATTGCGGTCCCAGTCCTTGCCGCCGGCTATCAGCTCATGCCGGGTGGCGAACAGGTAATGCATCGCCGTAGTCGCGAGCGCGAATCCAATTAGCAATTCGGCGACTTCCGCCTCGTTAAAGCTCAGTGGCTTGAGCTCAAAGAATGCCGCGATGGTGAAAAACGGCCAGAGCACGAATGGCGGTGCCGCAACGCCAATCCGGTCGAACCATAGTGCGATGCGCCACTTGAGCTTCTGCAGCAACGGATACAGCAGGCCATAGCCGACGAGCGCCAGCGAGACGGCGATGCTGATCAGGTCTTTCAGCAGCGTCTTGTGCGGCCCGGTGAACAGGTTGTGCACATTCGCTTCACCCTGCAGATTACGCGACTTCAGAAACGCCGGTGTATCGAAGCCGAAGATTCGCTGACCCCACGAAATTTCCTCGAGAAAGACGTAGCTGCAGGCGGCAGCAAGCAAAGCGAAGAACCAGCGATAACGCGTTTGGCGTGCAGCGACGGCGACCGCCAATACGGCAGCCGTCAGGAAGGAATAGGTCTGGGCCCACTCACCCATCAGGTCTTCATAGGTCGCCCAGATGTAGGCTATCGGATACCTGAAAGCCATCAGCGCGTAGGCACCGATGATCAGGGCCAGGATAGCCAGGATGACCGTATTGTGGGGCTTGTCTCGCAATGCGCCGTAAACCGACATGTCAGATGCGCTTAAAAATACGCCTGCAAATGAGCGAAAGCGTGCGCTGGGTCACAGTTATCTGGTCGGAAGACGATTCTGATGTAATGGCGTTTGGGAACGCGACCCGTCATACACTATGCCAATAAGCCGCCAGAACAGACAGCCGTCATTTACGGCACTCATTCGTCCTCACCTCGACCGCATGTACCGGTTTGCGTATCGATTGACCGGACATCGCGAAGACGCGCAGGACCTGGTTCAGGATGTGCTGCTGAAACTGCATTCGCGGATGGATCGCCTGGCCGAGGTCGAGGCGCCCGTCACCTGGCTCGGTCGCGTGATCTACAACCAGTTCATCGATCACCAGCGGCGCTACAAAACGCGCAGGCTGGCGCTGGTCGAAGACCCGATCCTGTCGGCCAGCCCCGACCAGGCGCCGGCGGCAGGGGCATCGACGGAAGAGCTCGCCCAGGGCGAATTCACCATAACGCGCGTCGAGGCAGCCCTGGAACACCTCAGCGACGACCATAAACTCATCATCAAGCTGCACGATGTCGAGGGCTATACGATCACGGAAATCGCTGAAATAACAGGGATTCCTCACGGCACCCTGAAATCGCGGCGGCAGCGCGCCCGCGAGCGGCTGCAGGATCTGCTCGATGAGGGACCCGTTCGTCCGAATTCTGCGTCTGGAGAAAGTAGAGGCGAAGAATACGATGAATTGCGAGCAGTTCCGGCAAAACTTGGATCCATATCTTGACGGTGAACTCGAAGAGGCCCTGAGCCGCGAAGTCGAGTCACACCATGCAGAGTGTGATGCGTGCGCGGCCGTTCGCAGCCGCAAAGTAGCGCTGCGCCAAACGCTGAAGTCCATACCGGTGCCGCCGCCTGAAGACGGATTCCTCGACGCCGCAGTCGAGGAGACACTGATTAATACGCATCGCAATGAAACCCGGTTCCGGGCGACCGCGGGTATCGGCAGCGCAATCGCCGCAGGCATCGTCGCGTGGCTGGTTTTCGTGCTGCCGGCCGACCTGCCGACGCAGCCCGAGGCTACGATCGAAACGGTCTCGATCACCATGAACGTCGAGAAGACGTTCCGGCTGACGTTCGACTCGAAGCGCGAGCTGCAGGCAGTCGCGATATTGGTGCAATTGCCGGACGGGGTGGAAATTGTCGGCTACGAAGGACGTGACTCTGTGCGGTGGAAAACGACCGTCAAGTCCGGAACCAACATCCTCGAGCTGCCTATCGTTGTGCGCTCCGGCAATGGCGGCGCGATTCTTGCCCGGCTGGAGCACGAGGGTAAGCAAAAGACATTCGAATTCGCCGTCAAGGTCATTTGACGTCAAAAGATTTCAGGCACGCAACACAGGAGTAGTACACGATGAAAGGGAAATTCAGTTCGATCTTGTCGGCTTTCGCGCTGGCGCTGGCGCTGGCGCCGCTGTCAGCAGTGCTTGCTGACGATTCAGACGATCTGGACGTCGATTCGTTCGACGTGCTCGATGATTCGGACAGCGAGGATGGCAGCATCCTCGAGGTCGATGACTCCGACGACAGCGACGGCGAAGACGTAGACGGTGAAGACGTCGACAGTGAGGACTCCGATAGCGAAGACTCGGACAGCGAGGATTTCGACAGTGAGGACTCCGATGGCGACCTCGATGATTCCGATTCGGAAGACGATTCCGAGGATGATCCCGACGAGTTGCCCGGCAGCGACGGCTGATCAGTCAGCCGCAAACTGACGGCGCGTAGTTTCGGCCTTTCCCGTGAAAACCGGGAAAGGCCTTTTCTTTCGTGACGGGTGTCACTGTTTGTCCAGGCGCGCCGCTCTATGTTGTTGTCTGGTTATTGATTTCATCAAGAGACGGACGGACTTCGGTATGGGCACTCGATTCTCCGGACTGGCACTGGGCAGTCTGATACTCGGCGCAGCGCTGTTGGCGCCTTCGTTGGCAGGCGCCGATAGCGTCGCCGCGCAGGCGGCCTTCGACAAGGCGAACACGGCATTCAGGAACGGCGACTACGCCGGCGCTTTGGCAGGCTATAATGACGCGTTGACCAACGGAAAGGACGGCTCACGGCTGTTCTACAACATGGGCCTCGCACACTACCGCCTCAACCAGTATTCGCAGGCGCGATGGGCTTATACAGAAGCTGCGAAAGACGACCGGATGGCCGCGCTCGCTTACTATCAGCTGGGCGTGCTCGCCAACCGCGAGGGCGACGAACACTCGGCCGAGAAGTGGTTCCAGCGATCCCGTGCGGAGGCTGACAGCCCCAAGCTGCGTCTTTTGTCGAGCCGGGCGCTCGAGAAGATCGGGTCGTCACAGCCCCATTTCGAGTCGGCTTTCGCCGCGGGTTTCGGTCACGACAGCAACGCCTTCCGTGCCCCTGATGCGCCCTACATGGACCTGTCGCAGGATCCAGCCGTATCCGTCAATCCGGTCGAGCAGTCCGGTAGCTACATCCCGATCCGGCTTGGCGCAACCTGGTTCAACCCGGTCTCCGAGCGATCGACATTCGTGGCGTCTTATCGTCATCGCGGTGACTACTACACCGACACCGCCCTGGATAACGCGAACGAAACCGATCACCGGTTGAGGTTGGGTATGGAGCGCGCGCTCGGCGACGGCAAATCGTCAAGTCGGCAGCTCTCGTATTCAGCCGGAATTCGCACATACGGCGAGACCAACTTCGACCGTGACGACGGCCTCGATCGCTTCGACGACGGCGTAAGCATTGCCGATCGCTTCGACTACACTGGTGCCGACATCCGGGCGAAGCTCAAGAACCGCGTCGGCCAGTACCGTTATGAAATAGACGGGGGCTACTTGGTACGCGATTATGAGGATGTAGCGGCGGCATCATCGTACGACCTGTCGGCCTATTGGCTGCACGGTGCCTTGAAGATCGCCCTGGCGAGGACGACACGTCTCGAGATCGGCTACCAGCATTACGCGCGTTCCTTTGACGAACGGCGCGCCAGGGATGCAAACGGTGAGGCGTCAACAGCCAGTCCTAACCTGGAGTACCAGTACGGCATGCTCGAGCTCGGCTTGCGACATCGAGTGAGTCAGGCCGTAGTCACCGAACTCATCTATTCACTGACAAATCGTGAAGATCAGTACGTTGGCTACAACGACTACACCAAGCACAAGATCAGTTTCGAGACGACCGTGGAGTTGTCCGACAGGTTCACGGCGCAGGTCGGGATCGACTACCGCGATCAGCAGTATGACAATGCGTTCGCGTTTGACGACCCAACGCAGCCCGCGAAGGAGTACCAGGAGTTCCAGGTTACCGCGTCCGCGCTGTATCGTTTCACGGACCAGCTGTCGCTGCGAGCGGACGTCAAACAGGAAGATGTGGATTCGTCAGACCCTCGCGGTCAGTACGATCGACTTCGCGCGGGCCTGAGCGTTTACTGGGACTTTTAAGGTTCCGGCGACCATAGCCGTGCAAGGGCTGCGTGAATTTCGCGTGGAACAGTTGTGACTTGTCCTGATAAGTACTGCAAACAATGCAACTGACGCCCCGGCGACTTGTTGATAAATATAATTAGAATCAACCACTTAAAGTTCTGAAAATCGGCGTGTCGGTCTTAAGGGCCGCGGCAAAAAAGACAACTGATAACCGACAGTAAGTACAACATCGAATTGACCGCCCGGAGACACGGGTGGGAAATTATGCAAGGCATCGTTGGTAACGGCCCTTGGCCCGACGTGGTTGACGAAACACGGTGGTGGATGGTGGCGAGACTGGTCTACAGGTATTAGTACAATGTCTGGGCTATCAGCATCGGAAAGCTTCAGGTACCGGGCGTATATCAGTTATTCGCACCACGATGAGAAATGCGCTGTCTGGTTGCACAAGAAACTGGAATCCTACCTCGTGCCGCGACGATTGGTCGGCCGCGAGATGGCTTCCGGCATTATTCCAAGACGCATTGCTCCTGTCTTTCGTGATCGGGAAGAATTGCCGTCTGCCACCGACCTTGGAAAAACCGTCAACAAGGCGCTTCATGACTCCGCGAATTTGGTGGTTATCTGTTCACCGCACGCCGCTGAATCACGTTGGGTCAACGAAGAGGTACTGACGTTTAAGCGACTCGGTCGATCGGATCGCATATTCTGCTTCATTATTGCCGGTGAACCCAACGCCACGGAAACGCCTGGCTGCAATTCTGACGAGTGCTTTCCGATTGGCCTGCGTTTCTGCATGAGTGACGAGGGCATTCTAACTGATCAACCAACTGAGCCGATTGCAGCCGATGCCAGACCGGGCAAGGATGGTACGGCAGGCGCAAAGCTGAAACTCATCGCCGGCATCATCGGCGTCGGTTTCGACGAATTGAGACAACGCGAGCTACATCGTCGCCATTACCGAATGGTCGCGGTTACGGCAACTGCCTTAAGCATCATGGTGCTGACCACGATACTGGCAGTGCGGGCGATTGTTGCTGAAGAAGAGGCGATGCGACACCGTGCGCGGGCTGAAGGCCTGATTACATTCATGCTGGGGGATCTGCGGGAAAAGTTGGAGCCTATCGGCAGGCTCGATGTGCTTGATGCGGTCGGCGACGAGGCAACTG
>JAOTVR010000119.1 GCA_029863305.1 Gammaproteobacteria bacterium | reverse complement strand
TTGTTCACAATCGGCCGCTATTGGCCGAACTGAGTCGGTCGCCAGGAAGCTGACTGAGGGGCTGCTTGACATCGTATAGCAGCCGCTCCAAGAATCTGCGGTAATATGACGGCTTGTGACCCAAAGCAGACATTACGGGTACCTCAGAACATCGTATTGTCATTCTCAGAGTGTGCCGGTACCGATTGCACAACATCCCAATGCTCTACCATGTGACAGTCTTCAACTCTGAAGATGTCAACTACTGCGAAGCCCAGGTCTTCTGGGGTCGCTTGGCTATGGCAATGAACCGCTACCAGATCATCTGATGAGATGACACGGTGGATGGTGAATGTCCGATCTGGGAAGCGTTCGAGCAGTTTTTCGAGAAAGACGATGACTGGCTCGCGGCCATCGGGAAGAGATGGTTTGTGCTGAATATAGTCGGGATGTACCCAGGTTTCGAACGCTAGTCGGACCTCTTTCTTCACATAGAATAGATCAATAAATTGATCGACAACCTCTCGGGCCGACATGGCGCATCCTTCCTGTGACATCGTCGACGAGTCATCGTCTGTTGCCCAAGCTGGGACGGCGACTAGAGCTATCGCGGAAAGATGAAGGAGGATTTTTGCGTTCCCAAACGTGATTCGCATGTACACCCCCAAAATATTGGCAGACAGAAAGACCGTGTCGCACTTTATACTGCCGCGACTGAGACGCCTAGTCGGCCGGCAGGATTTCCATCGCTCAGGCTTGAATTGCATGACTGTTGAGAGGCCGCATCTGGCCGTTCTGAGACGCTCGCCAGGAACCTAGCTGAGCGGCAGCTTCACATCTCATAGCAGCCGCTCGAAAGATCTGAGGCAATATGACGGCTACTGACCCAAAGGCGACTTTACCCTTCAACCGCGTATACGGGTAAACCGAAACCCGACTTTGGAGTTTCCAGAGTCGGTCGCTTATACGATTTATGTTGAATCTCTGCAGTGTGGTTTTGCTGCTTACTGGTAACTGTCTGATACTTAAAGCAGGCGTCTGTTTCGGCACGGAAATTGCCGTCCCATAGGTCACAGCAAACCTTTGGAGTACAGACCATGCGAAGATTCAGACTGATAGTAGCGGCATTACTTCTGACTTCCCCGTTTGCGGCGAATGCCGATCCAATATCCTTTGACCTCACAGTCACCATTATCGAAACAAACGCGTTTGTCGGTACGGGCGTGGTTGCCGGCGATGTATTCACTGGCGTGATGTTTTTCGATAGCGCAGACCTCTTCCCGGACGGTTCGAGTAACCGCACTATTCTGCACGGCGGCGATACGATCACAATCGCTGGAATTACATTCAATGCCACTTTAGTTAGCACGTTCTACGGTTTTGAGTTCTCTGGCGGCGTGCCCTTGTGTATCGGCGACTTATCGCTAGATGGTTGTAATACCGGTGAGGGCCAATCCATACCCAATCCGGATGGTGATAATCTGATTTTCTTTGACGATGGTTTTGGAGTTGTGCGAGACAGTCTCTTTGGTGATCCTTTAGGACCATTCGAATTTGCAGAGTTTAGTTATTCGTTTGCAGTGTCATCTGTCCCCGAACCAGGCACCCTTGCACTCTTAGCCATTGGCCTATTCGAAATGGGATTATCCAGACGCAAGAAGATCTGATCCATTCCAACAGTCAGCAAAGACCCGTCCTTAGCGACGGGTTTTTTTGTGCCTACCCAGCGGCTGCTTCTGGCCGATTCTGTTGAAAAACTCTTTTCTCAGAATTGTCGTTTTTTCATTTGCGATCTGCGGCTGAGTTTGTATCGTAGATACGAGGAAGGTTTTGCAATCCCTATGAAAATGCCTCCTGGCGCAGCTCATTGCCGCTAATCGGTGCTACCGGACGCGCACAGGACAAACAAAAATTCCTCTTGAATTTTCGCGTCGCTCGCAAAACCGAGTTTTTCAACAGTATAGGCCAGAAGCAGCCGCTCAGTTACAGCTGAATACTGGAAAAAGACTTGATGCCTCTAAGGCGCGGCCCGACTGCAACAAAGTTCCAGCCAAGATCCTGACAGGCGAGCTGATCCCATTCGGCATCGCCAAAATACGTGACTGTTCCAGAGTCGCTACCGGTCATCTGGAGGGCCGACCGCATGATTTCGACCCTTGACGGTGAGTCATCACTCGTGGCCACCGGAATACCCTCAATATTGAATCCTGAGGTCTGTAGTTTGAGAAGAGCCGACTCTCGCCAGCAACCGGTGGCTATGGCAATGCGCGTATCTGTTGATCTACGGACGCGATCGATGAACTGTACGGCACCGTCAACAACAGGAAACGAACCGATATCTTCAATGTGACGTTCGAGCCCCTTCAGGAATAGAGCTTTAACGGAAGCAGCGAGTTCATCTGCACCTGAATATCCGTTCTCCTCGATAATTTGCGCGAGAATCCCACTGTCCGTCACATGGTCATAGTCGTTGAGGTTACGGAGGCGCACTGGACCGAGAACACTCTCAATAGACGAAAAGTACAACTTCGGATCGACCCCCATCGAGTCGACCAGAGTACCGTCTATGTCGAGGATTATTGTATTCACGGCAAGCGCATCAGTTCGCTGACCGGCTGGATTGGGGTCAACAGCGGAAATTATAGCCCGAACGTGGCGAACAGCGCCTTCCGGCCACAAGCGGCCATGGAATGAGATGGAAACTCTACGCTTCCGTGCACTTGCGCTGCGAAAGTGCGAGTGCTATTGAACCCATCAAGCTCGTCACCACAAGCAGGATATTCGGAATGAGCGGTGGGTCACCGGGAGTACGCGTATATACCGTATAGGTTGCATAACAGAGGAGCGTCGAATAGCCGATTGTTACGATCGGCAAGAGCATGAGGAATGGTCTCGGGCTCTTTCGCAGCGACATACTAACCATGAACAATGTTGCGAAACCTGCAACGAAAGCACCGCTGCCAAGTCCCTTGAGAAGGCCCAAGATCAGTCCTTGGAAATTCTGATCCAACTCTTCCCAGGCCATTTGGGCTGCCTCGGCGTGGTAAGGCATATATTCGCCCAGCGACAAATAGACACCTCCGGTCAAAAGCAGACAGACACCGACAAGCGCAAAAAGGGAAATTGAGAGTAGGAACACTGTACCCCGCCTTGCCTTAACGTCACTTTTACGTCAACAGCAGTCATTGTATCTCATCGGGCCTGGGCGGCTGGAGTCGGCCAGAAGCGGAAGTTTATCACTGCCGTCTTTCAATATATCCAAGGGATCAAACGATAAGGCACGCGCCGTGCATAGTCGCGATAGCCTGGCAGCTCTTCCTGCAAAGTTCGGTCTTCAAGTGCGGTTCTGATCACAGCGATGATTGATGCGACTGTCGCAGGAATCAATGTCCATACTGAGCCCAGGGCAAGGACAATACCGAACAGTGCAAGAATATTTCCGGCATAACCCGGATGCCGCACAAACCGGTACGGACCACTGTCACATACCACATGCCCCCGATCCGACTGAATGCGCACTACGCTCGAGAAGAACCGGTTCTCTGCCAACGCCCATGTGGCGAAAGAGTAACCAAGCAAGATCAAAATGAAGCCAAGCGCGATGAGCCAGAGCGGGAATTCCGAAGACCAGCTATAGCGGTGATCCAGCCCTGCTACAACGACCATGGGATACCCGATACTCAACGCCATCAGTGGAGCAAGCACTTTGTCCCAGGCTTTTGCGTTTTGGATATTTTCGATGTTTTGTCGTTCGGCCATCAATCCGGGATGTCGGTGTTCTGCCCACAAGCGTCCCCCTATGCCAGCGGCGACGATCAACAGGGAATAGAGCCACGCCTGCCACCAACCGAGGTCTCCACCGCATATCAATAAGATCAACGGGATAAGGAGATACACCGCAACCAGTCTGATCCACTGGCGCCGCGATACGGCGGCCGGTGCGCGCGAAAAGAGTGGCAGACTGCTATTCACGATCGCTGGTAGAGCTGCCGCGTGTTACTTGAGATGCTGTAGTACGCGAGGATCGATCGCCGCAGCACCCAACATGCCCCCGGCGAGGGCCCCGGCAATGCCAGGGGTCATGACGTCCTGGCCTGTCAGGAATAGGCCGGGCACTGGAGTACGAGCGTTAAGTGCGTCCGACAGGATGCGCCGCGGCGTCGTTTCCACGCCGTAGAACGCACCCTTCTCGTGCCTTGTGAATGACGCGGTTGCCAGCGGCGTACCTAGTTCCTGGTACACCACCAACGGTGCCAGTGCTGGGAACTTCTCGGCGAAACTTTCCATTAGACGGGACTCGATGCGTTGCTTTAAGTCCGCCCATTCGGATCGTAGCGCCCCGGTACCATGGGTCGCGTATTTGGCGACTGACGACCAGTCGGACCAAACGAGCAGTTCGCCAGTGTGTCGGTTCGATGGGCCAGGGTCGTGAGCTGGGTCCTTGAGAGTAGGAAACGAAACGAACATCATCGGAACCGCATCGTCATCGCCAGTCGACCAAATAGCGTCGTTTGTATCCCAGCTGCTGTAATACCAGTGGTTCGCCCGACTTGCGCCGAGAGATGCGATATCCCCTTCAAAGCCAAGATAAATCTGGAAATGGCAAATCGATGGCTTGAAAGTCGCTATCTCACTGGCCCAATCCTGTCGGCGAATCTCCGAAGGTAACAAGCGCTTCACAGTCTCGCCGGCTCCAATATCCGACACGATAACTGGTGCCCTGAACTCGTCGCCCGAGGCAGTGCGGACGCCCACCGACTTCCCGTCTTCAACAAGTATCTCGGCAACCGGCGTACCTGCTCGAGCGCTCCCGCCGCTGGCTTCAATCACCGGAATGAGCCCCTTCGCAATGGTCGCGGCGCCGCCAACTGGGTAGTACGCACCCTCCAGGTAGTGCCCGATTACGAGAGCATGAACCCCAAAGCTTGCCTCCGTTGGCTTACCACCATAGGTCCCCCATTGTGCCGACAGGACGGCTGCGAGCCGCGGATCGGTAACGAGGTCGGCAATCACCTCGCTCGTGGTGCGACCACACCAACGCTGGAATCGCTTCTTGTTCCACCAACGATGCGCATTACGGATTGATCCAGGCATCGCGCGTTCGGCTGCAATCGCATGCATAGTTTCCTCAGCCGAGAGTAATGCTTCGAAGTACGCATCAATTTCGTCGGCGTTGTCAGGAAACCGTTCTTTCAGTTCCATCTGGTACGCGGCGGCCGGGCGGGCGACGGGAACTTCAAATCCTTCCGGAAAATGCAGAATGTCGTAAACAGTGCCGATTGAACGAAACTCGATCGTACCGTCGCTAAGCCAGTTCAATGTGCGGCCTGCGCTCTGGTCGCGACCGAATGTACCACAGTAGTGAAGGCCGACATCCCAGTTGAAGCCCTCTCGTGAGAAGGCATGAGTCAGCCCACCGATCGTCTGTGCTTGTTCGAGTAACAGGACCTTGCGTCCCATCCGTGAAAGCGCCGCCGCAGTGGTCATTCCACCCATACCGGAGCCGATAACGATGACATCGAAAGCGTCCGCTGGGTCTAGGTCGAGTCTATGGGTATCTGCGAAATGCCTGGACTCGCTGACAGTGTGAATAGATTCGTGTTGTTGGCCAAGGTGAAGAGGCATAGCTAACCTCCATCACGGCTGTGAGAATCAGGAAGAACGAACGCCGCTTAATTCAATCATCCAGGCAGCCCGGCGATCCTGGGGCCCTTCGTGGCGTCGCAAGGGCGTCGCGGAGGAAGCGAGGACCCGTGGCTTTGCGTCCCTGACTTTGGTCAGGTTTGCCTTTATCGCAGCGTCGATAATCCGCCTATTGCTAACTCTGTCAATTCGGAAAAATACTCAGGTCCAACAGGCTGTCTTTAGATCCGACTGAAGTAGATAGGCGGCTTACACTGTGACAGCGTCACCAGCTCCGAGAATGCAGCATTTCTTACCCTGCGCCTCTACGCCGTGCTTGAACGCTTGATCATCGGCGACCGCAATCTTCCTCTTCCAAAGAAACGGCACATTGTAATGACAGGGAATAACCAGTTCCGGATCAATCCGCTCCACAGCCTGCAAAGCATCTTCGACATCCATTGTCCACGTATTCTGGCCGAGGCCACCGATCGGGATCATCAGCACCGTCGGCCTCAAACCATCCCAGTCGGGCAAGAGCAATGAATCGCCAAGACTCAAAACCGACCTGTCTCCAATCGTGATTTTGAACCCCATCGCGCCGAGACCGGTGCGTTCCCCTGGGCCGGGCACCTTCCGAATCTTGAAACCAAGCAGTGAAACCTCGATCGGGCCGTGTACCCCTCGGACCGCCTCGAACGTGACGTCATCAAGCTCGATCGAATCTCCTACATCGAGCGGATACAGGTTGTCGAAGAGAACCCAGGATGTCAGCTCCTTGCCGCGAGGGTCGATAACGAGCGTTTGCCTATTCTCGGTTTTCGTCAGACCAATGCCGCACACAACGGGCGCCCCGGATGCCTCGGCAATGCGATCCGACTGCCAGTGATGGTCGGGATCGCCGTGAGTGATGACGATATGTGTAATCGTCGGCCAACGCTCCTCAGGGATCAAGCTCCTGAAGTCGAAGATATAGAAGTACTGGCCGGGGTCTATGGCGACACTTGTGTCGCCCTCATCGACCAGGAACGCGTTATACAGGTAGTGGGTGATCCTCACTCGACTTACTTCCGATGGTCTCGCTACAATTGCGGAAGTGTTCCGCCAGTCGTCGTTGACCGTGTGGTTTACCTATGACATCCATGGTCATGACGCTATACTCCTCGATGGGAGCGAGCTTTGCTGCGCTCCGACCGACAGCGCGGACCCAATAGCCCCTCGTCTTTAACGCCTTGACCACGAACTGACCAAGATAGCCCGTGGCGCCGGCAACCAAGACCTTCTTCATGCCAATCACCCCTCTTGGTGTCCATGAACGCCTCTAGAGTATTCTCGGCTTCCCACGAAATCCGTCAATTCTGGGTTGTACCTAAAGCTACCCTCGGACCAGCAGGAATCAGTCAGGGGCAACGGAGAAAGCCCCACATGGGAAGCCTTCTTATTTTGTTGGCGGGGGAGCGTTCTGTACCAGTCGCCACCGCGTTCAGTTACCAGCGACTGTGAGAGCGGACATTGTGAAAGACTGCACAGTCAGGTCTTATGGTTTTTTTCAGCCATGGCAGCGAGGATTTCCTCTTTTCTGCACTTCTTTCCGGGAGACGTCACCAGGAACGGAAAGTATTGCGCTTCCTCAAGCCACATCTCGTCGGCATCGACACCCATTACGCCCCCTATTGAACGTGCCATCCGCGCACTGCCCTTTTCGGAAATTTTCAGATGGCGAAGTCTTTCAACATTCTTCTCTTTGTATCCGCCGCTCCAATAGGTGAGGTGTGTCCTGTTATTGATTACGAAGCGTGCTCGTATGGTCCAGGCATAGGGAGTGCAGTGGTCAAACTTGACTTCAGGGGTAAATGTTTCGCCGGAAATACCGCGAAATTCATGAATAAGCTCATCTGCGATCAGTGAGATCGGCGTTTCATCTTGGCCTGCGAATAACATCGGTTTTGCACTTCTGGCCGGGCGCGACCGGTAAATCCGGATGTCGTAGCTGACATCGAGTTCCGAAGCCGTCATATTTTCGTAGAGTGGGTCCCGAGCGTATGCATCGCGAAAATCCTCCCATCCAAAGGTAGGTTGCAGCGTATCCGTCGCACGGTATTGACCTCCACCGGTTATGAAGTCGCTGCCGCCTATCAGGGTGATCTTGTACTTCGGCGAAACTGGCTGAACGAGATAACCCGTGCGGCGCTGGTGCGGTGACGTGACGTGCAGAAGGATCTCTTCGCCCAACACTTCCGCCATCTTTGTGATTGCCTCCGAAAACGACCTGGCCAGCAAGCCGACTCCACCTTGTGACCAGCCCTCGACAAGATGACTGGGTGTCTCGAGAACGTAGCTGTATGAATCCACTACTGCTCCGTCGTTATTACTGATGAGAACAGCTTCGCCATGCAGCCGAATGGCAATGCGCGAGTCAATTTTGTTACCGATCGCTTCGACTCTGACGAGATTGGTGGCGAGCCGATGTCCGGGAACAGCCGTGGAACCGATGTCAACAACCTCAATTCCGGTGTGATCAGCAATGAAATCTTCTACCGCGGCGGCCAGACGAAGTTGCAACAGGTTGCTCGACAGGAGCCTTTCGACACCGTCAGCAAGATCGGGCGCTAGCTCAGCATCACTGTCTACATGTGCTTGCCTGGATTCCCGAATCGCTTCGTTAATTGCTGCGCGACGCGCCGCTTGTTCAACGGAATTTCCCAATTCGCACAGGAGCCCAACCCCAGCGGTAACCGCATTTCCGGACCCACAGTCATCGCCAAGGGTGGAACCAAGGGGGTCAATTTCTAATAACGCAACCCGCACCCAGAGGTTGCGCTTTGTGCGACCAATTGCGTCGGTCACCTCGTCTTCGATTTGGGCGAGGTCGTACGCAGATGGCTCCTCAGCCGCAATGACACGAATGGTTTCTACGTCATAAATATTGGCAGCAGCATTACCGCAGAACAGGAGCACCGCCATAGCGCAAAAAGCTGCGCGCAAAGTTAGCTCGAAATAGTTCTTCACTGTCAACCCCCCCTGAGAACATCCCGCCACGGAGACTGTAGACTGCAGCAATCGGCTCTCGACTACCTAATTACGGTCTGATTTATTCCTGATAATGTTCTGACGGCGCCAATCACTCTTCGTCGCGGCACATTCGGACAAGAAGATATGGCTATGTCCGCCTTGGGGCAGAAGCGGATGCCGTACAGTCGGCTCCATCACATAGTTAGACGGCGGGACGATAATGTGCCCACGCCCAACCAAACATCGTTGCCGCCAACAGCGGGTACGCAAAGAACGGTAACGGCCTCGATAACGCATGCAGCGGTTGCCCCTGAAATATTTGCACAGCAACAACAGAAAATAAGACCGCAGCGACTGTTGCTACTACTCGGACCCAAAGCGGCATCACGGCAGGAGCACTGATCAGGACGAGGGACGCCGCCCACAGAGATACGCCAGCGGCAAACACGGGCCCGGCTGAATCAAGAGGTGTCGCCGCTGTCGACAGAACCAAGGTTTGGCCGGCAACGAAGACCAAAAAACCAGCCGCCACAACATTGTTGCTTCGACCGAGGTGATAGATCGTGAGCAAAGCGCCGGCTACAACTAGCGCAACACCGTCGATGCCCCACAGTAACCCACGCAAAGATGCCGATGACGCGAAAGTTCCGGCTACGCCAAGAATTGCGCCGACGACAAGCCCGCATGGTGCTGCAATTTGGCAATGAGGTTCATTCATTTGTATCGCTCCCGGAACTTCCGCGATCAACTGCTGAGATTATAGAGCAATTTTTTCGAGGGTCGGCTTTTGCGCGCACACCTGCCAGTCGAACCCGATCCGCTCGTTTGTCGCGACGCGGCCTGGAGCGGATGCTGCCCGGTCGATCTGCTGGGACTATGTGCCTGGCACTCTATGATGGCGGGCGACTCGTGAGCCTGGCTCCGAAGTGAACGCGCGCATAAGTAATTTTCGGTATTGACAAGCTCTCAGTTCGGGAGCTGTATTTAATATCGGCTGGATACGCACCAGCGGTTCGGAGTCGTATCCGATATCCGATGACTTGACTGCCGGGACTACACTGAATGCGCAGGATGCCCGGCTGAAATTCCAACAAGCATAAGGAGGCAGAAATGTCGAAATTCAAGCTTCCACTCTTACTCATCATAATGTCAGCGATCTGCCTGCCTGCACTGGCCGGAGAGGCGGTTGTGAAACGCGTTCCGGCAGGGGCCGTAGCCTTTCATTTCGTGCTCGACCTGACAGTCGTGCCAGGACCACCGGAGTTGATCGGCTATATGGCGTTCATCGAGGGCGTGGACGGGCCGCTCTTCAGTGGTACGCCATCGAAAGACACTGCCTATTTTACTCTTCGCCTTACCGGGCCCACCCCGCCGCCGATTCCCCTGCCCGTTGAACCGGATCCCGAGTTGGCTGTTGCCATCATCCAGCCGGGCGCCCAGTTCACGGTC
>JAOTVR010000118.1 GCA_029863305.1 Gammaproteobacteria bacterium | reverse complement strand
CCAATACCACCAAGACTTGAAATGGTAAATGTCGCGCCTTGCAGCTGCGGTGTCCTGAGCTTACCGTCACGCGCAGCAGCGGACAGCACGCCAAGCTCGTCTGCGAGTTCATAAACGTCTTTCTTGTCCGCATCGCGTATCACCGGAACCATCAGTCCCTGATCCGTATCGGCCGCGAATCCTATGTGAATGTATTTCTTGTAAATCAGATGTTCGCCGTCGTCCGCCAGCGAAGAATTGACTTTCGGGAACTCCTGCAAGGCGGCAACAACTGCCTTCATAACAAAGGCGAGCGGTGTCAACGAGATGCCGCGTTCCTTTGCCGGACCTTTGAGTTTCTGACGTTTTGCCTCAAGCTCGGTAATATCGGCAAGGTCGTGCTGGGTAACGTGTGGCAGGTTGATCCAGCTTGCCTGCAAGCGCGGCCCGGAGATCTTCTGAATACGCGTAAGTGGCTGCTTCTCAATTTCGCCAAATTTGGAAAAATCGATGCTGGGCGTCTTGGGCAATGCGCCGGCGGCGGCCTGCCCTGTCAGAATTGCCTTAACGAATGCCTTGACATCGTCGTGCAGGATCCGGCTCTTGACCCCGCGCCCCTGAACCTGCCCGAGATCGACGCCGAGCTCACGCGCCAGCTTTCTGACAGAGGGGCTGGCATGTGCCCGCGAAAAGCCCGATTCATCAATCGGCGGCAGCGTTCCTGCGACTGACGAAGCGGCTTGCGGTGTAACGGATTCCTGCTGCTGTACCGGCGGCGCAGCAACGGCCTGCGTGACCTCGGCTGCCTCTACTGTTTTCCCGGCAGGCGCGTATGCAACGGGCGCCACGGCCTCGATGATCGCGAGCGACGCGCCTTCGGAGACCTTATCGCCAACCTTGATCAAAACTGATTGGATGCGCCCTGCAACGATGGCCGGGACGTCCATTGCTGCCTTGTCCGTCTCCAGCGTGACCAGCGGGTCATCGACGTCAACCGTATCGCCATTTGAAATATGCACCTCGATGACTTCAACATCATCGAAATCACCGAGCGCCGGCACGACCAGCGTTTTGACACCACCGGATCGCTGCGATTCGCCAGCCTGTTTTGCCGGCGTCGCCAGCACGGTAGTATCGCCGCTCGGCTCGTGTTGAATGGCTGGCGCGATCACTACGGTATCGCTGACTTCGACCGTCAGCTTGCCGATAATCGAGCCGGACGTGACCCGGTCACCTACGGCGACAGTCAATACCTCGATGACGCCGTCTTCGGGCGCGGGTACGTCCATCGCCGCTTTGTCGGTTTCGAGCGTAATGAGTCCATCTTCTCTGGCAACCGTATCACCGGCGGATACGAGAATTTCGATGACCTCAACGTCTTCGAAATCACCGAGATCGGGGACAATGATGTCGATAGTCTTCGCCACTGTCGCTAACCTAGAGTGTCACGGGATCCGGACGATCCGGATCGATGCCATATTTCTGGATAGCCTGGGCGACGGTTTTCTGATCGAGCACGCCGTCATCGGCGAGTGCCTTCAAGGCAGTAACCGCGATATAGCGTTTGTCGACTTCGAAATGTTGTCTCAGTGCCGCACGACGGTCCGAACGGCCATACCCGTCCGTGCCGAGCGAAATAAACCGTCCTGGAACCCAGCGTTGAATCTGGTCAGATACTATCTTCATGTAATCGGTTGCCGCGATATAGGGCCCGGGCCTGCCTGCAAGTTTCTGCTCGATGTAACACTGGCGTGGTTCTGCATCGGGGTGCAACTGGTTCCAGCGTTCGACGCTGAGGGCATCACGCCGCAACTCGTTGAAACTCGTCACTGACCAGACATCTGTCGGTATGCCGAAATCTTTCATCAACAACTCTGCCGCGCCCAGGACCTCACGCAGGATCGTACCAGAGCCCATGAGTTGCGCACGGATCTTGCCTTGCCCGCCTACTTGCAACAGGTACATTCCCCTGAGGATGCCCTCTTCGACTCCAGCCGGCATCGGCGGGTGCACGTAGTTTTCATTCATGCAGGTGATGTAATAGAAAACATTTTCCTGCTCACCGATCATTCTCCTCAGGCCATCCTGAATGATTACGGCGAGTTCGTAAGCATAGGTCGGATCGTAGGCCACGCAATTCGGTACGGTCGCCGCATTGACGAGGCTGTGGCCGTCCTGATGCTGCAATCCCTCACCGGCCAGCGTCGTGCGTCCGGCGGTGCCACCGATCAGGAAGCCTCGCGACTGCAGGTCGCCGCCGGCCCAGATGAAATCTCCGATGCGCTGAAAGCCGAACATCGAGTAATAGATGTAAAACGGCACCATCTGCTCGTTGTGGTTCGAGTACGCTGTTCCTGCGGCAAGCCAGGAACAGAATGCGCCGCCCTCGTTGATACCCTCCTCGAGTATCTGGCCCTTTTTGTCCTCACGGTAGTACATGAGCTCGCCCGCGTCTTCGGGGGTGTACAACTGACCTTTGGAGGCATAGATGCCGAATTGTCGGAACATGCCTTCCATGCCGAACGTGCGCGCTTCATCCGGCACGATCGGCACGATGTGCTTGCCGATCTGCTTGTCCCTGGCCAGCGCCGTCAACATGCGCACGAATGCCATGGTTGTCGACGCTTCTCGTTCGCCGGTGCCGTCGAGCTGCGTCTTGAAAATCTCGAGGGCGGGGACGGGAAGCGCCGCCGCCTTTGTCCGCCGTTGCGGCAGGAAGCCGCCGAGACTGCGGCGCCGTTCATGCAGATACTCGAGTTCGGCACTGCCGGCGTCGGGCTTGTAGTACGGCACATTCTCGACGTCTTTGTCGGTCACGGGAATATTGAACCGGTCGCGCATTTCCTTGAGCGCGTCGAGATCGAGCTTTTTCTGCTGGTGAGCGGTATTTTGTCCTTCTCCGGCAGCGCCCATGCCGTAACCCTTGACCGTCTTCACCAGAATGACGGTCGGTTCGCCCGGGTGCCGCATCGCCGCGTCGTACGCGGAATAGACCTTGAGCGGGTCGTGCCCGCCGCGATTGAGTCGCCAGATCTCCTCGTCGGACATGTTGGCGACCATCTCGGCCGTTTCCGGATGTTTGCCAAAGAACTCCCGGCGCACGTAGTCACCGTCCTTTGACTTGTAATTCTGATACTCACCGTCCACGGTCTCCTCCATGATACGGCGCAAGTGCCCGTTCTGATCCTTGGCGAGCAACGGATCCCAGCGGCCACCCCAGATGACCTTGATGACATTCCACCCTGCGCCACCAAATGCCGCCTCGAGTTCCTGGATGACCTTGCCGTTGCCGCGTACCGGACCGTCGAGCCGCTGCAGGTTGCAGTTAACGACAAAAATGAGGTTATCCAGACCTTCACGGACCGGCATCGTGATCGCGCCCATTGATTCGGGTTCGTCCATTTCACCGTCGCCAAGGAAGCACCAGACTTTGCGATCCGACGGCGCAATCAGCTCTCGATTTTCCATGTAGCGCATGAAACGCGCCTGGTAGATCGCCATCATCGGGCCCAGCCCCATCGACACGGTCGGGAACTGCCAGAATTCCGGCATCAACCAGGGATGCGGGTATGACGAGAGTCCGCCACCCCCAACCTCACGTCGAAAGCGGTTCAGGTCATTCTCGTTCAGGCGCCCTTCGAGATAGGCACGCGCGTACACGCCGGGCGATGAATGGCCCTGCATGAACACCAGATCCCCGCCATGATCCGCACTTGGCGCTCGCCAGAAGTGATTAAAGCCAACCTCATACATGGTTGCGGACGAGGCATAGCTCGAAATATGACCACCGTATTCCGTGCTTTCGCGATTGGCCTGTACGACCATGGCCATCGCATTCCAGCGGATGTAGGCCTCGATGCGGCGCTCCAGCGCGCGGTCACCGGGGTATCCTGGCTGGCGGTTTGTGCCAATCGTATTGAGGTACGCGGTGTTTGGGCTGTACGGCAGGTACGCACCGGAGCGACGCGCAAAATCGATCATTTTGTTTAGGAGGAAATGCGCTCGCTCGGGACCGTGTTGCCCGAGTACGGAATCGATAGACTCGAGCCACTCGCGGGTCTCGATGGGATCAATGTCATCAAATGGATTGAATCGGCTCATAAATCATTCACAATAGGATTACCGAGATTTGCACCGGACCGTGCAATTCGGCCTTCGGGGGCGTCATAGTCGGCGTTTGTGCCTTTTCGGTCAAGCACTTAACATAGGTTTCAATAGCATGCATAACAGTTTGCCGGACTCTCTTGAGCTCCGTTGTACCCAACGGCCGGGAAAGGTCGACTCTAAAGGATTTGCGTCCGTAGATCAGTTACTGCTGATACTACCGACGAGGCCGACTGCGGCGCTTTGGCGACAGCTGCCGCAGGGCCAGAAATTACAGGCCGTCCTCAGAAAGCGGCAGGTGGCGGACGTGCCGGCTCTGCAGACACGACTGACGAACAAGCGCCAGACGCTGGTTATCGGCGGCAGGATCTCAGCTGACGCCGACCCGTTCGAGCAGTTGACGTTCGCGCGCAAGCTCGTTGCGGCCGCGACCACCGAGAAAGCCGGGTGTCTTGGCATTCTCGTCGCAGGATTCAGTCCGGATGCGCAACAGGCGCTGTGCAAAGCGGCGGTGGCCGCTGCGCTCGCAGCGGGATTCAATCTCCCGGAGTTCAAGAGCAAGCCGTCGCCGCAGAAAATTCGCAGTATTCGAATCCTTGGCATCGACGACACGGTGGACCTGAGCCGCACGATTGCCGAGGCCAAGGGCAATAACCTCGCGCGCTGGCTGACGGCCTTACCGCCCAACAAACTCGATGCCTTGAATTATGCGGCGATACTCAAAGACCTCGCCAAAGACCATGGCTGGCAGTACAAACGATTCACAAGCAAAGAGCTCGAAAAGCTCGGCGCCGGTGCGTTTCTGGCGGTTGCACAAGGCAACGACAATGACAGCGCGTCGATCGTCCGCCTGCGTTATCGTCCCGGCAGAGCGGACGCAAAAGCGACGCTCAGCCTGGTCGGCAAAGGCATCATTTTTGATACGGGCGGCACTAATCTCAAGCCATTTGCATCGATGCTTGAGATGCATGGCGACATGCAGGGCAGCGCCGTGGCGACTGGAGCACTGGTAGCGATTTCTGAATTGCGGCTGCCCGTGGCGGTAGACTGTTGGCTGGCCATAACCGAGAACCGCACGGGTCCGAGCGCCTACAAGTCACAGGACGTCGTGACCGCGGCAAACGGCAAGACGATTCAGACGATTCACACGGATGCAGAGGGGCGCATGGTTCTCGCCGACACACTAACGCTTGCCAGCCGTGAAAAACCGAAGTTGATCATCGACTATGCAACGCTGACCGGCGCGGTCATCAATGCCATCACGACGAGCTATAGC
Source organism: Gammaproteobacteria bacterium (assembly GCA_029863305.1). Taxonomy (GTDB): domain Bacteria; phylum Pseudomonadota; class Gammaproteobacteria; order Steroidobacterales; family Woeseiaceae; genus UBA1847. The sequence continues at coordinate 4,839 of JAOTVR010000118.1, read as the reverse complement.
GGCGTCTTCACAAATCGTGCCGACTGGCATCCGCGCCTGAAACGCACGGGTCGGCTTAGTGGCGAACGAGTCTGGCCGTTTCCGATCGGCAAGGAGTTCCTCGATGATCTCAAAAGCGCCACGGCCGACATTCAGCAATGTTCGGCCAAACCCACGGCCGACCACATACTCGCCGGAAGCTTCCTTGCCGAATTCGTTGAGCACGACACTCCATGGGTGCATATCGATCTTGCGGCGGGCACTCACGAAGGTGGCCTTGCACACATACCGACCAAAGTAACGGGTTTCGGTGTTCGCTACACGACGAGCCTGCTTCTCGATGAGCACATTTTGCGGGCGGAAAAGTAAGTGACTGACAACCCGTCCATGGCCGACCGCTTTCGCGGATTTCTTCCCGTTGTTGTCGACGTCGAGACGGGGGGATTCAATTCGAAGACCGATGCACTCTTGGAAATTGCGGCCGTGTTTGTCGACTTCGGCGACGGTGGCATATTGACTCGGGGCGAGACGATTCGTTACCACGTCAAGCCTTTCGAAGGTGCAAACATGGACCCGGCATCGCTCGCAGTCAATCGTATTGACCCTGACCATCCGTTGCGCCCGGCTATCGACGAAAGAGACGCGCTGCAGCGCATTTTTCGCGAGGTGCGCCGTGCCGTTCGTGACAACCGATGCCAGCGTGCCATCCTGGTCGGCCACAACGCCGCTTTCGATCTCGGTTTCCTGAACGAAGCGATCGAACGCTCAGCCATCAAGCGCAATCCGTTTCACCCGTTCAGCTGCTTCGACACAGCAACACTTTGCGGCGTGGCGTTCGGACAAACAGTGCTGGCGCGCGCCGTTGCAGCCGCAGGCTTCGAATGGGATGAAGAATCAGCGCATTCAGCCGCCTACGACGCGGAAATTACGGCGGACCTGTTTTGTGAAATTGTGAATCGCTTTCAGCCCGTATACGACACGACGTAGGAGCGCGCGCTGCGATCCGATCCGCGGGGCCCTACTCTTCCGTGCCTTCAAGCAGTGCCTTCAGCTCCCCTGAGTGATACATCTCGACAACGATATCACTACCGCCAATCAACTCACCTTTAACGTAAAGTTGCGGGAATGTCGGCCAGTTCGAATAAGCTTTGAGCCCCTGGCGTATTTCTTCGTCCTCGAAGATATTGACATACGCAAACGGCTTGCCGATCGCATTTAGTGCAGCAACCGTCTGCCCGGAAAAGCCGCATTGCGGAAAGTCCGGCGTGCCTTTCATGTACAGCAAGACATCGTGAGACTTCAGTTGCTCTTCGATTCGGGAATTAACATCCACGTTTTTCTGCCTCTCTATCATTTTCTGAACACCCGGCCTGTTTGCCGCTGTCGGCCGAACCACTGACCAGCATTGCCGTGCAGCCCGATAACGTAATCGCCAGAACGAGTATGACCAGTATTCGCATCAATATGCTCCGTAAACTGTCGCGATTGTACCTAGAATTGGTCTAAAATAGGCAGCAATAATTACAATTAGTCAGGGAGAATCCAGCATGAATCCATTGAATACAGTTGCCGGAACCATCATCGGCGGCATCGTTCTCGCCGTAATCATTGGCCTCGCGACTATGGGGGTCTCATTCAATACCGGAAGCTTCATCATCTGGGTCCATGTCATGGCGGGTATCACCTGGATCGGCCTGCTCTACTATTTCAATTTCGTGCAGGTTCCGGCACTGGGCGAGGCCGCCGCCGACGAGGGTGGTCCCGGTGGTGCCGGCATCACCAAGTATGTTGCGCCGCGTGCGTTGTGGTGGTTTCGCTGGGGGGCCTTGCTGACCTGGCTGTCGGGCGCTGCCTATCTCGGTCATCTGCGTATATTTAACGATGCATTCACTTTGGGCATGATGGGCGATACCCTGAACGCCCAGGCCATGATCATAGGCGTCGGCGCATGGCTGGGCACCATTATGCTGTTCAATGTCTGGGTGCTGATCTGGCCAAATCAGAAAAAGATTCTCGGCATCGTCGATGCCAGCGCAGAGCAGATCGCGAAAGCGCGCCGGGTCGCATTTCTTGCATCACGCACGAACACCCTGCTCTCGATTCCGATGCTCATGAGCATGGTCGGCTTCGGCCACGGTGGATTTTTTGTTTGATCGAGCATTGCGCAACGACTGACCAGCGGTGGCGCTCGCCCTGACAGCATGTGGCTGGGGGCAGCGCCACTAGTCGGCGGACTGCGACCGTGATGCGATGCGCACGATCACATCGCGACGGAAGCAGGCCGGATTCTTCGGCAAAGGTATGGGTGACGCCAGGTACGCGGCATCGATGACCGACTTATGAATCTTCGGATCGTCGCTGCAATTGGCAATACCCACGTATGACACTTCGCCGCGAAAATTCTGTTTGATCAACACCGTACACGCGATCGACCGGTTCTCGTACGGCACGACCCAGTTCTCGTACAGGATTTCCCTGATCTCACTGAAATAGCGGTCACGGTCGGACGCCGAACAGATCGGCAGTTCGTCCCGGGCTATCGTCGTCGACGAGCATACAAGCAGCGCGATCAGCACCATTCCGCTGCGCACGATCCTCACCTCAGGCGACGGCGCGAGTCACGCGTTTCGGCTCAGAGACGCCGTATCCCTGCGCGTAATCGATGCCCATACCGCGCAGCATCGTGATGATCTCTTCGTTTTCAGCAAATTCAGCGATTGTCTGCTTCCCGGTCAGGTGCCCAATCTCGTTGATCGAGCGCACCATCTCGCGATCGATCGGATCATGCAGGATCTCTTTGACAAAGCTGCCATCAATCTTGAGGTAATCGACCGGAAAATGCTTGAGGTAACCGAACGATGACAACCCGGTGCCGAAGTCATCAAGCGCGAACTTGCAGCCAAGTTCTTTCAGCGCATTGATAAAACGATTTGCCTGCGAATAACTCGCGATTGCCGCGGTTTCCGTAATTTCGAAACATATCTTGGTCGCATCCAGTCCGCTCATCTGGAACTGATCGACGACAAACGGCAGGAATTTCTCGTCGCCCAGGCTTTGTCCGGAGAGATTGATCGAGCACAACGACAATCGCTCGCGTTCATCCGCCTCCGAAACCAGCCAGCGAAATGCGCTTCGAATCACCCAGCGATCTATGCTCGGCGTTATTCCATAGCGCTCGGCGGCTTCGATGAAGAGTCCGGGCGATATGATCCCGCCCTGCTCATCGCGCATGCGCAGCAAGATCTCATAATGAGCACCCTCTTCTTCTACCTGCAATGGCTGGATGGTCTGTCGGAACAACTCGAACCGGTTCTCTTCCAGTGCGTTGTTGATTCGTGCCGCCCATTGCATCTCACGACGTCGACGCATCAGGTCGATATCGTTCTCCTGGAAACTGTGAATTCGGTTACGTCCCGCCTCCTTGGCAGCTGCGCAGGCGCTGTCGGCCGCACTGAGCAGAGCCGCCACGTCTTCATTGTCTGCAGCGATCGGCACCACGCCAATGCTGACACCGAGGCGAAAACTGCGGTCATCCCACATGAATTTGTAATCGCTGATCGCCATGCGCAGTGATTCTGCCGTCTGCATGGCTTCCTCGAGCGAACAACTCTCAAGCAACACACCGAACTCGTCGCCGCCCAGGCGAGCCAGGGTATCGCGCCAGCGAATCTTCGACTTCAGCAAGGCGCCCAACTGCCCAAGCAATGCATCGCCCGCGCTGTGTCCGCAGGAATCGTTGACGATCTTGAACTGATCAAGATCGAGATAGCACACCGCGTATGAAGTTTCCCGGGCCTTGGCGCTCTTCAATGCACGCTCGAGACGATTCTCGAACTCACGTCGATTGACCAGGCCCGTAAGAATGTCGTGGCTGGCGTGGTAGCTAAGACGACGGTTGAGTTCGCGCGACTCACTCACATCATGGAATACGAGTACGCCACCCGTGACACTGCCCCTGCCGTCCCGAATGGGTGATGCCGTGCTTTCGATATAGAGCTCGTTGCCATCGCGACGAATCAGCAGCGTCGGTCGAACAGACTTGATCGCGCGGTCACGCCTGATCGACACTGCGAGCGGATTCTCGAGCGGCTCGCATGTTTCTTCATGAAAGCCACGGAAGATCTCATCGATCGGTCGTCCGCTTGCATCGTCCACCTTCCAGCCGGTCAATTCTTCCGCAACGGGATTGATATACTCGACATTGCATGTCGAATCGGTGGTGATGACGCCGTCACCAATGGACTGCAACGTAATCTGCGCACTCTCCTTTTCACGGAACAGCGCTTCCTCGTAGAGTTTGCGCTCGGTGATATCGACTTCGACACCGAGGAGCCGCAGCAAGCGGCCCTTTTCATCGAGCACGGCCTTTGCACGACTACTCATCCAACGCCAGTCACCGTTCTGATGCTTCATGCGATGGACTGATTCAAAAAACGGCGTCTTGCCAGCCAGATGCTCCCGCATCTTCGACTGTACACGTGACATGTCGCTTGGGTGTACGAGATGATACCAGTCGAGCAGCAGGTCTTCCTCGTCGGCCTGATAGCCAAGCATGGTCTTCCAGCGCCGTGAGAGATTGATCCGCTTGGACTCGCCGTCAAAATCCCAAATGCCGTCATTTGCCGTCACCGCGATGAGTTCGTTGCGTTCGTTCATCTCGTTGAGCACCGCCTGATCCTGTGCGCGTTCGAGCCCGGTGGCCAATGACGCACCGATCAGCTTAAGTAACAGGTGGAGATTTGCATCCCAGGACTCAAGCGGATGTTCGTTGGCAAGCGCAAGAAAGCCGGCAATTTCGTCGTGTACCGAAAATCCGATCATCAAGATGGCACCAATCTGCAGCTCGGACAGTCGTTCGAG
>JAOTVR010000117.1 GCA_029863305.1 Gammaproteobacteria bacterium | reverse complement strand
GGTGTATCGTCCAAAAGCGGAAACCATTACCTGGAAAAACGTGGAACGCACGCGCGGAGACTTGCAGACCATGTACCTGGACCGATACCTGGCGTTCGCATCGAGTAATGCTGCGCTCGACATGTATGTCCACATCCTGGAAGGAAAGACCGGCATCGAGAATCGCGAAATTGATCAGGACAGGCGCTGGACGATGCTGCGAACGCTAAGCGCCGAAGGGCACGATAAGGTCGACCATCTGCTCGCGATCGAACAAGCGCGGGATCCCTCTGATGACGGCAGACGCTGGGCGTTGCGCGTCGAGGCGGCAAGGCCCGATATCGACGTCAAACGCAGGATCATCGCCGACGTTCTGAATAAAGAGTCTGAGAATCCGTATGCGCTGCAACGCATAGCGATGGGCGCAATGTTTCCTGCCGGTCAGGAGGCGCTGCACGAATTGCTCGCTGATGAAATACTCGCGCAAATTCTCGAGAATGAGAAGGACGCGGATCCTGGCTACTACGCTCGCGCGCTCGGCTTTGCGGCGTACCTCATACCGACGAACTGCACGGAAGCGAGCGTCGCACGCCTGAGCCGCGCAGTTGCCGCGCACAAGAACAGCAGGACCTCGATCAGAGACCTGCTGCTCGACCGCCAGGAAGACGCCGCGTTGTGCGTAAAAAGAGCGGCCCTTCTCAATTGAAGTCTGAGGAAACGACATGTCTCAAATACGGCCCCTGAGTACATTGATCATCGGCTGCATGCTTGGCAGCTATGCCGTCGCTGACGTGGATACCACCATACTGGATATCGAGCGACTGTATGCCGCACCGAACCTCAACGGACCGGCGCCGAAAAGCGTCAGGATTTCGCCGGATTCCGTCCGCGTGTCGTTTCTCAGAGGCAAAGACAGCGATCCCCTGCAGATGGACCTGTGGGAATACAGCATCGAGGACGATGATATGCGCCTGCTCGTCGATTCCACGGCACTGACGGGCGGAGCCGAGGATTTGTCAGAGCAGGAGTTGGCGCGGCGAGAACGCCTGCGCATTGTCGGGCAGCGCGGAATCGTGTCCTACCAGTTTTCGCCTGACGGCAAAGCTCTCCTGTTTCCATTGAGCGGCGATTTGTTCCTCTACGAAATCGCAGCGGGCAAGATCCGGCAACTGACTGCAAGCGATGCCGGCGAAACGGACCCCAAATTCAGTGCAACCGGCAAGTATGTGTCGTTTGTCCGTGAGCAAAACCTGTTTGTCATCGACCTCGACCGCGACGAGGAACGGCAGCTTACGAGTGACGGCGGTGGATTGATCAAGAACGGCATGGCCGAGTTCATCGCACAGGAGGAAATGGATCGCTACACGGGCTATTGGTGGTCACCGGACGACTCGGCGATCGCCTTCACGCGTGTTGACGAGTCGCCTGTGCAAGTCAGCAAGCGTTTCGAGGTGTATGCCGAGGACTTCAAGGTTTATGAGCAGCGCTATCCAGCGACGGGTACGCCGAACGCGCTGATTCAGGTTGGCGTTGTCGAACTGGACGGCGGGGAAATTCGCTGGATGGACCTGGGCGACGATGCCGATATCTACGTGCCACGTGTCGACTGGTTTCCGACTGGCGATTTCCTGGCGGTGCAGCGTCAGTCGCGCGATCAAAAAAGGCTCGACCTGCTCAAGGTAGACGCCGGTAATGGCAAATCGCGCGTTCTGCTGACCGAGTCAAGCACTACGTGGATAAACCTGCATAACGAGCTGCATTTTCTCGAGTCGACCAAGCGGTTTATATGGTTGTCCGAGCGCAGCGGGCACATGCACTTGTATCTTTACGGCAACGAAGGCGAATTGATCCATCCACTGACCGCGGGTGAGTGGGATGTCGTGGACGGCGCACGCACACGCAGCGCCCTGCTGCACGTCGACGAGGATGCCGGCACCTTGTACATAACGGCGACACTGGACAGCCCGATCGAGCGTAATATCTATGCTGTAAAGCTCGATGGCTCGGCGGCGCCGAAGCGGCTCAGCAACGCCGCAGGCTGGCATAAGGCGACGTTTGCCGCGAACGGTGAATTTTACGTCGACAGTTTTGAAAACGCGACCACGCCACCGCAAGTTGCAGTGCACCGCAAGGATGGTTCTCGAATCGCCTTTATAGAGGAAAATGCACTGAGCGAATCACACCCTTACCATCCTTATCTCGCCACGCAGCCCACTACCGAGTTTGGCACACTCGAGGCGGAGGACGGGCAAACGCTTTACTACCGGATCAAGAAGCCGGGCGACTTCGATGCCAGCAAGCGCTACGCGGTCATCGTCAGTGTCTACGGCGGTCCGCAGGGCCAGCGGGTGACGAACAAATGGAGCGCCGGCTTCGAGGAAGTGCTGGTCAATAACGGCTTCATTGTTTTTTCACTGGACAATCGAGGCACCGGATTCCGCGGCACGCGATTTGATGCACCACTTTACCGTCAGATGGGACAGATCGAAGTTATCGACCAGGTCGTTGGTGCAAATTTCCTGAAATCGCTGGACTACGTCGATGCTGACCGGATCGGCGTCTTCGGCTGGAGCTACGGTGGTTATATGGCACTGATGTGCATGATGCAGGCACCGGAGGTATTTGCCGCCGGCGTTTCGGGCGCACCGGTTACCGACTGGGCTCTGTACGACACTCATTACACCGAACGTTACCTTGGCACACCACAAGACAACGCCGACGGCTATGCCGCCAGCAGCGTATTCCCGTACGTCCAAGACCTGGCAGGGCCATTGCTCATTATCCACGGCATGGCCGATGACAATGTGTTGTTCAGTAACAGCACCAAGCTGTTCGATGCGCTCCAGGAGCAGCAGCGCGAATTCGACATGATGACCTATCCGGGCAGCAAGCATGCCTTGCTGAGAGTGCCCTCAACGGGCAAGCACGGATATTCAAAAATATTGCGTTTCTTCGAGCTGCACCTGCAGTAGCAGCCCGTCCCTATCGGTATCCATGCAGCTCCCCGGAGACCATCAGGGCCAGATATCGCGCTGCAAAACGACGGTCGCAATTCTCTCGATCGCGGTAACCAGCGCCGCATCACGCAGCGTCGGACCAACACGGTTTCCATTAAAGCCGTCTTTATGCCGTTTGCAGAGCGCGATCCAACGGTCAACTGTATCGTCAATTGCGCGGAGCATCTTATTTCTCAGTTTTCGATCGACCTTGTCGATATCCCATTGCTGGTTTTCGAGGTTCTGTACCCACTCGAAATAACTGACGACAACACCCCCGCTGTTGGCAACGATGTCCGGTAACACCACGATGTTCTTCTCTTGTGCGATCTTGTCGGCCACGGCGGTCAATGGACCGTTGGCAGCTTCCACAATCAGCCTGGCTTTCACATTTGCCGCGTTGTCCTCTCGAATCTGGCACTCGAGCGCGGCGGGAATGAGGATGTCACAGTCATGGGCCAGAAGGTCCGCATTGCTGATGTCAGTGGACGTCGGCAGTCCGACGACGCTGCCGCATTCGTTCTTGTGCGCCAGAACCTGCTCGGCATCGAGACCGCTGTCATCGCAGATGCCTCCGCGTGAGTCGCTGACCGCGACGATACGGGCACCAGCTTCCTGAAACAGGCGGGCTGCCGTCGCACCGACATTGCCGTATCCCTGCACCGCCACACGGGCTCCGTCGAGCGTCTCCAGGCCGGGCACGACGCCGCGCTTCAGAAGCTGCTCCGTCGCATACAAACTGCCTCTCGCAGTCGCCTCTTCGCGCCCCACCGAACCACCGATTTCAAGCGGTTTGCCGGTGACAACGGCAAGGTTATTCTGCCCCGGATGCATCAGGTCGAACGTGTCGTAAATCCACGCCATGGTCTGCGCGTCCGTATAAACGTCCGGTGCCGGGATGTCGGTATGCGGGCCTATCGCGTCGCCAAGTTCCGCCACAAATCGTCGCGTAACTCGCCGCAGCTCGCCGCGACTCAGTTCTTTGGGATTGCAGACGACACCGCCTTTGCCGCCACCGAAGGGTATATCGACAACCGCGGTCTTCCACGTCATGAAGGCTGCCAGTGCTGCGACCTCGGCCTCAGTCACGTTCGGGTGATACCGGATACCCCCCTTGCCCGGCCCCCTCACCCGATTGTGCAGCACCCGAAAGCCGTGAAAGGTCCGTATCGACTCGTCGTCCATGTTCACCGGAAAGCGAACGTGCATCGTGCGTTTCGGATTGATCAGGTAGTCGATGATCCCGACTTTTATGCCGTCGATCCAGGTGAGAGCCTGCTCGAACTGTCGGTTGGCGTTTACAAAAAGATCCACGCTTTCTTCAAGTCTGGTTGGCATATCCATGGCGTGCCTCGCTAAGGAAATCAATCTCCTGAGTCAGATGATGTCACTTGGCGAGCGCGGGGGCGCTACGTAGATTCGCTTATCGACGCTTCTATTTCCGCTATTCGAAGAGTCGCCGTTTGCTCAGCCGGCTCTTGAGTACGCAGCGAAACAGCCGATATCCCGCAATGCCGCTTCGAGTTGCCCCCAGCGCTGTTCGAGCGTGCCCGTGTAGCCGATCGACATCCGCACGAGACCCGGGCCGATACCCGCTGCAGCCTTGTCCCCGTCGCTCATTTCACTCGAGGTGCTCGCGCCGGAGCAGGACATCAGTGTGTCGAAATAACCCAGGCTGACGGCCATGAAGCCAAAGCAGTATTTGTTCTGCAATAGCGCCATCAGTTTGTCCGCACGCTCTTCTTCACCCAGGTCGATCGTCAGCACGCCGCCATAGCCATAGTCGGGACAACGCAGGCGGTCGAGCAGCGCGCGATCCGGATGACCGGCAAGCCCCGGGTAGCAGACATCGACGCCAACCGCTTCGAGCCGCTCGGCCAGCGCCAGCGCACGCTCACCGTGCGCGACCATGCGCAGCGGCAAATGCGGAATCCTGAGACTGAGTTCCGCGGCTGTTTTCGGGTCCATCGTCGGCCCGAGCAACATCAGCGGGCCGCTGTGCAGATCCATGAGTTGTTCGATGAACGCGTGGCTGCCACAAACGGCGCCCGCAATGATGTCCGACATGCCGCTGATGAATTTCGTCATGCTGTGCACGACAACGTCGGCACCCAGCGCGGCAGGGCTCAGGATCAGCGGGCTGAAGGTATTATCGACCACGAGAGTAATGCCTGCATCGTCCGCAATTTCGGCCAGGCGCGGGATGTCAGCCACGCGCAGTGTCGGATTGGCCACACTTTCCACATAGAGGACCCGGGTATCATCCGTTATCGCGGCGCGGACCGCGTCGAGGTCGCTGATATTGACGAAGCAGGTAGTGACTCCCGCAGTTGCCGGCAAAAAATAATGCATCAGCGCATAACTGCCTCCGTAGACCGTGTTCGACGAGACAATATGATCGCCGTGCCCGCAAAGCGCCATCAGGGTTGCCGAAATCGCGCCCATACCGCTTGCCGTGCAATACGCGGACTCGGTACCTTCGAGCGCAGCGAGCTGGCGGCTGAGGTTATAAACGGTAGGATTGAAATGCCGGCCATAGAGGTAGCAGCCTGCATTTTCAGGACCTTTCCGTCCCTGGAACATCTCAGGCATTGTGTGCGGGTCCATGACCGTGAAAGTCGAGCTGGCTTCGATGGACATGTTGACGCCACCGTGCTCACCGAACTCATGGCGCAGCAGCGCGAGGTCTTCAATCGGATTACGGCGGGTCATCGCTAACTCCGTAGACGCCTGTTCTGTATGGATTGATAACGCCTGTTTAGCGCAACAATGGCCCGAATAGCATTCGTAGATTTACCGAGGCGCGACTATTTTGAGTAGAATCAGGCGCTGATCCAGTCACGAAACAAAAACAATGCGCAAAGACGGATTGAGCCAGAAGGCCTACGTACCCATTGCCGAAGGCGATTCTTATGACCCCTTCGTGCCAGCCAACGAATCACCAGCCGAATTCACGATCAAGGGCGTTGGTTTGGGCATACTGTTCGGCATCGTTTTCGGCGCCGCCAATGCCTACCTGGGGCTGCGCGCGGGCCTGACCATCAGCACCTCGATCCCCGTGGCCGTCATGACGGTCGCCGTCTTCCGCGCACTGTCCGGTATTGGTATTCACGGCACGATCCTCGAAACGAATATTTCGCAGACGACGGGCTCGGCGTCGAGTTCGCTGGCCAGCGGCGTGATTTTTACGTTACCGGCGCTGTTCATGTGGGGCATGCCACCGGAGTTGCTGCAGATGACGCTGCTGGCAATGTGTGGCGGACTGCTGGGCATCCTGTTCATGATCCCGCTGCGGCGTTTTCTGATCGAACGCGAGCACGGCAAGTTGCCCTACCCCGAGGGTACGGCGTGTGCGGAGGTGCTGGTCGCCAACGAAATCGGCGGCGGTCGTGCGCGTTTCGTGTTTTACGGTCTCGCCGGGGGAGCACTTTTCAAATTTCTCACCTCCTGGATACGCGTCATTCCGGGCGATATCCACTCCAGGATACCGTGGTTGAAAAAAGGTGAACTCGGCATGGATTTGTCGGCCGCACTGTTCGGTGTCGGCTATATCCTCGGTCCGCGCATCGCGGCGGTAATGGTCGGCGGTGGCCTGCTGTCCTGGCTGGTGATCATCCCTGCCATCGCGTATTGGGGCGATGCACGCAGCGTGCCGTTATTTCCGGAAACACTGCAGATCATTCGTGACATGTCGCCCAGCCAGATATGGACGCGATACGTGCGCTATATCGGCGCCGGTGCCGTGGCGACGGCCGGCATCGTCACACTGATACGCAGTATCCCGGTGATGGTCAGCAGTTTTCGTATCGGCGCGAAACAGATCGGGGAGCGGGTCGGAGACGCCGCTGCGGTCGTGCAGCGCACCGATAGCGACTTGCCGTTGCGCGTGGTCGGTATCGGTGTGGTAGCCATCGCGCTGGTGCTCATGGTCGTTCCGCAGGTATTCGGCGCCGTCGGCGGCATTGGAATTCGCGCCGTCGCAGCCGTCTGCGTCGTGGTCTTTGCATTCTTCTTTGTCACTGTCGCCTCGCGCATCGTCGGCCTGGTTGGTGTCACCAGTAATCCAACCAGCGGCATGACCATTGCTGCGTTGCTCGGTACCGCTTCGATCTTTCTGGCGTTCGGCTGGAATGATACGCTCGGGAAAGCAGCCGCGTTGACTGTCGGCTGCGTCGTCGCAATTGCCGCTTCTATCTCCGGTGACACGTCGCAGGATCTGAAAACAGGCTTTTTGCTGGGCGCCACACCGCGCAGGCAACAGACGGCAGAACTGATCGGCGTGCTGACTTCCGCGACGTTTGTGTGTCTGACCGTGCTGGCGCTGGGCAAGGGCTTTGGCTTCGGCAGCACCGAATTGCCCGCGCCGCAGGCGACATTGATGAAGCTGGTCATCGACGGCGTACTTGATCAGAACCTTCCCTGGGGCCTGGTCGGGATCGGCGTCGGTATCGCGCTGGCGTGCGAAATCGCACGTCTTCCATCCCTGCCGTTCGCGGTTGGTGTGTATCTGCCGGTTTCCACAATGACACCTATCTTTGTCGGCGGTCTGATTCGACTGTGGATGGAGCGCAACGCGAAAGACGATACGACCGCTGCAGACCGTCGCGAGCGTGGCGTGCTGCTTGGCAGCGGCTTTGTCGGTGGCGAAGGGCTGCTGGGCGTCGGCATCGCGCTGGTAGCCGTCGCCAAGAGCCGCCGCCCGGATGGCATCGGCACCGAGTGGCTCGGTAATGAGCTGGTCGCGATACTCGCAGGCGCGGCGGCCTTCGCATTTTTCATCGCCTGGTTCTTCCGCATGGTTCGCGGTCGCGCCGCGTGAGGCTGGTTGATCGAGCATCCGATGATTGCCGAAATTGCCGCTCGACAACGCTATACTACGGCCGGCTCCAAAATAATCTCATTGGGATTCAGTGAATATGGGTCTTCTATTCTGGAAGAACAACAAGGACGTTGACGCGCTGGCACGGGCCGTCGCCGATGATCTGTTCAGCTACGTGCGACCTGAGGTTGCGAAGCAATTTGTTTTCGGTACCGGGAAATTAGCCAAAAAGCAAAATCGCAAGGTCGAGCAGAAATTCACCGACGTCATTCTGCAATTGCAGCGCTTCAGCAAAGCCAATGCGCTTGGTATTTACGGCAAAGCGCGCCTGCAAAAGAAGTTCAATGAGAGATTGGAAGAACTGGGCTACGAGTTGGATGTTGTCAATAAAATCGCAGAAATTATACTGCTGCGGAATCCGTAGCCGTCACCGCTCGCCGGGCTAAACGAGTCTATTAACGGTGCATGATTCCGAATCTGAAGCGCTGCTCGCGGATATCCGACAGGCATCGCAAGAACTCAAGAAGGGGCGCCGTCCGGATGCCCTGCTGATTTACCACGACGTGAAGCGACGCGCCGGATCCCGCGCCTCTGTTCAGCATCAGCTGGGGTGTCTTTGCGAAGAGATCGGCGATATCGATCAGGCGATCAGCCATTACAAGATCGCTACCGACGAAGCCCCGGAAATGCCGAGCTATTTAGCTACGTTGGGAATCGCCTATCTCAACGCTCACGAACTCGACAACGCTCTCGACGCGCTGCAACAGGCTATGGCGCTCAAACCGGACATGCCCGATGTACTGCATGGTCTGGGGGTCTATTACATGCGGCGGGCCGACTATGAACAGGCCGCCGACTATCTGCAACGGGCGTGCAAACTGAAACCGAGCGACGCGAACGTGCGCAGCAATCTGGCTTCGACATTGAGAGAACTGAACCGGCACGACGAAGCGCTTGTGCACGCGCAAAAAGCCGTCAAATTGGATGCCTCTGAACCCGGCACACACCTTGCGCTGTGCAATGTCCTCAGCGAAACCGGTCGAATGGACGAAGCGGTTCGTCATTTGGAGAACACGATTCGACAGCACAAGGATTTTGGCCTCGCCTACGATCTGCTGGCGCGCATCAAGAAGTTCTCAAGCGCGGATCTGGCTTTCATCAACAAGACCGAGAAGCTACTCAGGCGAGGCATGCCCGCGAAGCAACGTTATAGCCTGCATTTTGCGCTCGGCAAAATGAATGACGACTGTGGCCGCTACGATGAGGCCTTTTCGCATTATGAACAGGCCAATCTGCTGCGCAAGATCGACTATGACGTTGGTATCGAAGTGAACTTGCTAAAGGACATGAAGAAGGCGTTTACCGCTGCTTCGGTACGATCCTTCGCATCGATGGGCAATGACTCGCCCCAACCCGTCTTTATCGTCGGTATGCCACGATCGGGCACCACCTTGATGGAGAGGATCATCGCGAGCCATCCACAAGGAGCCGGCGCCGGTGAACTACCCGAAATGCCGCGGCTCGGCAGGGAAATATTTCCGGTTGAAGATCGGCGTCGGGCGGCCGCTCGCGCACGGTCCGAGTTAACGGCCTCGAAGATCGAGGGATACGCGAATGGCTATCTCAATGTCTTGCGGCAGGGCCGTCCCGAGGCGCGACGCATCGTGGACAAGATGCCGAGTAACTTCTACTTTGTCGGGCTCATCAAGAGCATCTTTCCGAACGCCACGATTATTCACGCGATCCGGCATCCGCTGGACATTTGCCTGTCCTGCTACTTCCAGAATTTTTCCGACCTCCCCTGGTCGAACGATTTTCGGTCAATTGGCAAGGTGTATTCAATCTATCGAGATGCCATGGATTACTGGCATCAGGTACTGCCTGAGGGAAAAATACTCGACGTGCAATACGAACGGCTGGTTGAAGATCCTGAACATCATGCACGCCGAATGCTCGACGCCTGCGGCCTCGAATGGGACGACATCGTCCTCGATTTCTTCCGCCAGAAAAACGTGGTCCGCACGGCGAGTATTGCGCAGACGCGGATGCCAATTTACAAGACCTCGAAAATGCGATGGATAAACTACAAGTCGCACCTGGGCGAATTGGCGCAAGACCTGTCAGAGTATCTCGAAGGTGACCGGGAACTCCTGGCTGAGCACGATATTGAGCTTCCTGAACCGACCGCGACCGGGTGGTTGAAGCGCCTGCTGAGATAGACCGCGGGCTGAGCGCCTAGCAACGCGCGACTCGGGCAGCGTAACAACCGGGCCTGGCGTTGTGCACATGGAGATAATCGGCAGATTCGTTGGCCAGCAGGCGCACAATCAATGATTCGAGGCTTTCACCTGCGACGACGTCGGCATCGAGCATCATCCCAGCGGCATCAAACGCGCGCACCGAGAGTAATCGATGTCTGAACATCTGCGGAACCTCATTCCTGCCTGGTGTGGCCTGAATGGCGTACTCGCGAACGAAAA
>JAOTVR010000116.1 GCA_029863305.1 Gammaproteobacteria bacterium | reverse complement strand
GGTGTTGGTAAGCGCCTTGTCGAACTGCTGATGTCGGTCAGTGCTTCGATGTATGATTGTGACGAGTATTCGCTTTTCGTGTATCGCGGAAATATCGCGGCTTATGCGTGTTACAGGTCGATGGGGTTTGCAGTGCACGACTACCCTGAAGGAGTCCCACATGCAGATGTTTGCGACTACCTGACACGGCCAGTCGTAGCACCGATATAACAAAAAGGAGATATGCATGAGTGCTGAATTAACGAGTTTGACATGGGTGATTGCACTGACAGCAGTGCTTTGGGTGCCGTACATTCTCAACACCATAATGGTACGTGGTCTGATCGATGCTGTTGGCTATCCCGCCGACCCGAAACCAATCGCGCCATGGGCGGCACGCGCAAAGGCCGCACATTACAACGCGGTTGAAAACCTCGTGGTTTTTGCGTCGCTGGTGCTGATTCTGAATGCCCTTGGCATTAGCAACGAAACGACGGTCATGGCATGCAAGATTTATTTCTGGACGCGCCTTGTACATTTCTTCGTGTACACCGCGGGGATTCCCTGGCTGCGGACATTGTCGTTTGCCGTAGGCTGGTTTTGCGTCGTCGCTTTATTGGTGCAACTGTTCTGAATCAGACCGGACTATCAGTCGCGTGCCTAACGCGACTGATAGCTTTCGCGAAGGATTTCGAGTTCGCTCCAGCGCTCGACACGTTTTTCGAGTAACGCTTCAGCGTCTTGGAGTTCCTGCAGTTGTGCTTGCACGACCTCATGATTTTGCGCGTAGAACCCAGGCTCTGACACGGCGGCCTGCAAAGCGTTGATTGTTGCCTCGATCGACTCGATTTCCGCGGGCAGCTGGTCCAGTTCGCGCTGGTCCTTGTAACTCAGCTTGGTCGGCACTCGATTCTTGCGCCGCTCGGCCGCCTCGTGTTTTCGTGCTGCGACAGCATAAGGGTTGTCGGTTTCTGCGAGTTCGCGGCCCTGACGTAACCAGTCGCTGTAGCCGCCGACGTATTCCTGAATTCGGCCATCCTTCTCGAAAACAATCGTGCTCGTAACAACATTGTCGAGGAACTCGCGATCGTGGCTCACGACGATCAGCGTTCCGCCGAACTCGCAGAGTTTGTTCTCGAGAACTTCGAGAGTCTCGATATCGAGGTCATTCGTCGGCTCGTCGAGCACCAGCAGGTTGGCGGCGCGCGTAAACAGTTTGGCAAGGATCACCCGGTTACGCTCCCCGCCGGACAAGGCGCTTACCGGCATCATTGATCGTTTCGGCCCGAACAAGAAGCCTTTCAGGTAACCGATGACATGGCGATCCTTACCATTCAATCGAATGTAGGTGCGGCCTTCTCCCACGTTGTATGCGACGGACTTGTCGAGTTCCAGCGTTTGGCGAAGTTGATCGAAGTAGCCGATTTCGAGATTGGTGCCGTGTTTTATCGTTCCGCTTTGTGGTTCGAGTTGGCCGAGGAGCAGACGCAACAGCGTAGTCTTGCCAACGCCGTTGTTGCCAATGAGGCCGATGCGGTCACCGCGCATGATCTTAAGGGAGAAATTCTCGATCAGCGGCTTATCGTCGTAACGATAGCTGACATTGCGGGCGCGGATGACCTTGCGCCCGGACTGCTCGGCCTCCTCGATGTGAATACGTGCTTGCGCATCAGGGCTGATGCGCTGAGCGCGTTGCTTGCGCAATTCGACAAGCGCGCGGGCACGACCTTCATTGCGTGTGCGGCGCGCTTTGATACCCTGGCGAATCCACTCTTCTTCCTGTTCGAGTTTCTTGTCGAAACGCGTGTTCGCTGACTGCTCATCTTCGAGCGCCTTTTCCTTGCGTAACAGGAAGTTGTCGTAATCGCCGGGCCAGCTGGTCAGCTTGCCCCGGTCGATTTCGATAATCCGCGTTGCCAGACGTTGCAGGAATGCGCGATCGTGTGTGATAAACAGGACGGCGCCCGGGTAGGAGTAGATCCGGTCTTCGAGCCACTTGATGGTTGCAATATCAAGATGGTTGGTTGGCTCATCGAGTAGCAGCAGATCGGGTTTTTGAACGAGCGCACTGGCGAGTGCGACCCGCCGTCGCCAGCCGCCTGAAAGCTCATTCATCTTCTTGTCCGCCGGCAGCTCGAGGTCAGTAATGGTTGCATCGACACGTTGTTCGATCTGCCAGCCGTCATGCGCATCAATCGTCGCGTGCAGCGCCTCGAGCTCTCTGAGGCCGTGCCTGTCGAGTTCGAGTTCTGATTGTTGCCGGTATTTTTCAAGCAGCTTGTCGATCGCTGCGAGACCCGAGCGGACGACCTCATGTACCGGCTGGTCGAGGGCTTCGGGCAGAGTCTGCGCAAGCTGGCTGACGACGAGATTGCTGCTGCGCACGATCTCGCCACGGTCGGGCTCGAGCTCGCCGCTAATCAGCTTCAGGGTCGTGGACTTGCCGGCACCATTGCGACCGATCAGGCACACGCGTTCACCGGACTCGATTGCGAGCTCGGCTTCACGCAGTATGGTCAGCTCACCGAACTGCAGCGTCACTTCGTCGAATCGGATTAACGACATATGCCTATTGTAGGACCCCGCCCCGGCGGGCCATCATGGGTGCCGGAGCCTTCCTGGCAGGGAGGGCTCCGACCCGGTTGAGAAAGCGAGAGGCTACCATGAGCGAGGAAAGACTGGTTGATATCGAATCCAGGCTGGCGCACCAGGACCAGTTGTTGAGTGAACTCAATGACGTCATGACCCGGCAGCAGCAGAAGATCATGCAGCTCGAGGAGCTGTGCAAGTCGCTCATTGACAGGGTCCGGTCCATTGGTGACGCGCTTCCCGCGAATACAGCCGGCGACGAGCGGCCGCCGCACTATTGAACGCGCGGTCAACCCGCTTCGGTGTGACGTGACGTTTACTATAGTGCACTGAATACCAAGAACCTGGGGAGACAGAGATGTCCAGATTACTCAGACTGGTTCTAATATGGCTGCTGTTGCCGGCATCCGGCCAGACGGCAGAAACTTTTGTCCCCGAGCCATTGCGCGATTGGCGGGAGTGGGTGCTCGATGGCAGCGAGTACCGCAATTGCCCGTTTTATTTCGATCGTGGTGCCGCGAACGAAAACGATTTCGTTTGCGCCTGGCCCGGAGCGCTCGACCTGGCCGTGACGGCCGACGGCGGGCGCTTTGCGCAGCAGTGGACAGTTTATGCGGATGAACAGTGGTTGCCATTGCCCGGCGATGCCTTGTACTGGCCACATCGGGTGACCGCAAATGGCCGCGCGATCGAGGTCGTCCTGCACAACGGCGTTCCCAGCCTGCTCGTAGGCCCGGGCAGCTACCGGCTGGCCGGATCGTTCGAATGGGACGAACGCCCGGGCGTACTGAGCATTCCTTTGGGCAGTGGCATCGTCGCACTGACGGTCAATGGACGGCGAATCGCCCGACCGGAGCTGACCGGAAACAGTGTGTTTCTGGGCGAGCGGCAACGTGAAACGCAGCCGCAGGATGCCGTCAAAGCGAATGTGTACCGGCTCGTGGAGGATAACGTCCCGACTCGACTCACGACCAGTTTGCGCATTGACGTGTCGGGCGGTGTGCGTGAGGAGCTGTTCGGGCCGCTTCTCCCGGACGGCTTCATTCCGTTGTCCATTGACAGTCAGCTTCCCGCGCGGCTCGAGGCGGACGGCAAGTTGCGCGTGCAGGTTCGTCCGGGCCGCTGGGCTATTACGCTGCAGGCGCGCGGCGCCGAGGTGCTGAATGCCGTCACGCTTGGCGCAGCTGAAGAGAACCTCCCGGACAACGAAATCTGGAGTTACCGATCAAATGACCGTCTGCGTGTTACGGCGGCCGAAGGTCTTGCTCCTGTTGATCCGCAGCAGGTTCAGGTGCCGGATAACTGGCGGCAATTACCGGCGTTTCGCATCGCGGCGGGGCAGACGCTGCAGATCGCGGAACGCAGTCGTGGCATTGTGGCGGCAGAAAACGAACTTCAGTTGCAGCGGCAAATGTGGCTGGATTTCGGCGGGCAGGGTTTCATTGTCAGCGACACGATTGCTGGCGCGATGCGCACAGATTGGCGTCTGGACATGGCCTTGCCGTTTGCGCTCCTGAGCGCGACCGAGGGTGGCGAAAATCTGCTGATCACAGAGGGCCCGGAGGAGGGCCAGACCGGGGTCGAGCTGCGGCGCAATCTGGTCGATGTCGGCGCGATCGGCCGCGCGGACACGCGTGAGCCGATGCCGGTGACGGGATGGGATGCACGGTTCGCGGCGGTGTCGACGTTGCTGCATTTGCCGCCCGGCCACAAATTGCTGGCCGCGCCGGGTGCTGACCGGGCGCCAGCCAGCTGGATGAGCCAGTGGCAACTGCTTGACTTCTTTCTCCTGCTCATCATCACGATCGCCGCATGGCGTCTGTTCGGTCGCGCGGCCGGGGCAATCGCGTTGCTGGCACTCGTCCTGAGCTTTCATGAACTCAATGCGCCGATATGGCTGTGGCTCAACCTGCTGGTCGCGATCGCCCTGATGCGGGTCGCGCCGGCAGGACGTCTGCGGCAATCAGTTCGCACCTATCAGGCTCTGAGTGCGGCCGCGCTCGTACTGGCGCTTGTGCCGTTTGTCGCGAGCCAGCTGCGTATTGCGATCTACCCGCAGCTCGAGTCGCAGTACGGCGTGGCGCGGCTGGCGCAACCCGGCAGGACTGCCGGCTTTTCCCCGGCGACTCCCGAGAGCGGTGTTGCAGGCGGCGTTGAATTCGAGGCCGACGCGGTCAGAGAGCGAAAATCCATGGTAAGTGGTTCCATGGCGCTCGAAGAGGTTGCCGCGGTCGCCCCGCAAAAGCTGCCGATCAGTTACGCGCGGTATGCGCCGAACGCAATTGTCCAGGCGGGCCCGGGAGTGCCGACATGGCGCTGGAACTCTTACACGCTGGACTGGAGCGGTCCGGTCGATGCCGATCAATCGCTGCGGTTGGTGATCCTGCCGCGCTGGCTGGTGTCGTCGCTGCGTTTCGTGCAGGTAGCATTCCTGCTGTTGTTTACTGCGGTGCTCGCCGCGGAAGTATTCAACAGGCGGTTTGCCTTGCCCGGTGGACTGACGCCAGGTACGGCAAACGCGAGCGCATTGGTGGCAGCAGGACTGCTGACGCTGCTGATGAGCCTCAGCCCGATCGCCGCAGCACAGACGCCCGACCCCGAACTCTTGCGCGAGCTGCAAAACCGTCTGTTGCAGCCGCCGGAGTGTGCGCCACGCTGCGCTGAACTCGTGGCCGCCGATGTTGACATCAGTGCGGACAATGTCAGCATGAGTCTGACCGTACATGCGCTGGCGGACGTGGCCGTGCCGCTGCCCGGCTCGGACCGTGGCTGGCGACCGGGGGCGATTCTTCTCGACGGTACGGCCGCAGCTCAGGTGCTTCGCGGCAACGATCAGTCATTGTGGCTGCGACTCGCAGCAGGGAGGCACACCGTCCGTTTGAGCGGTCCCATTCCCGCCGCTGACAGCCTCGAGATCCCGTTCCCCACGCCACCGCGCGTCATCGAAGCTGCCGGCGACGGCTGGTTTATCGCGGGCATTAAGGACCGGCGCCTGCTGTCGGGATCTCTGCAACTGACGCGCCTGCAGACGAATGCTGATGGAGACGCTGCGGTTCGTTGGGAGAGCAGCCGCTTTCCCGCATTTGTGCGCGTCGAACGAGCTGTCGAACTCGATCTCGATTGGCGTGTGACGACGACGGTGCATCGCGTCGCGCCGCTGCAGGGCGCGCTGACACTCGACGTGCCACTGATCGACGGAGAATCGGTCATCAGCGAGGGCTTCACGGTTTCCGATGACAAGATTCTCGTGTCGATGAACCCGAATCAGCGTGTTGTCAGTTGGCGATCCAGCCTGCCGCGCGTGTCTCCGCTCGTGCTTCGGACCGCGGCAGGCCAGCCGTGGCAGGAAGTCTGGTGGGTCGGTGTGGGCAGCATATGGCACGCGGATTTCACTGGCGTGCCGGAGAGCGAGGCCGGCGGCGGCGGCGTGGATGCACGTATGGCGGAATTCCATCCGCGCGGTGGCGAAAGCCTGACCATCGAAGCGAGTCGGCCACAAGCCAGCCAGGGCACGACGCTTGCGTTTGACTCGGTCAACCTCAGCGTTGATCACGGCGATCGTTCGAGCAATGCCAGGCTGGCGCTGGACTACCGCAGCACCAGCGGCGCGCAGCACGTGTTGCAACTTCCCGCCGATGCCGAAGTCACGCAGGTGACCATCGACGGACGAGTCGAACCACTGCGTGCGGACGCCGGCGAACTCACCGTGCCGATTTTACCGGGCGAGCACAACATCGAGGTCAGCTGGCGCAGCGAAGGCGCTGTTGTGTCGCGTATGCTCACACCCGCCATCGACATCGGTGCGCCGTCCAGCAATATTTCCTTGCGCCTGCAGCTGCCGCCCAATCGCTGGCTGCTCGGGACCAATGGCCCGCGGCTCGGCCCGGCCGTCCTGTACTGGTCAGAGCTTGCGGTGTTGCTGTTGTTCGCAGCGATACTCGGACGCATCAGGTTGACGCCACTCACAACGCGCCACTGGCTATTGCTCGGCCTGGGCTTTAGTACCTTCAGCTGGCCGGTGCTCGGTGTTGTGGTTGCCTGGCTGTTGTTATGCGGTGCGCGCCAGAAGATTCAGACTGACTTGTCCTGGTGGCAATTCGACGGCATACAGCTTGTCATTGCGATAGCGACGATCGTTGCATTGCTGTCGATCGTGATCGCCTTGCCAATGGGCCTGCTCGGATCGCCGGATATGGACGTGACCGGAAACAGCTCTTACGGCAACACGCTCAACTGGTTTGCCGATCGCAGTGATTCGGTCCTGCCGGTCGCGACGGCCTGGTCGGTGCCGATGTGGATTTACAAGGCATTGATACTCGTTTGGGCCTTGTGGCTCAGCTTTGCCTTGTTGCGCTGGCTGCCATGGGTCTGGCAGTGTTTCTCGAGCCAGGGCTATTGGCGCAGCAGAAAAGGGATCGCGACATAAGCATGCAACCATTACAAACCGCCTGGATCGTTATCTTTCTGGCGGTCCTGGTCTGGTCCGGAATCGGGCCTCACGATTACCCCACCTGGTGGCTGGAAGTGGCGCCGGCTCTGATTGCCGCGGCGATACTGTGGTTCACGCGCGAGCGTTTTCCACTCACCCGGCTGACGTATATCCTGGTCCTCATTCATTGCACCATTCTCATGGTCGGAGGCCACTACACCTACGCCGAGGTGCCGCTGGGCGAGTGGATACGCGAGGCGTTTGATCAGACGCGCAACAACTACGATAAGCTCGGTCATTTTGCGCAGGGCTTCATTCCGGCCATCGTCGCACGGGAAATCCTGATACGGCTGAATATCATCAACTTTGCCGGCTGGCGTAACTTCCTTATCGTTTGTCTGTGCCTTGCGATCAGCGCCTTTTACGAATTGATCGAATGGTGGGTGGCATTGTTGTCCGCCGAAGCAGCCGACTCATTCCTGGGCACGCAGGGATACGTGTGGGACACGCAGTCCGACATGGCCTGGGCGCTGTTCGGCGCGGTCGTCTCGTTGCTGGTGCTGGGGAGTTTGCACGACAGGCAGCTACGAGCGCTGAACGAATAGTCGCGTGCCGATACGGTGCCGGAGGTGCTGTGACGTCGAAGAAATGTGCGTATCTGACGATGGCTGATCCAGGAGACTTCGTAACGGACTACGATGTCAGCTTTGACGCCATGGCGACCCTGGGATGGCAATCTGAAACCGTGCCGTGGCGTGACCCGTCAGTCGAGTGGAACGACTACGACGCCGTATATATCTGTACGCCGTGGGACTACCCACAGCACGCTGACGAATTCATGCGGGTACTGGAAACGATCGACAACTCATCGGCCAGTCTCGTCAACCAACTGTCGCTGGTTCAGTGGTCGTTATCCAAGACGTATTTGCGTGACCTCGAAGAAAAGGGCGCTGCCATTGTCCCGAGCATCTGGTTCGATGAGTTTGATGTCAATCAGGTTCCGCAATGGTTCGACGCGCTCGACTCCGACACGCTGGTTATCAAGCCGGACATCGGCGGCAATGCGACAGATACCTTCGTATTGCGGAATCCGCTGTCGGCGGAGCTGACGGATCGACTTTCGCAGCTATTTCAACAGCGACCATTTCTCGTGCAGCCGTTTATCGCGAATATTCAGACCGAGGGTGAGTTTTCGCTGTTCTTCTTCGGCGGTGAGTACAGTCACGCGATTCAGAAGATCCCAAAGCCGGGTGATTTTCGTGTGCAGGAGGAGCACGGCGCGGATATTCGAAGCGTGCAGCCGGCACCAGATCTGCTCGATACGGCGCAACAGGTGCTCGCGCTGGTCGAGCCGAAACCGGTCTATGTTCGCGCAGACTTCGTGCGCGATGCCGGCAATGTCTTTCTGCTCATGGAGCTCGAGCTGATCGAGCCGAGCTTGTATCTGCGCACGGATGATCGGGCTGCTGCACGATTTGCAGCAGCATTCGACAGACACATCGAGGCAGTATCCTCATGATCGCTCTTATGCGTTATAACATGTTGTTTTTATTATTAATTGCGAGTTGTTCGCCGACCGAGAAAGTTACCAGGCCCGGCAACATTCATCTGTTAATGAAAACCAGCCTCGGCGCTATCGAAATTGCGGTCGACGTTGAAGCGGCGCCGGTAACGGCGAAAAACTTTTTGCGGCTCGCCGATAACGGATACCTCGACGGCGGTACGTTTTATCGCGCGGTGTCACCTGACAACGACAAGGGCAGCCCCGTGATTTCCGTCATTCAGGGCGGTATTTTCGATGTTGAAGGTCCGTTTCCGCCGATCGTTCATGAAACCACAAAGGACACTGGTCTGCTGCACACTGATGGCGTCATCTCCATGGCGCGCGGCGCAGTGGGCACGGCGACGACCGAGTTTTTCATTTGTGTGGGCGACCAGCCAGGGCTCGATTTTGGTGCGACGCGAAACCCGGACAAGCAGGGATTTGCCGCATTCGGTCGGGTCGTGAAAGGAATGGATGTCGTGAGGGCTATTCACGAACAACCGTCGAATGGGCCGACCGAGTCTGACTATATGAGGGGTCAGATTATCGAAGAGCCCATTGGGATAATTTCAGTCAGGCGCGTTGTTTCGCCCGAGCCTCGCTAACCAGCGGCTTGAGGTATTCGCCCGTAAACGAGCGTTTGTTCGCTGCGATATCTTCGGGCGTTCCGGTGGCTATCACTTCGCCGCCTCCGTCGCCACCTTCGGGACCGAGGTCGATGATCCAGTCTGCGGTCTTGATCACGTCGAGATTGTGTTCAATGACGACGACGGTGTTGCCGCGATCGCGCAGGCGATGCAGGACGCCGAGCAATTGCTCGATATCATGAAAGTGCAGGCCGGTTGTCGGCTCGTCGAGAATGTAGAGCGTGTTTCCCGTGTCTCGCTTCGACAGTTCCCTGGCCAGTTTGACGCGCTGCGCTTCGCCACCGGACAAGGTCGTTGCATTCTGGCCAAGCCGGACATAGGTCAGACCCACGTCCATCAGCGTTCGGAGCTTTTTGAACACAGCGGGCACATTTTGGAAAAACCCGGCCGCATCTTCGACGGTCATCTCCAGTACTTCATGGATGTTCTTGCCTTTGTAACGGATTTCGAGCGTCTCCCGGTTGTAGCGCTTGCCGCGGCAGGTATCACAAGGCACATATACATCCGGGAGAAAGTGCATCTCGACCTTGATCACGCCGTCGCCCTGGCAAGGTTCGCAGCGGCCGCCCTTGACGTTGAAGCTGAAGCGGCCAGGCATATAGCCGCGTGAGCGCGCTTCCTGCGTGCCCGCGAACAGTTCACGAATGGGTGTAAACAGCCCACTGTAGGTTGCCGGGTTGGACCGGGGCGTGCGACCGATCGGGCTCTGGCTGATATCGATGACGCGATCAATCAGATCGAGTCCCAGAATATCCTTGTGTGGCGCTGGGTTACGGCTGCTGCGGTTGAGCAGGTCCGCGACCGCCTTGTACAAGGTATCGTTGACGAGTGTCGATTTGCCGGATCCCGAGACGCCCGTTACGCAGGTCATCAGGCCGGCGGGAATCGCAGCGTCGACGTTCTTCAGGTTATTTCCGCTCGCGCCGACGATAGTGATTTGACGCTCCGGATCCGGAACCACCCGCGATTCAGGCAGCGGAATCCTGCGTTTACCCGACAAATACTGTCCGGTCAGCGACGCGGAGCTTTTCATGACTTCGTCGGGAGTGCCCGCAACGACGACCTTGCCACCGTGGACACCCGCGCCCGGACCGAGAT
>JAOTVR010000028.1 GCA_029863305.1 Gammaproteobacteria bacterium | reverse complement strand
ATCGTGCCCTTCGGCGCTTAGCGTTCGCAGCATCGTCCAGCGCCTGTCCTGATCAATTTCGCGATTCTCGATGCCGGTCTTTCCTTCCAGGATGTGGACATACATGTCGAGCGCAGCATTACTCGACGCGAACGCCAGGTATCGGTCCAGGTACATGGTCTGCAAGTCTCCGCGCGTGCGTTCCACGTTTTTCCAGGTAATGGTTTCCGCTTTTGGACGATACACCGCCAGTAACTCTGAACCGCGATCCTGCATGTCACGCAGATAATTGACCGCAGTAGCGACAAAAGCGTAGACCTGGTCGACATTGTTGATGTCATCTTCATGCGCGGCAGATGCAAATGCCGCATCGAGATAGTCGGTGACAGGAATCTGCGCGAAGCGCACATTGTCCCACAGTGTCTGCCAGAACATGACACGTTGAAAGTCATCGTCGATACGGCCGATCATCGCAGCGAGGTTGCGGCGCGTACGCGGATCGAGCTGGACCAGCATATAACCGAAATCGCCGTGATTCGGATAGACAAGATCGGGGCAGGCTTCGCCAACGGCCTCAGCGACCGCAGTCGATGCACCGGAATAAACAACAGGGATAACCGCGCTAGTCACTACCGTACCATCGACATCGCGGAACAATCCAAGCTGAACTTTCTGCGTGCGCAATACCGGGTAGTCCGTGGGCGCGCGTTGCAAAAGCACGAACTCCGTCACCCTGTCGTCGGCGCAGGAGAATTGCGCCTCGATCGTGTTGGCGCCAGCCACATACAGCCACTCGTGTGCCCAGTCTTCAAGATCAGCGCCGGATTCTTCGGCCAGAGCGGCGACGAAATCCTGTATTCTCGCGTTCCCTTCGGCGTGGCGTTTGAGATAGGTGGTGATACCGCGCCGGAACACGTCCTGGCCGAGGCGGAATTCGATCTGCCGCAATACCGCGGCACCCTTGGCATAGGAAATCATGTCGAAGTTTGCGCCAACCGAGTCGGTATCAGCGACCGGCGTTTCCACCGGATGCGTTGTGCTGCGCTGGTCCGTCCAGTAAGCGATGAATTTTCGGTCCAGAAAGAAACCCTGCCAGGCGTCGTCGATATCGAGTTTGGCAGCTGCCGCGTGATACCCCATGAATTCGGCAAAGGTTTCGTTGAGCCAGAGTCCATTCCACCACTTCATCGTGACGAGGTTGCCAAACCACATGTGCGCCATCTCGTGCATGATGACCTCTATCAGGTTCTTCTGTTCCTTGTAGCTCCAGCCATCGCGCTGAATGAATGATCGCTCGGTAAACGTGACCGCGCCGGCATTTTCCATCGCACCGGAATTGAAATCCGGGACGATCAGTTGATCGTATTTTTCGTATGGATAATCGACACCGTAGTAATCTTCGAAGAAATCGAACCCGGCGCGTGTGTATTCGAACCACATGCCGGTGTCCGGTCCAACCAACCCGGCCATCGACTGCCGCGCAAACAAGCGCAGCGGGATACGAAATTCCCTGTCTTCCCAGACGCTGTATGCACCCGCATGCAAGGACATGACGTAAGTCGGTATTGGCGGTGTCTCCGGGAACTGCCAGGTGCGCGTCGCATCGGTGGCTTGCTCGATTGACGTCTCCCTGTGTGTCGAAATGACGTGCCAGTCGACAGGCGCAGTAACAGACAAGGTGAATCGTCCCTTGATATCCGGTTGATCGAACAACGGAAAAGCTGCGTTCGCATCGTAGGGTTCGAAATCGGTGTAGAGGTAGTTCAGGCCGTCGCCCGGATCGTCGTAACGATAAAGCCCGGAACCGTTGTCACTCCAGCCGTGACTGAAGCGAACCACGACCTCGTTCGGTCCCTCCCGCAGCGTCGCAGCCGCTACCGTAATAAACGTATCGTTGTAATCTGCGTCAATGTCGACGCCGTTGACGCTGGCGCCGAATACCTCTCCGCCTGCGAAATCGACCGTCAAGTCGGACGAAGTATCGCGCAGATCGAAACTGATCCTGTTTTCGCCAGAGAAATAATCGAGTGATGGATCGAGTTCCACAGCGAGCTGATAGCGTACGTTGGCGACCTGTGTCGCACGAAACGCCGCGTACTGTTCTGTAAGACCTGGCGTATCAGCACGCGCGACCGTCTGCAGCGTGCTGTCATCGGCAGGTGTTGCCACCGGTTCACAGGCAGCGAGGCTCAGCGCCGCAAGGCTGGTAAGAAGCGATTTTTGCATCGGAAGTCCTTGTCTGGGTTCGTGCAACCGGAGTATGCGCAAAGCTACCCAACCGGGGTGCAGATGTATCGCCATTTCACGTTCTTTCCAGCACCGGCTTTACCTGCTTCCTGCAAGGCTAACCCGGCTCTCTCGCAAGCCTGAGTGGAGTCGAACTCGACAGTTATCGATGTCCCGGACGTATCGCCGGATGTAATGAACCAGGCTATCAGAATAATTTTCATGTTTGTGTCTCCGATCGGACTGTTACGCATCGGGCCAGTCTATGCCGGTCAGGCGCCTCGAATCCACCGCTATTCGTTTATGCGTTTGCTTTTGCGCTGTCGTGGCGCAACCATGAGCAACTTATGTCGACCTACGAGCAAGGCATCCGCCGAAACCTGAGCCAGTTTGCACAACAGCTGCTGCAGGTCTTCTTCGTCGGCATGACGATCGGCATGCAGAGGACAGTCGTCCCAGTCCTGGCGGAAACCGAGTTCGGCGTTCCCGCCGATTCGACGGTGCTGTTGATGGGCTTCGTCATCAGCTTTGGTTTTGTCAAGGGAACAATGAACTTCGTTTCGGGTCGACTTTCGGAGCGTGCTGGTCGGCGCAAGGTATTGATCTGGGGTTGGCTGGTCGCATTGCCGATCCCCTTCATATTCTACTTTTCGCCGTCGTGGAACTGGATCATTGCGGCAAATGTCCTGCTGGGGGTCAATCAGGGCTTTGCCTGGTCGATGACCGTAACCAGCAAGCTCGACATCGTTCGACCGGAGCAACGCGGCCTCGCGACCGGGTTCAACGAATTTGCGGGTTACGGCGGCGTGGCCTTGGCCGGCCTCATTACCGCGTATCTCGCCGCTGATTTCGAACCCCGGCAAAGCCTGTTTGTTTTCGGCCTGGCGGTCATTCTGCTCGCCCTTTGCTCGGCCTTGCTGTTTTCGAAGGAGACGCTGCCCTGGGCGCATGCCGAATCCGTGGCGCACAAAGCGGGGATCCAAAATGGTCCGCGGCCGAGATATCCGACAAATGTCTCCGAGCGTCCCACGACAACAGAGATCTTCATGCTGGTTTCATTTCGGCATCGGACATTCACGGCACTGTCGCAGGCCGGTTGCGTCGAGAAATTCGTCGATGCCCTGGTTTGGGGATTCTTCCCGGTCTATTTGCACGCGCAGGGTGTGTCACTGGTGGAAATCGGCTGGGTCGTCGGGATTTACGGATTCGTATGGGGCGGGAGTCAGCTCTGGACCGGCCCTTTATCTGATGCGGTCGGGCGAAAATGGCCGATTGCAATCGGGATATGGGTGTGCGCCGCGGGTGTGGCTGCGACACTGCTGGTCGATGGGCTGATCGCATGGTCACTGACGGCGGCCACGATCGGTGTGGGCATGGCGCTCCTTTACCCGACACTGATTGCCGCGGTCGGGGATATTTCACATCCTGACTGGCGCGGTTCGAGCCTCGGGGTGTACCGTTTCTGGCGTGATATTGGCTACGGCATCGGGGCGTTACTGTTGGGTCTGATTGCCAGCACCTTTGGTGCATTGGAAGCCGGCTTCTGGTTTACCGCGATGGCGATGGCCCTGTCAGGATTATGGGTGGCCGTTGCGATGGACGAGACCTTGGCGCGGCTCAATCCCGAGCACCCTGAAAAATGTTGAAAACTCACACATCGAATCTGTCGTACGAGGCTGACTGGCTCGCGAATTTTATTTCAGGCAGCGCGTCGCTCGCCGTACTGTGTGGTGCCGGTGTGAGTACGGCGTCCGGCATACCCGACTACCGGGATCGCAATGGCGCCCCCAAGCACGCGCAACCAATCCAGTTCAACGAGTTTATCAATAGTGAACGATGCCGGAAGCGCTACTGGGCGCGGAGCTATATTGGTTGGCGACGATTTTCCAGAGCGCGCCCAAACGCTGCCCACGAGGCACTGGCCAATCTCGAGTCGGTTGGCTCGGTCGATACGCTGATTACGCAAAACGTGGACCGATTGCATCATGCTGCGGGCAGTCAGCGGGTCATCGAGCTGCACGGAGATCTCGGCCACGTGCGTTGCCTCGGGTGTGGTGAGCTTTCCGCTCGGGGAGAGTTCCAGCGTAGACTTAAAAAGCGGAATCCGGACTGGCATGCCGAGGTTTATCGTTACAAGCCGGATGGCGACGCCGAACTTGCCGAAAGCAGTTGCCGGAATTTCGCGATTCCCGCATGCGGTGAGTGTGATGACATTGTCAAACCTGACGTGGTGATGTTCGGAGAGGCCGTACCGAAGGAACGGGTACGCGATGCGACAGCTGTAGTTGACCGGTCGGATGCCTTGTTAGTCGTCGGTTCGTCCCTTATGGTGTTTTCCGGATTTCGTTTCGCCCGCCAGGCTGCGGAGCAGAAGAAGCCGATTGTCATTGTCAACCAGGGTCGAACGCGCGCGGATGATTTTGCCACGTACAAGGTCGAGGCGGACTGTGCGCAGGTGTTGAGTTCGGCCATTGAGCGGCTCAGCTAACGCCGGGGATACGGTTTTCTATGGATTTCGGATTCAAGAGTCTGACAACAGGAAAGGACAAGCTATGGGGATCCCGGTAGCCAGGACTACAACAGGTATTCTGCTTCTGACGGCGATGTGTGCTTGCTCATCCGTCCAATACGCCGCGCTTGAGAAAGTCGGTATACACAAGCGAGATATTCTGGTCGATGGTGTCGAGGATGCGCGCGATGCACAGTCCGAGACTCGCGAGCAACTGGTAACGGCCTACGAGGAACTCAGCGCCTTGATCGGTCACGGCGGTGGTGAGCTCGAGGACAAGTACCAGCGCCTGCGCAAGGAAGTGGAGCGTTCGCAGGACTTGACCGCTGATCTGGACGAGCACTTGGCCGACATTGACCGCGTCAGCGACGATCTGTTTGATGAATGGGAATCTGAACTCGACCTCTACAACAGCGCTGCACTAAGGGCCGAACAAGCGAAGAAACTGGCGCTCGCACGCCGGCAGTTCTCGACGATGCGCGAACGCATGCAGATTGCACGTGATCGTGTCGATCCTGTTATGGCGGTTTTGAGCGATAACGTCTTGTTTCTCAAGCACAGCCTGAATGCGCAGGCGCTCGATGCGTTGCGCGGCCAGGCGACCTTGCTCGAAGGGCAGGTCGACGCGTTGATACGCGACATGCAGCTGGCCATTGAAGAGGCGGACGCATTTATCGCGCGCATGCGCAGCAGCGAGTAGCAAACATCCGAACACGAGGAAATTGATTGGTTCGCGGGCCGCCTATGCGGGTTTGATGCCGCGGCAGTAACCCTGACGCATTTCACCGGCCTCGCAGACGATGACCATGGCGCGCCAGTTTTCGACGAAATGATCGGCGTCGGGCTTGCCGAGCAGTTGCACCATGCGACTGTATAAATCACCTTTGATCAGCTCGTACTCGCGTCTCACTTCGGCACAGTACCACCCGGAAGCGTCGGTTGCGGTGACGTCGATGAAGCCGGCCGCACGAAATCGCTCAGCGAATTTGTCCAGCGTTTCGAGCACGTATGTCAGCCCTTCAATTTCGAACCAGTACAGCATGTCATTCGAGTAGGCGCGTTCTGACCGCATCCACTCGTAACAGGTGAGGTGGCCACCTGGCACGAGGACCCGGTAGCAGTCGTTGATCAATTCCTGTGTGCCACTGGTCTGCGTCATTGCACCGGAGGTCAACACAATGTCGAATGACTGATCGGCGAACGGCAGCGGCCCGGCTTCTACCGTCTGGAACCTACACTGGTCCTGCAAGCCGTGCCTTGTGGCCGCGGCATTGGCACGCTCAATTAATGGCGCCTCGATATCTATGCCGACAACTTCCGCGCCGTACGACCCCGCGATCTCGAAGGCCGGACCGCCGATCCCGCAGCCTACGTCGAGGAGCCGCTTACCGGCGGGCTCGGTGCCGGCAAGCAACTTCGCCACGTTGCCGGCTCCGCCCGGTGCCATGTAGCCGTCGCCCCAGATGAGCTCGAGCATTGTGACCATGTTGTCGTGGTATTCGTTCTCGTGCGTCACCGCCAGCTCACCCGATCCCTCATTGCATCGACTCCGGAACCGTAGCACAGGCCCGGCTACCCGATCACGATCCCGCGGTAACAATTTTTTGCCGAACCGGCGTATAGTCACGGCATAAGAGGAGACTTTTCATGTTGCCGCATCAGGACGTCGTCGCCGAGATCTTGCAGCTGCCCGATGGGCCGCAAATCGGCGCTTTTTTTGATTTCGACGGAACCGTAATTTCGGGCTACTCGGCCTTCGCATTCATTGAGGAGCAGGTCCTGCGCGGCCACCTGTCGCCGCGTGAGCTGGTCGAGCTGTTCGGCGCCATGGCCAGTTTCGGACTTGGCAAAATGGGCTTTTCGGGCATGATGCTCGCGATGTCGCAATTTCTGCGTGGAATTCGCGAAGACAGTTATGCCGCATTCGGCAACGAGCTGTTCGAGACGCACATCGCGCGCTCCATCTACCCTGAATCACGCGCATTGGTCCATGCGCACCTCAGCAAAGGGCATACCGTTGCGATCATTTCTTCGGCGACACCCTATCAGGTCGAACCGGCCGCGCGCGACCTGAATATTGAACACGTACTGTGCACCCGTCTCGAGGTCGAGAACGGTATGTTCACCGGTGCGGTCGTGCGACCGACGTGTTTTGGTCCGGGCAAAGTCACTGCTGCCGAATCACTCGTTGCGAAATATGGCGTGGATCTGGGCAAGAGCTTTTTCTATTCTGACAGCGATGACGACATCGCGTTGCTCGAGCGTGTCGGCAACCCGAGACCGCTGAATCCAAACAGCAAGCTGCTCGCGATTGCAGAACGGCGCGGTTGGCCGGTACGCAGATTTGGCAGCCGAGGCGAGAAACATATCTCGGACTGGCTTCGTTCGCTGATGGTGCCGGCAAGTCTGGT
Organism: Gammaproteobacteria bacterium; assembly: GCA_029863305.1. Classification (GTDB taxonomy): domain Bacteria; phylum Pseudomonadota; class Gammaproteobacteria; order Steroidobacterales; family Woeseiaceae; genus UBA1847. The sequence goes on along the minus strand of JAOTVR010000028.1, from coordinate 31,898 downwards.
CGGCTCGTTTGTCGCTGGTCTGCCCATTTGGGCGCTGACGGGATCCAAGCGGGATGCGTTGAACTTCTCCGTGTCGTTATTTGCTGACACGGCAAGTGCGATCATTGGACTGAATCTGAAAATTAAAGGCGAGCATCACGTATGGTCGCACCGGCCCGCCGTGTTCATTTTCAATCACCAGAGTAACGTCGATCTCGTCATCGTATCGCGGCTGTTACGCCGCGACATCACCGGTGTTGGCAAACGCGAAATTCGTGACATGCCGATAATTGGACGAATCATGGAAGCAGCAGGCGTTGTGCTGATCGATCGCAGGAACTCGGCCAGTGCGATAGAGGCAATGACCCCGCTCGTTGATGCGATGCGGGTCGAGGGCAAGTCGGTGTGCCTGTCGCCCGAAGGAACCCGTGCGGTCACGCCGAAGCTTGCACCATTCAAGAAAGGTGCATTCCACCTGGCGATGCAGGCGGGCGTGCCCATCGTGCCGATCGTGATTCAGAATTCTGGTGATGTTCAACCGAAGGGAGACATGCTCTATCATCCCGGCACGGTCGAGGTCGAGGTATTGCCGCCGATCGATACCAGCAAATGGTCGCGAAATACGATCGAAGATCACGTGACCGAGGTTCGCAACATGTACCTGAGGGCGCTGGATCAGGAAGACGATGTGAAGGTTGTCGAAATAACGGCCAAACGCCTGGCCGCCAAGCCGGACACGCGAAGCAGGCACAAGAACCGTGAAGCGTCGCCTGCCAGTGATTCCGCGCTGAGTTCGGAGTAGCCGAAGATGCAGCAATTGAGCCCACAGGACGCCCAGTTTCTCTACATGGAGTCGGACGATAGTCTGACGCACGTAACCTCGATTGTGATTCTTGATCCGACGACGGTTCCGGGTGGCAAACAGGTGCGCTTCAAGGACATTCTGGCGCATATCGATGGTCGCATGCACATGAGCCCGCTGTTCCGGCGTCGGCTTGTGCGTGTTCCGCTCGAACTCGACTTCCCGTATTGGGTTGACGACCAGAAATTCGACCTCGAATACCACGTTGCGCATGGCCGTCTGCCGGACCCGGGCGACTGGCGGCAGTTCTGTATACATATGGCACGATATCATTCGCGCCCGCTGGACATGAACAGACCACTGTGGGAGATGTACGTTGTCGAGGGCCTGGACAATATCGGTTGGCTGCCGAAGGGCAGCTACGCCATCGCGACCAAGATTCATCATGCCGCAGTGGACGGTTCCTCGATCATCGATTTCTTCAGCGCTATGGCGGACATCGATGTCCAGGGCACGCCGGCGGTGCCGCTGAATATGGCCAGGCTCAACCGCAATCCGCAACCGAGCCTGCTGGACATGGCCGTTCGCGCAACCTGGCATACGATTCGCTCGCCGATCGGCATGATCGATGGCGTAATGCGCGCTGCGCCGGGACTGTACAACCTCGCGCAGAGTGCCCTGCGATCCAAAAGCAAGGACAAGTACCCTGTCCCGGAAACGCGATTCAATTGCCCGGCGTCTCCGCACAAAATGTTCGACGCAACGGCATTTCCGCTGAAAGACCTGAAAGCTGTACGCAAGGCGGTACCGGACAGCACCATCAACGATGTCGTACTAGCCATTTGCGGTGGTGGCTTGCGCAATTATCTGCTGCATCACGACGAGTTACCGGACGATTCCCTGATAGCGTGGGTTCCCATCAACGCTCGCCGGGTCGGCACGTCGGATGGTGATCTTCCAGGCAATAACCTCACGTCGATGACCGCGCCGATATTTACCAATGTGGAAGACCCGGTCGAGCGCTTACGCCGCATTCGTCAAGCGACGCAGCGCAGCAAGGAGACCAAGGCCGGCGTGTCTGCGCGCCTGATGACGGATTTGAGCAAGCATGCGCCGGCCGCGACCCAGGTCATGGCCGGCCGGCTTGTTCTTAACGCCGGGCTCGCGGCCCGTATGTGCAACCTGTTCATCTCCAATGTGCCGGGCCCACAGGTGCCTTTGTACATGAATGGGGCACGACAAGTTGCGACGTACGGATTGGCCCCGCTGGTTGAAGGTATGGGGCTGTTCATCGCCACGCCCAGCTACAACGGCCAGATGACGTTCGGCGTAACGTCGACGCGAGACGCTTTGCCCGATATTCGTTTCTTTATGACCTGCATCGAAAAATCGATGGCTGATCTGAAGCGTGCCGCAAAGCCGGTTACGCGACGCAATGCCGGTTGAGGTAGTCGAGGTGGGCTGATGCCGCCTCGGCCGGGCATTCCAGCATCGGAATGTGCCCTGCGTCCGCGAACACAACGCAGTGATTGTCCGGGATTCTGGCGGTCATCAACTCGGTACAACTGACATCGATCACGCGATCGTGGCGTCCCCAGATAATGAGCGTCGGGGCCGCGATTTCGTGCAGCCGTTCGTCCAGTGGTCGATCAATGATACTCTCGAAAAGCGCCCAGAATATCGGATCCAGGAATTCCTTTTCGGCGATGGCCCGCTTGCCGATTTCGCGTTTGATGATGCCGGGCAGCGGTATCGATTTGTGGGCGATGAAGTTCATGAGTTTGTCGAACTCGTCGAGCGATGACACGACCAGCAGGTTCTCGCCGCGAGCTGCAGCCAGTTCGACCTCGCTCTTGTTGGTGCTACTGACCCCGGCACTGTTCAATAGCCCGATGGTAATGACATCGGACGGGTACGCGAGCGCGTATTGCAGTGCCAGGAATCCGCCCATCGAATTGCCGGCAATATGGAATCTGTCGATTCCCATAGCCCGTACAAACTTGTGCAATCGTGCGGCCTGGGGCGCCATGCGGTAATCAGCGCCGCTTTTCCTAGAGTTTTCGCCGAACCCGGGCAAATCCGGGATGATCACGCGGTACTTGCCACGCAGGTAGCGCGCATACAAAGGCCAGTTGTCCTTGTCGCCACCGAAGCCGTGCAGAAGGACGACGATTTCCGCGGACTCGGGACCGCCCTCGAGGTACGGCCAGGTATCGCCGTCGACATCGACCGAACGCGATCTGAAGCCTGTTACCAGGCGCGCCGCGCGCACCAGCAGCTTCACCAGGTGCGCGGGGAACACGAAATAGGCGACAAGACCGGCCACAAGCAGGCCGGACGCCACGAGCACGATAGCGGAGCTCATTGGGTCAGCCGGCGCGGCGCGTGATATTGCTGCCTACGGGTGGCAGTCCGCGATCAAATTCGGCAAGGATCTGGTTGAGTCTGCGGCTGATCTTGGTCTGTACGCGTATCTGTTCGATCTTTGGCCAGGTTGCTCTTTCGCCCATCTTGATCAGATCGACGATTTCCTCGACGTTGCGATGGGCGAGCCACTTGAGCGGATTGAAGAAACGCCGATCCGGCAGGATATTGATGTCGCCAACGTAATCCTGATTGATAATGCCCAGTGCGACATTTGTCAGGCGGCTTACCATTGGACTCACCGAAAGCGGCTTCTCGACGAGCGATGCCCCCGCATTGATCCACTCCCGCAGCGTCTGTTTCGTCGCGTGTTTGATCGTCGACAGAACCGTCTTCTCGCCTTCGATGTCCGTAACAAACGGGAACACGTGCGGATTGACCTGGCTGACGATAAAGTGATTGACGCCATAGACACGCGCGAGCCGTTTTGACGGTAAGTCGTCGCTAAGCGAACCGTCGACCCACTTGCGCGCGGGCAGGTACGGCTGCCGCTTGCCGCGATCGTTCTTCGCGGCGAGCGTGACCGGCGGGAAAAATCCCGGGATCGCGGCCGACGCCATTACGGCTTCCCGGACATACACATTCGGTGTCGTAATAGCATTGAGCAAGCGTGATGTCTGGTGCTTTTCAGCGGCGGCTATCGAGACGTTCAGGTGGCGCCCCGTACGTTCATAGGCTTCCAGAAACGTAAGGTCCGGGTTCAGTCGCTCGAGCACATTCTGGATCTCCTCCGCCTTGGCAATTTCCGGCATGAACGCAGAGAGATGCCTGAGCAGCCCCTCGTCTCTTTCGATTTCGTGAACCAGGTTCTCCGGATCGAAAATCTTCTCCAGGTCTTTGTCAACGTGAGTACTGACAAGGCTGCCGACGATCGCTCCACCGCTGGCGCCGGATAGCACGGCCGGTAGCAGACCAAACTGCCAAAGGGTCCTGACGACGCCGACGTGGAAAAACAGGAGTGAGCCCGCTCCGCTCATCATCAGCGCCGAGCGGCCATTGCAGTGTTGCGCACGGCGGAAAAAATCGAGGCGTTCGTCGAAGGGAATCTCGTCGGGATCGGCCGTGGCAATCATCTCGAGTGCGGCAACCACTTCGTCGACATAGTCGACGATCAGGCGCTTGGTGCCGAACTTGGCCTTGCCATGCAGGCGAGCGTGCCCCATGCCATCGATATTGCCGTGGACCCCTTCGTTCAATGCGAAAAGCACCCCGGCACGATCGCTTTTGGCCCTGAGTCTGCGCAACTTGCGCAGCCTCTGCCGGATGGATGCGTAGTCGAAGTGTTTGGATTCGTCCGACTTTTTCCATTCTGCGACGCCGCTTGCTTCATCGTGCGCGATCGCGGCATCCTTCCACTCTTCGTACGTTGTGGCAGCATCCATGTCTGCCTGCAGGCGCTTGGTTGCTGAGAAAATCATGTCGGGTGCCTATCCGTGTGCAATAGTCCTGTAGCACCAATTATACCCGCTAATCGCCCGGAGGAACCACGACGGATGACGATTGTCAGACCTCCGAGTTGCGAACAATACGTATTGTGGAGTACCAGGTGAAAAAGAGTCTTTTCGGACTGCTCAGCGCATCAGCTTCATTGTTACTGCTATGCATCGGTATAGCGAATGCGGAACATCCGGTTGCGGAGGCTCAGCATCATCAGCGCGAGGCTAATGAAGCGTATCAGGCCGGCGATTATGCGGCTTTTACACGCTCCATGGAGCGAGCCCACGAATTGAATCCGGCGAGCTTTGCGACAAAATACAACCTCGCCTGTGGTTATGCGCGCACCGGGCGTGCCGACGAGGCGCTGCAACTCCTGCAGGAGTTGACGTCGGCGCAGGTTGACTTCGGCATGGCAAACGATCCTGATCTCGAGTCTTTGCGGCAACTGCCGAGATTCCGCGGGCTGGTCAAGACGCTTGCGGCCAGCATCACGCCAGTCAGCAATTCTGAGCCCTATCTGACGATTGAGCAGCTCGGCATCGCAGCCGAAGGTATCGCGTTCGATCCCGAGACCGGACGATTGTTTGTCGGCAGCATGCGCAGCGGTGACATTTACGTGATTGATGCCGACAAACAATTCTCCAAGTTCGCCAGCCTTGCAGACAGCGGTGTGTATTCGGCCATAGGACTGACAGTCGATCACACACGAAACGTACTCTGGAGTGCTGCGACATCATTCTTCATGGCAGAAGGCTTCGATGCCGACGAGCCGCGCGCAGCAGGTATCTTCGGTTTCGATCTCGCGACCGGCGTGCTGAAACATCAGTACCTGGCGGACGAATCGGTGAACGGCTTTAACGACGTCGTCGTCGTGCCCAACGGCGATGTTTATGTCAGCGGCGACGTACTGCATGTGCTGGCCGCCGGCAGCGACCAGTTGCGGCCGTTCGTGACCTCGCCGGCGCCATTTGGTTCGAATGGCATCACGAGCGATTCGACGGGACAGACTCTGTTTGTCTCGTCGTACCCGGTAGGCATCGGTGTCGTTGAAATCGCGACCGGCGAGCTGCGATATCTGGACTCCCCCGCGGACAAACCGCTGTACGGCATCGACGGGCTGTACTGGCACGCGGGAGACCTGATCGGCATTCAAAACGGCATTCAACCGTGGCGATTGCTGCGGATGCGGCTCAATGACGATGCCACCGCGATTAGCAGCGTTGACATAATCGAATTTGCCAATCCGGCGCTGACAGCAACCACCGGCGCAATTGACGGTGAGCGTATTCACTACGTCGGACAGGGCCCGGCACCGCAAACTCCACCGAGCCAATTCCCGCAGGCACTCGCGCCTTACCTTGGCAAGACCGTCATCATGACCGCGCCGCTGAACTAATCGTCGAACGAGCCCGGATTACCTCGCAGCCGCCAGAGCCTGGTCGATGTCGGCAAGGATATCGTCGATGTGCTCGATGCCGATCGAGAGCCTGATCAGATCGTCACTTACACCGGATGCCTGCAGCTCTTCCGGAGCCAGTTGACGATGCGTAGTTGACGCTGGATGGCAGGCCAGTGACTTGGCATCGCCGATGTTCACGAGACGTGTGATCAGGTTCAGGGCGTCGATGAATCTGGTGCCCGCTTCGATGCCGCCCTTGATTCCAAAACTGAGAATCGCCGAAGCGCGGCCGCCCATGTATTTGTCCGCGAGTTCCTTGTACGGGCTGTCCGGCAGGCCCGCATAGCGTACCCACTCGACCTGGTCCTGCTGCTGCAGATGCTCGGCAACGGCGAGCGCGTTCTCGCACATTCTGTCCATGCGCAGCGGCAAAGTCTCGATTCCCTGCAATGCCATGAAGCTGGTCATCGGGGAAATTGCCGAGCCCATGTTACGTAACGGCACAACTCGCGCGCGACCGATATACGCGGCCTCTCCCAGGGCTTCTGTGTAGACAACCCCGTGGTAGGAGACATCCGGCTCGTTAAGGCGGCGAAAACGTTCCTTGTTCGCGACCCAGTCAAATTTGCCGGAATCGACCAGCGCCCCGCCTATGATGGTTCCATGGCCCCCCATGTACTTGGTCAGGGAATGCACAATGATGTCGCAACCCCAGTTGAACGGATTGTTGAGGTATGGACTGGGCACCGTGTTATCGACAATGACGGGCACGCCGTGCGCGTGCGCCATGTCGGCCAGTGGCTCGAGATCGACGACATTGCCGGCCGGGTTGCCGAGTGACTCGCAGTAGATCGCTTTGGTCCGCTCGTCGATCAAAGCGGCCATGCCGTCTATGTCATCGGGCGCCGCAAAGCGAGCCTCGATGCCTATCTGCGGTAATGTGTGCGCGAAAAGATTGTAAGTGCCACCGTACAGTGTCGACGTCGTAACGAAATTGTCGCCTGCCTCGGCGATCGTCAGCAGCGAATAGGTCGTCGCCGCCTGGCCGGACGCCAAGCCGAGTGCGGCGAGGCCGCCTTCCATTGCTGCGACGCGCTGCTCCAGTACGGCCGTCGTCGGGTTCATGATGCGCGAATAGATGTTCCCCTCGACCTTGAGGTCGAACAGGTCGGCGCCATGCTGCGTGTCGTCGAAGGCATACGCCGTCGTTTGATAGATTGGCACGGCAACGGCTTTGGTGGTCGGATCCGGCTCGTATCCGGCATGTACTGCGAGCGTTTCGATTTTCATGGTGTTGTCTCCCCTTGATATGAGTAGCAGCTAGTTGGGCGTCTTTTTCGGCCTGATGGTTCTTTTCACACGGGTCCAGATTCTCTTGATCGTGCGAGCTATTTGCTCGATTCGCAGCGGCCGATGGTATTGCAGGTCGTTGGCGGAGATATCGCCGAATTCGCGTTTGTATTTGTGCTTCACCCACGCGTTGAAATCATGCTGGTATGAAAAGCTGTGTCGAAAATGATTGAACGGGTGGAAACCGGGTTTGCGGTAAATCGAGACGCCGAAATCGATGAGGCAGGGGCGAGAATCCCGGGTGACCAGAATGTTGTCTTTTCGCTTCAGGTCGCCATGAGCAACTCCCCGGTCATGAATACGCTTGATCGTCGTCAGCATTTCATCAAAGAACACCTTGCGGTCCGGAATAGTGGCGTCCCGCATGGTCTGGGCATCGACCTTCTCGAGTACGAGATAGCGTCCGCGAAAAAAACCATAGCAGTGCGGAATACCGCTGATGCCGTCCAGGCGTCGGTAGATCAGATACTCGCGTCGCAGCATCCGGCGATTAATCCACGCGACGATGCCGCGGCCGGCCGCGGACTTTATCAAGACTTCGGTTTCACCAATCCGACCGGTATGGATATTGCCCTGGTAGCCGCGATGCTGCATTCGATCGCCGTCCCTGACGCAGGCAATGACGTCAGACTCGGCAATACTGGCCTCGTTCACAGCCTGGTATAAATGTAGGCAAAGCAGGCGAGCAGGAATACCGCGATGAGTGGTTCCAGATTCGCCTTCAGGCTTGTTTTGAAGGACCAGTGGCCACTCAGGTCTCGCTGCCGGCTGCCCAATGCAGGCATCAGCGCCGGTGTGTTTTTCGCAAACTCCCGCCAGGCGTCGCCGAAAATGGCACACAGCTTGCGGTCCTCATACTCGATCGCCGGTGGGTAGTAGAAAAGGAAGAACGCGGTTGCGATCAGGAATGCCCACCAGATTCCGGAGGCGCCGGCGAAGGCATAGACGATCAGAATATTGCCCACGTACAGCGGATGCCTGACCAGAGCATAGGGCCCGTTTGTCGCGAGTTCCTTGTTCTTCATGATAAAGCCCGAGGCCCACATTCGGATTATCACGCCGATCACGACAATTACGGTGGTCAGATAAATAGCCCAGGGAATCGGCTGGGAAATGGCGGCGAAATAGACGCACAACAGCAAGCCGATGATCTGCCGGGATGCCTCGTGGTAGCGCAACTCTCTGACGATGTGGGACACGCCCGAAAGCGGCGGTAGTGGTTCGGTACGGTGGGACATTCTGATACCAGTCTGCGGTCAATGCCCTATCTTACCGCAGAGGGTACGAATTTCTATCGCTCTGTCAGGGTAAGGCGCCGTCCATGATCCACTGCCGGATGTGGCCGATGTCACTTGCGGACAGCGGCGGGCCGCCGAGCGGCATCTGCTGTCCCGAGATTCCTGCCGCATTTTCGAGCTTCTTGATCAGGTAGCTGTTGTTCGGGTCAAAGGCGATGACGCGTATTTCTCCGGCCTGAGCCGGGTTGGCGCTAGGCATACCCACCAGTTGCGCAAGGCTCGTATCGGCGTCAGACAGGTTCAATCCACCTGCCATGCTGCCGGCGCTGTGACAACCGCCGCTGGCGCAGGTTGGCGTAAAGATGACGGTCTGAATTTGCTCGAGGGTCGGCCCAATAACGACCGGTGTGGTAATGGTGAACTGTGCTACGAAATCGCCACCTGCGGCGCCGTTGCCTGACGGCAATCCGGCGAAATACTCGCCATCGAGCGCATTGGCGTCGAGATCCATGATGACGGATGCTCCGGTCCCCAGCAGTCGGACTGTGTAGCTACCGTCCGCCAGCGCAATGCCCGTGAGATCAAATATCGCGGTCTGTGGATTGCCACCGACGGCGGGCGCGACGGCGGCTGCGATCCCGGCGCCGAGGCCATCTTCGAGAATGAACGTGGTCGCATTCACAGTCGATGCGTCGAGGTCGCGAGTGAAGCCGGCAATGATCTGCGAAGGCGGCGCGGTAAGTGCAGCACCCGGCATCGGCGACAAGGTCTGAACCCGCACCGGAACGCTCGGTTGCGCCGTGTCGTCGATTGCGCCGTTGGTGATCCAGAGACGAATGACGTCAATGTCTGCCTGCGGCAGCGGGCCGCCGGGCGGCATCTGCTGACCTGATGCACCCGGCCCTTCGAGTTTCGTAATCAGGTAGCTGAGATCCGGGTTACCCGGATTCACACGCTGCACACCACCGTCCTGGCTGCTCGCGATCTGATACAGCATCGCATAGCTGCTCGCTACCTCCAGGTTCAACCCTCCGGCCATCACTCCGCTGCTGTGGCAGGACGCTGTTGCACAGTTTGGTGTGAATACAGCGGCCTGAATCTCGGAGAAGTTCGGTCCGAATCCTGCTCCGGGCGGCGGCGGTGGCGGGGGCGGGGGCGGCAGGCTGTTGTTGTAGCGCTTAAGGGCATCGTCGTAAGAGCCGATATTGCACGACGCCAGCGCGGCCGACATCAAAAGCAAGGCCAGCACGGTTCGAACAGAGAAGAGTTGTGTTGTCATAGTACGATTCACTGACGGCTTTGCTGCCATAGCTTCTGACACAGCGGGTCTTCGATGGTATCGCCTGGTGCAGGGCAAGTCGTGACGGCCATCACACTAATGCGGCGTGGCGTATTCGGGTATGGCGGGTCAGGGCTGCGCGCGATAGTATGTCTTCCGACGATCCGGGCCGGTAGCCAGATCACGAGGAGTGGCAAACAGCATGACGGACATAGCGAAACTGGTACTGCTGTCGACATTGGGCGCGGAGCTCTCGCAAGAGGAAGCGGACGAACTCAGTGGCATCATGACAACGCGGGAGCTGGCAGACGGAGAATTTCTTATAAACGAGGGCACGGCGGATGATTCTCTGCACGTGCTGCTGGATGGCAAGCTCGAGGTGGTGAAAAACGCCGGAGCCGGCGAGCCGGCCAGTCTCGCAATCCTGAAGGACGGCGACCTCGCGGGCGAACTCAGTTTCATCGACGGCGCGACTCACACCGTCGGCCTGCGCGCACTTTGCGATACCCGTGTTCTCCGCCTGCAACGCGCAGATTTCGAAGTCCTCGTCGATAAGAACCCGCAACTCGTTTACAAAGTGATGCGTGCCGTTGCGCGCTCGGCTCATCGGATCGTGCATCGAATGAACTATGAGTTTATCGAGCTGAATAACTACATCTTCAAGCAACACGGCCGCTACTAGGCAGCCACCACGAAGCTATAGCTGGTCGGCGGCACCGTACTTCTTGAAGTGCAACTCTTTGGCCTGGCCGATCCAGTCGTCTTGCTCCATGCGGCCTTTGAATTCCTTCAATTCCATGTTGATACGGGCGACATCCGCCGGGCCAAACGATGCGATCTGGCGGAAGCTGAAAACTCCGAGGTCGTTTAGCGTCTGCTGAAAAACCTTGCCAATACCAACGATTTCAGTCAGATCGTCGACCACCTGCTCCGCAGGCTTCTGGCCATTCGTCTGTTTCTTCGCGGCCTCTTTCTTTTTCGCAATTTTCAGCGCTTCGTCGTGTTGTTTCGCCATATCTGCGAAGCTCTGTTCAACATCATCCAGCTTCATACGCAGAGTTTCTGACTGTTTTTCCGACTGGTCAGCCTGCTCCCGATATCGTTTTGCGTCGATTTCGTATTGCCTGCGACTGCTCTCCATCGATTTGAGGCAATGCGCCAGCTCTTTATTCTGAATCTTCAGCTCATCGATTTCCGCGACATCGCGGCGAAGGGCGTCAATCTCCTGCATGGTGGCGGAGGCGTCGTGGCGGAGCTGCGCATTTTCCGCTTCGAGGACGATCACTTTCTGCTCGAGTATGTCCAGATTGTCCAGCCGCGTCTGGGCCGCAGCGAGCATCTTGTTGACTGAATCGTGTTCGGACCGCGAAGCATTGAGCAGATTACTCAGAGATTCCTGCTCGAGTTTCGCATCCGCTACTTTCGCCTCAAGCGTCTTGCGTTTCTCGAACGCCTTCTCGAGTTCACCCTTGTAGAACCCCCGGGCCTTGACGAATTCCGCTTGCAGATCCGCAATCTGATGCTTCGCGATATTCAGCGCCTGGAAGCTGTCATTGGATTTTTTTCGGTATTCGTCGCGTTCTGCACTGACGGCGAACAGATCCTTCGACTGCGATTTGACACGTTCAATTATCGACTCAAGTTCGGTGCGACTCTTTGTCGCGGCAAGCTCGTGCCGGTGCACAACGGCCTGTTGAGCCTCGATCGATGTTCGGAGTTTTATGTTCTCCGCGTTGAACTGATCTCTCTGACGGGCGGCGTCGTCGAATTTGACATGCCATTTGTCATTCAGTTTTTCGAGGCTGTGTTTGCCAGCGATGCCCCGGGCGAACCAGCCGGATACGCCCCCCAGCACTCCGGCGGCGAGCAGGTATAAGCCGATTTGAAGAAACGTGCCACTCATCTATTCTGCCTCCAGGGAATAAACGCACTTCCCGATCCTGCAGAGTATGGGCGACACCGACATTATGGAATATGACGGATTCCACGAAATTGACACTTTTTTTATGCGTAGTGCGGATACACCGGCTGATACATGTATTCACGAATATCTGCACTGATGTCCTCGGGCCTCTCCTTGTCCGTGAGTCCCTTGTCGTACACGAGATTCGCCACGTCCCTGCCGATCACGGCCGAGACCTTGCGAATCCTGGACAGTGGTGGGTACACACGTCCGCGTTCGAGATCTGTGTCTTTGACCTGATTGGCCAGTGAGTGCGCAGCGACCAGGAACATGTCGTCGGTTATGGTCCTGGCGCCACTCACGATGGCGCCCAATCCGACTCCCGGGAAGATGTAGGCATTATTTCCCTGGCCGGGAACGAAGGTCTGGTTACCGAGCTTCACCGGATCGAAAGGACTGCCGCTGGCGAAGATCGCCCTGCCATCGCTGTAGGAATAGGCCTGCGTCGCCGTGCATTCCGCCTGTGATGTCGGGTTCGACAGCGCGAAGATGATTGGCTGATCGTTGATCGCCGCCATTGCCTCGATGACTTCCCTGGTGAAGGTTCCCGGCTGTCCCGACAGTCCGAGAATCGCGGTCGGCCGGAGCGCCATCACGGCGTCCAGAAGATCATCGATTTGGGCATGATCGTGAGCATAGGGCTGCTTTTGGGCGGGTATGTTTTTGCGGTCTGCGACCAGCAGTCCCTTGGTGTCGACGAACCAGCAATGTTTGCGCGCCTGTTCCGGCGCAATGCCTTGCTCGCCCAGCGCCGCGACGAAGGCGTCGGCGGTGCCGATTCCGGCTTCTCCGGCGCCCAGAAACAGGATCTTCTGCTCCGACAGTTTGCCACCAGTGATGCGTAGCGCCCCCATGATGCCGGATAGCGCCACAGCTCCGGTTCCCTGAATATCATCGTCAAACAGACAGACCTGATCACGGTACTGCTCAAGCAGTCTGAAAGCGTTCGCGTTGCCAAAATCTTCGAGTTGGATGACAACACCGGGAAATACTTCATTGGCGGCACAAATGAATTCGTCGACCAGTTCATCGTAGCGCTCACCACGAACACGACGGCACTCGAGACCGTTGTACAGCGGGTCGTTCAGCAGCGATTCGTTGTTGGTGCCGACATCCAGCATCACGGGCATGCAATGGGTCGGGTGAATCCCGGAACATGCGGTGTAGAGTGCCAGCTTGCCGATCGCGATGCCCATGCCATCGGCGCCGAGGTCACCTAGCCCGAGGACTCTCTCGCCGTCCGTCACAACTATGATCTTGGCATCCTTGTGTGGCCAGTTTTGCATGATTTCCCTGACGTGCCCCCGGTCCTGCAAGGAAACATAAAAGCCGCGCGGGTTGCGGAAGATATGCTGAAACTCCTGACAAGCCTGGCCGACGGTCGGCGTATAGATGATCGGCATCATCTCTTCGATGTTGTTCATTACTACGCGGTAGAACAGAGTCTCGTTGCGGTCCTGCAGGGACACGAGATAGAGATAGCGCTCCAGGTCCGTAGGTTTTTCGCGGACGTTGCCGAGGACACGCAATTCCTGTTCGGCTGCCGTATGTACGCGTGGTGGAAGCAAGCCCCGCAACTTGAGATGGTCGCGCTCAGCTTCAGTGTAGGCGGTGCCCTTGTTGCGCACCGGATCGTGCAGAATCTTCACGCCGCGATACATCGCGGATTGCGCATGGTCATTCACAGTCTTGTTCCTTTGTTCACGAGCCGGGGCCGGGCACTCGGGGGACATCCCGCACTAAGGAAAATACGACCTTCCCGACTGTGTTTAAATGCTGGATATCACCTAGTCCGACGGACCGGGGCGGGGGCTCCACACGCAATGGGTGCAAAAAACCTTCTCAGCACAACCAAGGGTCGCTTTTTGACTTTTGGCCTGCTGTACATTTCCGAAGGGATTCCGTACGGATTCACATCAACGGCAATGGTCGCGTTTATGCGGACCGAGGGCCTGTCCCTGTCCCAGATCGGGACCTTCGTCGCGGCGCTTTTTTTGCCCTGGGCGTTTAAATGGGCGTGGGCGCCCGTTATCGATCTTGTGAAATTAGGTCGTTTCGGCGGCCGAAAGGCATGGATACTGTTTTGCACGACGATGATGATGGTGACCCTGCTAATCACGGCAACCGTCGATTTTGTCGCCAATTTTCAACTGCTTCTCATAATGATCGTGTTGAACAATTTCTTCTGCGCGACACAGGACGTCGCTATCGACTCGCTGGCGGTCAGCACTCTCAAAGAAGACGAACGCGGGCGGGGCAATGGGTTCATGTTCGGTGGCCAGTACCTCGGCATCGCCCTGGGCGGCGGCGGCGCCGTATTCATTTTCGGCTTCTGGGGATTCAATGTCACCCTGTTCTATATCAGCGGCATGCTGCTCCTTAGCTGGCTCTTTGTTCTCTTCTTCGTGCACGACCCTGATGTTGCAAGGCAAGCCAGGCAGCTAAAGGGCAACGCCCTGCTGGAATTTTCAAAGAACCTGGTATCGTTCTTGCGCATACTCTACGCGAGCTTTCTGAAATCCGGAGCGGGACCCAAACTCGGCTTGATCTTTTCGTTGTTGCCGGTAGGTGCCATGGCCTTGCAGTATGCGATTCTTGGCACCATCAAAGTCGACTATGGCTTGACAGCAACTCAAATCGCGCAGATCAGTATCGCCAGCACGGTCTTTTCGGCGCTGGGCTGCCTGATCGGCGGAGTATTGGGGGACCGATTCGGTCTCAAGAAGATTATTGGAATCTTCTATTTTCTGACCGTCATGCCCACATTGCTGCTTGCGACACAGATTTCGACGCTCGGCCTGCAAAATGTACCGCTGCATGTTTTTTATGGCGTCATCGTTTCTCACGGCCTGTTATTCGGCATGTCTTTCGGCGTCAAGAATGCAGTCTTCATGGGCATGACGAACCCGGCCGTTGCCGCGACACAATTTACGGCATTCATGGCAATGAGCAATCTCGCGATCAGTTTCGCCAACTTCTGGCAGGGCAACGTGGCCGAACAATTCAACTACGCAACGGTCCTTTATCTGGACGCATTACTGGTCATTTTCCCGCTACTGGTCATCCCTTTTCTGAGAAACCGCGAAGACATGATCGAGGCCTCGCTAACCTGAACCGGTCGACCTCTTTGCGCTGACGTCGAGGGCATCCGGTGGTACTTGCGCATAGTGACTAAAGTCCATCGTGAAGCTGCCATCGCCGCCGCTCAGCGACTTCAATCGCGAATGATAATCCTGCAGCTCTTTGAGGGGTGCCTGGCCGGTGATCACGATGCGGTCGTCGGGAAGTGTTTCAGTTCCACGTACCATTCCGCGCATGGAAGAAAGATCTCCGGCGACACCGCCGGCACATCGGCTCGGCACGGTGAACGCGACATCGACGACCGGCTCCATGATGATCGGCCTGGCTTTCTTTATAGCGTTAAGAAACGCTTTCTTGCCGGCCTGAACAAACGCAACTTCCTTGGAGTCGACGGCATGGTGTTTGCCGTCATAAACGGTCACTTTGATGTCCTGCATCGGGTAACCATAGATGGCGCCAGCCTCCATGACCTGGCGAACACCCGTTTCCACTGCCGGAATGTATTGATACGGGATTGAGCCACCGACGACGGCACTTGCGAATTCAAAGCCTTCGCCCGACGGCAGCGGTTCGATACGCAGGTACACTTCGCCGAATTGTCCCGCGCCGCCGGTCTGCTTCTTATGCCGGTGGTGACCTTCCGCCGCGGCGGTAATTGTCTCGCGATAAGCAATTGACGGCAGGGAGGTAACGACCTGCAGATTGTAGCGATCGGATATGTCCTCGAGTACGGTTCTCAAGTGCAGCTCACCGTGTCCACGCAACACGATTTCATTGAGCGCCGCGTTATGCTCCAGATAGAGGGAGGGGTCCTCTGCCTCAGCCGCATGCAACGCATCCGATGTTCTCTGCGCATCCGAGTCTTTGGCGGGCTTGATTGCCAGTCCATACATCGGTCGCGGCAATTCGATCGCCTTCAGGTGAAAATTGTCCTCGTCGTGCGAGTCGTGCAGCACGGCGTCGTAGTGCACTTCGTCAACGCGCGGGATGGCGCAAATATCCCCTGGCAGACCGACCTGTACCTTGCTGTGGTTTTCGCCATTGAGCTTGAGCAGCTGATTGACCTTGATCGGTTTTCGGGCGTCGCCGACAAACAGCTGATTACCCGGTCGAATCGTGCCTTGATGAATGCGGAATATACCCAACCTGCCCTTGAACGGATCGATATTCACCATGAACACATGAGCGATCGCGTGCTTATCGGGATCGGCCGAAATAACCACTTCCTCGACGTCGTCACCCTCACCTTTGAGAAACACCGGAGGGTTGCCTTCAACGGGATTCGGCATTAGCCGTTCAAAGACCTCCAGCAATTCGGGTATGCCGGCGCCTGTGCGCGCCGACACGAAACAAATCGGTATCAAGTGGCCTTCGCGCAACGCCTTTTCGAAAGGATCGTGCAATTGCTCCGGAGCAAGCTCCTGTCCCTGTTCGAGATAGAGCTCCATCAGTTCCTCGTCAACCTCGACGACCTGATCGACAATCTGCGTATGCGCCGCTGCAACGGTACTGAATGCAGTATCCGCGCCGGTGGGTTGGAAGAAACAGTCGACGACGCCGCTGCCTTCGGCAGTCGGCAGATTCATCGGCAGGCACTCGGCACCAAAAGTGTCCTGAATGTCATTCAGCAGGGATTCGAGGTCGAGGTCCTCGGCATCGATCTTGTTCACGATGATTATGCGACAAAGCCGCTGCGATGCAGCGGCTTTCATCATGCGGCGGTCGACCATTTCGATGCCGGCCTGTGCGTTGATCACAATTGCCGCCGTTTCCACCGCCGGAAGAACGGAAAGGGCGCGACCGTAAAAGTCGCGATATCCGGGGGTGTCGATCAGATTGACGTGGATCCCTTTGTGGTCAAAATGGCATACCGAAGAATATTGCGAATGCCCCAGTTCGCGCTCGCGCTTGGTGAAATCCGACACGGTGTCACCACTATCGACGGATCCGCAGGCAGCGATGGCGCCACCGGCATGCAGTAGCGCTTCCGTGAGCTGAGTCTTGCCAGCGTTGCTTGGCCCAACCAGGCACACGTTGCGAATGTCTTCAAGACTATAGGCCATAGCAGTATTCCTCTCAGTCATAGTTTTACAAAAGCATAGCTCAACCAGCGCGATCCTTCACATGGAGGAATCTGCGTATAGGCAGCCGCCACGCCGTCAGATGCGGACTCACAGGCAATTCGGCAGGGGAGTACGGAATTACCGAGGCCCTGCTTCGGCCGATAACAGGGTTCGAGTCTGAGTTGTTCCGCTAGAATACGGTCTCCAAATGCTGTCGGACAAGCGTATTGTGAGTAGAAATCTCATCATCATGGGTGCGGCGGGCCGTGATTTTCATGTCTTCAACTGCTGTTACCGTGGTAATTCGCAATTCAATGTCGTCGCTTTCACGGCAACACAGATTCCGCACATCGAAGATCGTCGTTATCCTGCGTCGCTTGCAGGCTCGCTCTATCCCAACGGTATTCCGATCGTGCCGGAGGAAGAACTCGATGATCTGCTCGAGGCCAACGCCATTAACGAAGTGATCTTCGCCTATTCCGATATTAGCCTCGATTACGTGGATATGCGCCGCAAGCAGGTTGAGGCTCACGGTGTCGGATTCTCGGTTTTCGACATTGACGCGACCATGCTCCCGTCGCGCAAGCCGGTAATTGCAATTACTGCGGTAAGAACCGGGTGTGGCAAAAGCCAGGTTTCTCGTCGAATTACGGATATTTTGAAGGACCTCGGCAAGACGACTGTCGCGATTCGCCATCCAATGCCGTACGGCGATCTCGGCAAGCAGGCCGTGCAGCGCTTCGGCAGCTATGCAGACCTGGAGCGCCACAACTGCACGATCGAGGAACGCGAGGAGTACGAGCCACATCTGCGGAACGGCGTGGTTGTCTATGCCGGTGCGGATTACGCAGCAATACTGGCTCAGGCGGAGCAGGAGGCCGATGTTATCGTCTGGGACGGCGGCAACAACGACACCCCGTTTTACAGACCTGATTTGTGGATCGTCGTCGCGGATCCGCATCGGCCCGGACATGAACTCGAGTATTTTCCCGGCACCGAGAACTTTGCGCGTGCGGATCTGATACTGATCAATAAGGTCGACTGCGCGGACATCGAGGGCATTCGCATCGTCGAGACGAATGCGAAGGCTGTGAATCCCGACGCCATGGTCCTGCGCCGTGAATCGACTCTGGAGGTCCCGAATGCCGAGCTAATCCAGGGCAAGCGCGTATTGGCGATCGAAGACGGGCCGACGACGACGCATGGCGGCATGCCTTTCGGTGCGGGTGTGCTTGCGGCGAGACAGCACGGCGCGGCAGAACTGGTTGATCCCCGGCAATGGGCGGTGGGTGAAATCGCTGAGACCTTCGAGCGTTATCCGGACGTCGGGCCGCTATTGCCGGCGATGGGCTACGGCGAGGCACAGATTCGCGACCTCGAGGCGACGGTTAACGCTGTCGACTGCGATCTCGTGCTGGTGGCGACACCGATCGATCTGACGCGGCTCATAAATATACGAAAACCGCATCTGCGCATCGGCTACAACATGCGCGCAAAAGACGGGGTATTGGCGGCATCCGTCAGCCGAGTGCTTGCTTAAGGAACATCTAACTGCCGCGGGTCCTGCGTTCGCTCCTGCACTGCGTATATCAGCTTATCACCGACTTCCAGCTCCCGTCTGGCAGGACGTCGTTTTCCGCGTCGAGCCGGGATTTTGCGACGTGTAATTTCGACAGCGCCTCATCGAGCGCTCTGGTCGAATCGATTTGCACAAGTTTGCCGGCAAACAGGTTGGCTATCACCTTGAGGTCATCGATTTCCTGAGCACTCCATTCCGGATGGCATGTCGAGTCGGTGAAGACACAAGCGCCTATCGATTTTCCCGCAACCAGCAACGGCACGGTGATGACCGCCTGCACGCCCAGCTGCGTGAGCGACCTGGCATCCTGATTGGCCACGAGAGAAAATTTGCTGACATTCGCGACGCCGATGGGTTCGCCATGCGAGAGTTTCGGCCACATCCACGGAATGTCGTATTGCGACCATGCCGGCCATGGCGAGTCATCGAGCTTGCTCCAGGAATATCGTTCCCTGGCAGGATGACCGCTCTGAGCGAAGCACATTATCGATACCCGACTGGCCTGCACGTAGTGGCCGGCCTGTTGCAGACATCGCTTCATCGCCCTGTCTGTTTCGTCATTGTCTGCCATCAACAGCAGTGATGTAATGCCCGCAACAATCTGGTGAAAATGCATGCGAGTGGCAAGCGCGGCTTTGGTTTCGTGCTCACGGATGACATTGCGTTCTGCACCCCAAAACCGTCGCAGTTCGCCATTGCGAATGACGCCGGAGAGACTGAGCTGCAAAGCACGCGGTTCCCCATCCGGACCTGAGTATTTCAATTCATAATCGACCAGCCGGTATCCCTGTTCAATAAATTCTGTGAACAGGCGCGTATGCGATTCCCGGTCAAGAGCCGAGTCCATTTCGCCAAACCGCATGCCGACAATATCCTGGACAGTTTGCGCTTCGAGCGATTTGGCGAATGCCTGGTTGCATTGGACAAGCACGGCGTCGTAACTTCGGTCAAGCTGATCGTCGATGCTGGACTCAATCGGCAGCGGTGGCGTGAATTCGAAACAATACAAAGAGTCCGGCGTTTGCTCGACAAGAGATCGATAACGCATTTCAGACTCGATGATGGCATCCTGGGCGTTGATAACGCGCGACTCGGCGCGGTGCAGGTGACTCTCGAGCCGTTCCCGGAGATACGCTTCGATGACGACGCCGGTTGAGATCATGGTCAGTGAGACCAGCGAAACGGGCCAGCGGAACAATCGATGGAGTTCCGTCGTCAAGGTTAGGGCTTTGCCGGCAGGCAAGAGCGGCGGCATCACGGTTATGAGCAGCAGATCAGCCAGATGGAACAAGCCGGTCACGGCAACACCGGCAATCATCAGGAATCGACCTGTCCGCGGTATGCGCCATTTTCGAAATATACCGAGAGACCAGGACATCCCGATCATGGCCAGGACAAGGCCAATGACGGTCACGTCCAGGACCAGCATCGTCGTCGTGGCAGGCAAGCTCATACGCACCCGCCAGCGGAATTTCCAAAGCAGACATTCACCAATTGCGTATCGGCAGCAGCGCTGAATTCTGAATGTCTTTTGACTCTAAAGTCAGCCGTCAATCGGGCGATAACAACATAAGTCAAGCCAACAGCACCAGCGTCCATGTCGCATCCAGATCAGCCTCAGGAAACCGGCCGTGCGCTGGTCATCACCAGCGACAACGCGATATCGCGTCGGCTGTCAAAGCTGCTGGAAGCCGAAGGATACGATGCTGTCGACTGCCTCGATCTCGGTCAGGCCAGTGACAGCGCCGCCGATTCCGCACCTGCCTTGATCGTCGTTGACGCAGCGATCGATCCGCAAAACTCATTGGCCGCCTGTCAGGCAATTCGCCAATTGCCGGGGTGTAACTATGTCCCCCTGCTACTGCTCTCGGACGATTGCGACAGTGCTGCAATTCAGCAGGCCTATGAGGAAAATGTAACAGCGGTTGTCGAGAAGCCGATCGATGAACAGGTCTTTAAAAAGCATATTCGGTCGCTGGGCGACACGGGCCGCACCCTGAGTGGTATCCGCGCCCTCAGGACACCGGAGTCGGACGTTTTGCACAGCATGCCTGACGCGTTTTTTGTTGCCGGTAAAGACGGACTGCTGCGGCAATATCTCGGTGGCGCCAATGATGATCCTGTCCTGTCCCCCGAAGATATCGAAGGTCAGTTGATCACTGATGTCTGGCCGGCGGATGTCGCAAAAATCGTACTGCAAAATATCAAGCGTGTGCTCAGGAGTCGCGAGGGCTACGCGTTCGAAGTTGAACTTAGCGGCAATGACATGAGCAATCGCTACGAGGTGCGCCTGCTTGTGCAGGGCCGGGATCGCGTATTGATGATCATGCGAAATATCCCGGACTTGCATGGACGGTCGGGCGGTCCTCAGAACCGTAACGCAGCCGATACCCTGACAGGACTGACCGCCGCCGAAGTATTCAGGACGGATTTTGACACCATGATCGATGACGCGAAGCTGCGCGAACGTGGCATTGCGGTCTTCTGTATCGATATCGATCGCTTCACCCGCATTAATACGACGCTCGGCCGCGCGGTCGGAGACGCGGTATTGAAGGTTACCGCGCAACGCATAGAACGCTGCCTCAGAAGTACCGACCAACTGGCCCGAATAGATGATCCGGATGGTTCCAGCCTGACGAGAATCAGTGGTGATGAGTTCGTCCTCGTGCTGGCAGATATCGAATCGAGGGACGATGTCGACACGGTTGCCGGCCGAGTACGAGAAGCGTTTACCGAGCCGGTTTCCATCGAAGGGCACAAGCTGCAAATCACTCCCAGCATCGGTATTTCACTGTATCCGCTCGACGGCAAGAATGCCGAAGCCCTGCTGAAAAATGCCCGGGTTGCATTGGATGAAGCCAAGGTACTCAGCGTCGATGGTCGCGAGTTTTACTCCGGCACGATGCAGTTCAGGGCGCTGAAGCGGCTTGACGTAAAGAACGAGCTGCGTTGGGCAATCGAGAAAGAACAGCTCGAGCTTCATTACCTGCCGAGAATCGATCTGACAACGGGCCACGTCGCAGGTCTCGAGGCGCTACTGCGCTGGATGCATCCGCTGCGCGGCAGTGTGCCGTTGCAGGAGGTTATTCCGCTGGCTGAGGCGACGGGTTTGATCTACCCGATCGGTGAATGGGTGCTCGCCTCGGCTTGCCAACAGGCGAACGAGTGGTACATCGAGGACCTGAACGTTCCGCCCGTATCGATCAATCTGTCGCAGCAGGAGTTTACCCGTGACGATCTGGCGACACTGATCAGCCTGGCGCTGGAAGACGCCGGACTGCCTTCCAGCCAACTTGAACTCGAGATAACCGAGGCCATGCTGATGCGCAGCAGGCAGGCGGACGTAGCGCTGCGGGAACTGAGCAAGATAGGCGTCGGTATCGTTCTGGACGACTTTGGCCAGGGGCATTCGTCCATCGCGCGATTGACCAGCCTGCCGATAAAGGCGATCAAAATCGATCGAACGTTTATTGACGGGGTGCGTGAACCCGGCCAAAAGCAGGCCATCTGCTCGGCAATCATTGCGATGTCACGCGAGCTTGGCATAACAGTGATCGCAGAGGGCGTGGAGAGCCAGTTGCAGGTCGAATTCCTTCGCGAGCGTGGCTGCGACGCGGTGCAGGGGTTCCTGTACACCGAACCGTTGCGTGCCGAAGAGGTGCCTGCCTTCCTGATTGCGTGCAAGGAAGTGGCTGACGAATCCATGGTCATCAACCTCGACACGGTACGTCATCAAATCGAAATAAAAACAGCAAGTTAAGCGATGTGGACATTCTGCTTTTCCAGAAGGAGCAAGCGAAATGTCCCCACTATTTAACGGCGCCGTTATGTGATTTCCGTCACAGGCACACACGGGCCGACATTCGGCCCGACACCTCCATAAATGCCCGGTCTTTGATCAAATGTTCCCCACATTACAGGAGTACATCGTCATGGACCGCAAAGCAGTATTTACATTCATTGCAATATACGGCCTCGTTGTCGGCATCGGCTTGTTCTCGATGCAGGACATACAGATCGAATCGGCTGTAACTGCCGAAGCGTCTGTGTCATTCATCATCGAGGGCAAGTCGGCTGACGCCGTTTCTGCCGCCGTGGGTTCGGTTGGTGGCGAGATCACGCACGAGCTCGGCATCATCAATGCCGTGGCGGCGGAACTGTCGCCCCGCCAGCTCGATGAACTTCGGGTTCACTCGGCCATTCTGAGAATTACCGAGGATGGCGCGGTCAAGACGGCCGGTGGCACCGCTGGCGGTTCCCCCAGTGCCTACAACCATTTCCCGACATTGGTCGGTGCGGACCAGGTGCAGGCCAATGGCATCATGGGCCGATCGGTGACGGTTGCGGTCCTCGACAGCGGTATGGCTGCCATCGCCGAGTTGCAGAAAGACACGAGCGGCAACGGACGCATGCAGGTTCGCTACAACGCCATCAAGAACCAGGAAGGCAAGCACAATGACAACTACGGTCATGGCACCCACGTCGCCAGCATCATCTGGAATACCGATTACGCCGATGACGGCACGATGCGTCGTAACAGCATCGCCCCTGACGTTCGTGCGATCTCGGTCAAGGCATTTGATGGCCAGGGACATGGTACCTACGCCAACGTAATCCGAGGTCTGGACTGGGTTCTGAACAACCGGGCGCAGTACAACATCCGCGTTCTGAACCTGTCGTTCAGCGCCCCGGCACGCTCGCACTACTGGGATGACCCGATCAACCAGGCGGTGATGCAGCTGTGGCAGGCTGGCGTTGTCGTCGTTGCCTCTGCCGGTAACACAGGACCCGGTGCCATGACCATTGGTGTACCGGGCAACAACCCTTACGTGATTACCGTCGGCGCCATGTCGGATAATTACACACCAGCGGACGGATCCGACGACGTACTCGCATCTTTTTCGTCGGCAGGTCCGACCGTTGAAGGTTTCGTCAAGCCCGAGGTTGTAGCTCCGGGTGGTCACATGGTTTCGCGAAGCCGTCTAACCAGCACCATCGCGACCGAACACCCCGAGTTTCATGATCAGGGCAGTTATTTCACGATGTCGGGCACATCGCAGGCGGCAGCCGTTGTCAGCGGCGTGGCAGCGCTGGTTCTGGACGCCAATCCTGGACTTTCAAACGACGACGTCAAGTGCCGCATCCTGGCCTCGGCACGTCCAGCTGTCGATGACAACGGTCTATTGGCGTACAGCGTGTTCCAGCAGGGAGCCGGCGTGATCGACGCCGTGGAAGCCGTTTACGGAACGGCGTCGGGCTGTGCCAATCGTGGTCTGGATATTAATCTCGATATCACCGGGCAGATCCATTACGGCGGCCGTGCCAATGTCGACGACAACGGCAACTATTACATCATGGGCCTCGAAGGCTACCTTTGGACCGACGGCTACCTGTGGACCGATGGGTACCTCTGGACCGACGGCTACCTCTGGACCGATGGTTACCTGTGGACTGACGCCTACCTCTGGACCGATGGCAGCATCGGCACGAATGGCTATCTCTGGACGGACGGTTATCTGTGGACCGATGGTTACCTCTGGACGGACGGTTACCTCTGGACGGACGGCTACCTCTGGACCGACTCGCTCACCGAGACGGCAAGCGTCAACCACTGGGTAGACCAGGAATAGGACACACTGCACGGAGACCGAAGGCGCCCCTGGAAACAGGGGCGCTTTTTTTTGGACCAAATGTCGTTATTCCTGAGCACTGCATAAAGCATATTGTGAGGCGTGTCGCAGTCTTGGCAAAGATAAATGACGCGGAGTTATATGACGCGCGATAATCGCCCGGATTATTAACCGAATGGACAAGCTAGGGATGGTGGACTCAGTCGCAATTGAAGCGCGCCACGAATCGACGGCAGCTGGCAACATGGTTCTGATGGTATCGAGTGATGGTTCCATTCGTGGGGTACTCGAGACGCCGGGTTCCTTGCGCACCTCACAACGCCTGGCCCTCGATCGAGCATCCATCGACGATGTCTGGCCAGCCGAACTCGCCGAGACAGTGCGTGGCCACATAAAACGCACCCTTCGCAGCCGGAAATTCTACAGCGATGAGGCCGAAAACCCGGCCGACGGCAGAAACTACGAATTCATCTACGTTCCACAGGGACGTGACCGTGTCTTGCTGGTCATTCGTGATATTTCCGAGACAAGCACGAATCTGTCCAGGATTACGCAACTGGCATATACCGACGAGATCACTGCACTGCCGAATCGCGAGTTCTTTCACCATGAGTTGCAGAAGATTGCTGATGTGCAACGCCTCAAGGAGGGCCGGGCGGCGGTTATCTGTATTCATATTGATCAGTTTGACGACGATGGACATGCACTCATTGCAGGTCATGAGGACGATTTCCTGAAGGAACTCGCATCGCGCCTCACGATGCAGCTTCGTGGTATCAATGATTCCGCGCGGACGAATCTCGATCGCTACTCCATTGTGGCGCGAACCGATTTTCGGCAGTTCTCGATTGCTCTGCCGCGTATCGACAGTGGCGAAGACGCGGAGGCGGTTGTAATGCGATTGCTTGGGGCTTTGCGACAGCCGGTAGCCGTTGGCAACCGCACTGTGGTCGCTGCAGCGTACGCCGGAGTTGCGTTGTTTCCCCAGGACGGTACGGATCCCGACGCCCTGTACAAAAACGCGATCTCGGCGATGGAAGATGCCAGAAACAGCAGTGCCGAGCCTTTCAAGTTCCATTCGGGCACCGTGCGGCTTCGTAACCTGCAGCGTCAGGATCTGACCACCGACCTCAGGGTTGCTCTGCAACGTGAGGACTTTACGCTGCGTTACCTGCCCATTGTGGAGGCGGGCACAGGTGCCTTGCATTCGGTCGAGGCTTTGTTGCGCTGGCCCGAAACGATTCTCGGTGCGCGAACGACCCGCAAGATCATAACGATTGCCGAATATACGGGGCTGATCGTCGACATCGGCGAGTGGGTGCTGCGCCGCTCCTGCGAACAACTGCAGCGATGTCGCGATGCGGGTCATATGGATGTTCGTCTGGCCGTGAATTTGTCGGGGCAGGAGTTTTCGCGGGCCAATCTGGCCCGGCAGGTCCGGGCGATACTCGACGAAACCGGTGTCGACCCGGCCGGTCTCGATCTGGAAATCAAGGAGTACATGCTATCGCGTGATGCGATGCAGCAACACGCAATGTGCGACGAATTGAAATCACTTGGTGTCGGCATCACCATCGATGATTATGGCACCGGGGCATGCACGCTGGCACACCTGTCGCGCAGTCGGATCGATGGCATAAAGATCGACAATTCCTTCGTCGCCAACATCGAAACCAGCCAACAGGATCGAGCGGCGTGCACGGCGGCGATCGCGCTGGGTCATGGTTTGGGCCTGCGCGTCATTGCGGAAGGGGTCGAAACGGAGGATCAGGCACAGTTTCTGCGTGAGAATCACTGCGACCTGCTGCAGGGGTTTCTGTTTTGCGAGCCATTGACTGAAGATGAGTTGCTCAAATACCTCGACAATGCGACCCAGACCGGGTCAGACAGACAATACGGATCATGACGGGCACGAAAACAAAACCGGAATCCCGCGGGCCGGAGGGTCAACTCGACCTGACGCAGACGATCAAAAAGCTGTCGATGCCGACGAATCCGGCTAATGATGCTTTCGAGGATGACACTGGTTCGGCCTTGTTACTGTGCCGTGATAATTCCGCGCAAAAGTGGGGCCAGCGCTGGCTCACGCAGGCGGGGCTGAAAACCTGTGTCCCGCCCGATCCCGTCAATGGTCTCGACATTGCGCGCGCCAGGACTCCGGACGTGATCATCGTCGAGGCCGGCCTGCAAGATGCCACAGGGGTTCCTGTTTTCAGCGCACTCGCTGATGCGGCAGACCTCGCTGCGCCGATTATCGTAATGTGCGCGAGCAGCAGGGAAACCGCCGCTGCACTCGAAGCAGAGGTTTTCGATGTCGTTCGCAAACCCTACGAGTGGGAGCTGATCAGTCGCCGGGCGCGGCACGCGTCGCGTCAAATCGCTATGGAAAAACAGTTGGCGGACAGCAGGGACTCGTTGACGAAAGCCCTGACACTTGCCGACGCAGCGCGTCAGCAACTGAGGAGCCGGGAATCTTTCGAGCCCGTCACCGGTCTGCCAAACAAGACGAAGTTCATCGGCCTGTTGAAGCGTGGTATGCACGCGGTTGATCGCGACGGAACAAAGTTGGCGGTGTTCGTCATCGGCTTCACGCGTTTTCGTCTGGTGATAGAGGCAATGGGCCAGGAGAAGGCCGACAACGTGCTCACGCAGATCGGCCACAATCTGGCCGAATGCCTGCGTCATTCGGGTTCGCCGCGCCGGGAAATGAATGGTCTGCGAACCGCAGCAGCCGCCAGCCTGGATCAGTTTCGATTCGGACTGATGCTGACTTGCAGCAATGATGACGAAGAACTGCGAGTACTTCATAACCAGCTGCTCGACACGCTGTCACAACCGATCCAGGTGTCCGGGCAGACTGTTTATCTGTCCGCGTGCCTCGGCGTTGCCCTGTATCCGCAGGATGCCGATGACGCAGACAGTCTGCTACAGCGGGCCGACAATGCAATGCGCGATGCCCAGAGCCGGGGCGGCGGGTTCAAGTATTATTGTGCCGAAACTGACGCAGCCGCAGCGCGGAAGCTGCGTATCGAAAACATGCTGCATGAGGCACTCGACCGCGACGATTTGAAGTTGGTCTACCAGCCAATAACGGCAATGGATGGCAGCCACGTTGTCGCTGCCGAAGCATTACTGCGTTGGCCACAGGAGGATGGCAGTTTTATCCCGCCAACCGAGTTCGTGCCAATCGCAGAAGAATCGGGGTTAATGATTCGAATCGGCGCATACGTCCTGGACGAAGCTTGCCGGCAACTCAAGGCGTGGCATCGGGTCGGCATCGCGTTGCCGCACATCTGCGTCAATGTCGCCAAGGTACAGCTCATCAGTGCCGGCTTCGCTGATTCGATCAAGCGCATTCTCGAACGACACGATCTGGATCCTGCCTGTCTCGAACTCGAGATCAGCGAGCGCGGCGTGCTCTCGGGTGACTACGACGTGATCAGTCAGCTGGTCGAGATCAAGAAACTCGGCATTCGGTTATCCGTGGATGATTTCGGGACCGGCGATTCCGCTATCGCGTACCTCAAGGATTTGCCCATAGATGTACTGAAGATTGACCAATCCTATGTCGCGGGTCTCACGGTAAACCACAAGGACGAGGCCATCACATCCGCCATGGTCGCGCTCGGACAGCGGCTCAATCTCGAGGTCATTGCCGAAGGCGTCGAGACTGCAGAGCAACTGTCTATCCTGAAGAAGCTCGGATGCGACACTTTTCAGGGGTTTCTCGTGTCCAAAGCAGTTGCAGCGGATGCCTTCGCTGCCCTCCTGAAAATGCCGGCAACGCCCTAGTTTCACCGCGATTTAACCAGCTCGTTATGTGACGCAGTTCACAATTGGCCGCCGCCGCCGCGTGCAGCTATCAACGCCTGATCAGCCGGAAAAGTCCTTAATGTCCCCTATAACAAACAGGGAGGTCACGCCATGTCGGGACGACCCGTTGCAGGTGATTTATGACACAGTATTCCAACGAGCCCAGGAAGCAGGGCATGCGATTAGTTGCTTACCTGTTAGTGGCGTTGATCCTGTCAGTCGGTGTGTCGACCGTCGTCTTCGCAGGCACCAGCGATCACCATCCGATGCGCTTCGACCACGTTACGCTTGACGACGGGCTTTCGCAAAGCACCGTTTTATCTGTCCTGCAGGACTCCAGGGGCATGCTCTGGATTGGCACCGAGAACGGCCTTAATCGTTATGACGGTTACGAATTCGAGGTGTTCAGGCGGGAGCGCGGCAATCCGGATTCACTGAGCAGCGACTTCATATTCGACATCGAAGAAGATCGCACCGGCAATCTCTGGATTGCAACCAATGGTGGTGGTCTGGTGAAATTCGATCGCACGACGAATCGCTTTTCGGCATTTCGCCACGATGCCGCGAACAGCGACAGCATCTCGAGCAATATCGTGCGTCGCATACTCATCGACGACAGCGGCGCGATCTGGATCGCTACGCGTGGCGCGGGCCTCGATCGCCTGGATCCAGCCACCGGTGTATTCACGCGCGTCCGGTTTGGCCAGAGCGGCGATGTGCCGGTCAACGTCTACGCACTTTTTCAGGATTCGAACAACAACCTGTGGGCGGGTGGCGATCACGGATTGTCGCGAGTCAATACAAAGACGATCGAAGTCTTCACCTTCACACATGACCCGGACGAAAGCTCGTCGCTGGACGAACACAGCGTTCGTGCGATTGTCGAGGACGCGGACGGCAGCATCTGGGTCGGAAGTGACGGCGGTGGTATCGCCCGTCTCAACGCGAACGGCAGGACTTTTGAACATTTCGTGCATGTACCGGAGGATGCAACAACGATTTCGAGCAATCGTGTGTCAGTGCTGTTCAAGGACAGAGATGGCCGCTTGTGGGCGGGCACCACGCTGGGACTCAACCTCATCGATCATGCGTCCGGCGCGGCGGTTCGGTATGCACACGACAGCGGCGACGCATCGAGTCTCGGTGGCAACGACATTACGACAATCTACGAAGACCGCAGCGGCCTTTTGTGGATCGGCACGAAGACTCAGGGCCTCAATAAGTGGAACCCCCGGACCTGGTCATACGGATTTGAGCCCGCGAAGGAAATCACCGCCAGCGCGGAGCGCCAGCCGAACGTCACGTCTTTTGTCGAAGACGATGCGGGCACACTCTGGGTAGGCACGTTCGGCGACGGGCTGAACGCGATGGATCGTGCGAGTGGCGACATCGTCCGTTACAGAAACGATCCGTCCAGCGCTTACCGAATCGGCGACGATCGCGTGATGAGCCTGATGCAGGACCGCGCGGGCAGGATCTGGGTTGGCACCATGACAGCCGGCATCGATCGCCTTGATCCCAAAACGGGAGAGAACCGCACTTTCAAACACGACCCCGCGGACGAGGCCAGCCTCAGTGCCAACGGCATCATGACAATGTTCGAGGACAGTGCAGGGCGCGTTTGGGTTGGTACCTTCGGCGGCGGCGTCAGCCGCTTCGATCCGGCAACACAGGAATTCACGCGTTTCAATGCTGATCCAGCGAACCCGACATCATTGAGCAGCGACAGAATAACGAGCATCGCGGAAGATCAGACCGGGCAAATCTGGATTGGTACCGAGGGTGGCGGCCTGAATCTGTTCAATCCGACCACGGAAGAGTTTTACCACTTCAGCCACGACCCGGAGGATCCGAAGACGCTGGCGGCAGATACCGTCTACTCGATCAGTGTTGATGTAGCAGGGACAGTTTGGGTCGGCACACACGGTGGCGGTCTCGACCGGGTCGTCGGCAATGTTCGCGAGCCTGCGGAGATCCATTTTGCCAACGTCTCACAGAACGACGGCCTGTCCAACGACGTTGTATACGGCGTGCAATTCGACGATGCCGGCTGGCTGTGGATGAGCACCAATTACGGAATCAGTCGCTTTAACCCCGAGTCCGGAGAAATCAAAAATCTGCATCGCAAAGACGGCCTGCAATCGGAAGAATTCAATTTTGGTGCGCACTATCGTAGTCCGCGAGGCGAGATGTTTTTTGGCGGGCACAACGGTTTCAACGCGTTCAAGCCTGAACAAGTTCAGGCCAATATGACTGTCCCGCTGATTGCACTGACCGGCTTTTTCAACGCGAACGATCCGACCAAGGCGGATTTGCCGGCGGACGACGAAACCGTCGAGATTAGCTGGAAAGATGACAATGTGGCGTTCGAATTCGCGGCTCTCGATTTCGCAGCGCCCGACCAGAATCGGTACATGTACAAGCTCGAGGGATTCGACCGCGACTGGATCGACCTCGGGAATCGACGTCGCGTAACGTATACGGACCTCGACGATGGCCGCTATCTGCTGCGCGTCAAGGCGGCAAACAGTGAAGGCGTCTGGAATGAGGCTGGTTTTGCCATTCCGGTATCGGTGTCCGCCGCGCCGTGGGATACGTGGTGGGCCTATCTCGGGTACGCGGCACTGATCGTGCAACTCGCTGCTTTCCTCTGGCTTGGCCACCGCCGCAAGATTCAGCGCGAAGAAAACTACAGCCGGCGCCTGGAGCGTGAGGTCAATGAGCGTACCGAAAGGCTGCTCGACAAAAACAAGCAACTGCGCCATCTGAATCAGGCATTGCAGGAAAGCAGTCTCAGCGATCCGCTGACGGGGCTGCGCAATCGCCGCTTCGTATTTGAAGAGGTGTCCCGCGACCTCGAGGCGATTCGCCGCAGGGTTGAGGACGAACGCGACGGCACGAATGCCCAGGACAACTCGGAACTCGTGTTCATGATGATTGACATGGATAACTTCAAGCCGATCAATGACACGTATGGCCATGCAGCCGGTGACCAGGTGCTGCTCGATTTCCGCGATCTGCTCCTTGCTACGTGCCGGAAATCCGATTTCGTGATCCGCTGGGGCGGCGACGAGTTCGTCGTGATCTCCAAGCAGGCACGCGCCGGGGAAACCGAGGCACTTGCAGAACGGATTCGGTCCACGATCGCGGAGCACAACTTCGTACTCGGCGACGGGCAGACAGTACGCACGACCTGCTCGATCGGTTTCGCCGCCTATCCGCTGTTCCGCAATCGGGCCGATGATTCCGGTCTTGACCAGATCATTAACCTGGCCGACAGCCTGATGTACGAGGCGAAGCGAGAGCGCAATGCGTGGGTCGGCATGATGGGACCAAGTATCGCAGCGACGAGTTTCGATTTCGACCACGAAGCGCTGGAGCCGACATCACTGCTGTTCCGCGCGCGCCACACGGGCAACCTGAGGCGACATGGCTCAGCGAATGACAACGAGCAGGTACTCAGAACGATCGATGTCGCGGGTTGATCAATGTGACAAATGAGCATCCAGAATTATTTGGGAAGAAGATTATGAGACACCACAACAGGATAGCAATCATCGCCGGTATCGTCCTGCTCGCCGGGCTGGGAATACTGCGCTCGCCCTCTGCCTTGCAGGACGAGTCGACCGCATCCTTCATCGTCCAGGGCAAGAGTCTCGACGCGGTGAAATCGTTGGTGGCGATTCACGGTGGCGAGCTTACGCACGAACTCGGTGTGATTTCAGCGGTGGCCGCGGACCTTACGGCCGGGCAGGTTGCGGATCTGCGTTCGCACAGGGATGTGCGCCGCGTCTACGGCAACGAGACCGTCGAGGTTGCTGCCAAGGGCGGCAAAAGCAGCAGCGGCACCAACTCGTC
>JAOTVR010000115.1 GCA_029863305.1 Gammaproteobacteria bacterium | reverse complement strand
CAGCAACGTGTTGTCTGAGGATGAACTGGTTCGAGAGCAGGCGCTGAAAGCCTACCGCTCCGTTCTCGATAACTTCTTTGGGTCCGTGACGGTTTTCAAATGCTTTACTTGCGGGTTCCCCCCAGGCGAAGAGCCTGAGAATGCGGTACCGCTCAATGAGAGGGTCGCGGACCATCTGTTCCGAACGGGATCAACCGATTTCGTGGTCCCGGGTGGTCTCAGGCGGCTCGTTCCCGGACCTGACTTCCTGGTGCGGGATCTATTTGTTGAGTGGGGTTATTCCTACCAGCCGTGTACCGATCTTCCTGATTGCACGAATGGCGTCGTAACAGTCGGTGAATTCTAGCTGCTACAATCGCCGCAATGCGAAGATGTAAGCTTGCATGGGCCCTGCCAGTAGCAGGGCCTTTGTTCTTTGGCAAGGGACGCCTGCTTCCGCATTGCGCGGACATTCAAAGGTGTCCACCTAACCCGGGCAGGGCCTGTGAGCAGACATAGCAGGACTCGTACAGATTGGGCAGGCGGTTCGTTACAGCCTGCCCAAGTTAGCCGAAAAACGGGGTCAGAAGTCCGGTTCGGAACAATCGATAGCTGCGACAGTTGCCGGATCGTGAACCCGGACGCTGGATTTTTTTCCGTCGCACTGGACTGACCATCCTGCGTTATTTGGCGGGATATTGGTATTACCGGAAACGAAAAGACCTGACGCGGCCCAGAGAAATGCTCCGTGACCGACATTGCCGTAGATCTGAACATCGTTCAGCTCCGCAACTGTATCGAGTCCCAGAGATACTCCATGATGATCGTTTTCAAAAATATGCCCGCCGTTGATGCTGATCGCAGAGTTTGCAAAGGCCTCCACTCCTTCGCCGGAATTCGCTGTGATCGTTGCGAAGTGCAATTCGCCAGACGACCCATGACTGAAATGGGCCCCGTAGCCCTCGACAGTGCCGTTATTGGATAGCTCCGTGCCCCACAATGACAACGCCGAGTTGAACATCATATCAATGCCGTGTACTTCGTTATTACTGACAGAGCCTCCCTCGATTTGGACCGTCGAGCCGCTGGTAGCAGCAATGCCGCTGCCGGAATTTCCTATCACCTGAGCATCAGAGAACTTCGCATGTGACCCTGTTAGATACACGCCTGAAGCGGCATTAGCGCTGACCTCGCCGCCATTCATCTGAATTGAAGCGCTCTCGTCCAGCAGTATTCCGGTGCCCTCATTTCCTGTTATTCGTACATCTATCACACGAACACGACTGTTAAGAATAGTGAGTCCGTTACCCGGGCCAGTGATCGTCAGGTCTCTGAAAAAAACATTATCGGAGCCGAACACCCGAAATCTTCCAACAACCGTGGTGTTGCCATCGCCGAGAATGCGTACACGATCACGGTTTATAGTGACATTCTCATAGCAGGTTCCCAGCAAATTAATCTCCAGCGTAGCGGCGGATCCGATGCTAGATGCCAGAACTTTCGTTAGCGAATCATCCTTATCGCAGTCAACATTCCTGGAGCTCGCTGTGGCCTCAGGTACTGCGACCAGCATGCCCGCGATAATCGCAACAAGGTACAAGCCCAAACTTGGTTTCATCGCCTTCTCCTTGCGGATCGTGGTATTTCCGCGTGATGCGGCAGCCCGGCGATCTTGGGGTCCTTCGTGGCGTAGCGGAACGCGTCGCTAAGGAAGCGAGGATCCGTGGCTTTGCGTCTCTGCCTTTCGACAGATTTGCCCTTAACAGCTTCTTTTTGAGGGTGAAGTTGGGAGATTCAATGCGTGAAACTGCGTAGATATCAATATCCGCAATCAAGCCCTCGGGTGATCGTAGTTATATCACCCGCGCCGACGGTCACTGTTCTCTGGCGCTTATCTTATCTAATACGAAACGCCCGGTGTCTTATGAATGTAGCTATTGTCATCCAACTGAGCCAACACGAACTCAGCGACATCAGCCCGGGAGATCTTCAGTTTGAGTCCTTTTTCAGTAGCAGCGAATCCGTGCCGGTAGTTGCCTGTACGTTCACCATCGGTGTACGCCGCTGGACGGACAATCGTCCAGTCCAGTCCACTTCGCGTCGCATGCTCTTCCTGCGATACATGATCGGCGAAAGCTACGCGTAGCAACATGCCGAACATGATGTACTTCCAGTAGAAGTTCAGATGGACGCGGCTGTCACCCACGCCGAGAGTCGAGAGACAGACAAGCCGCCGAACTCCGTCTTTTTGCATTGCCTGGACGATATTGCGGGTACCCGTGGCGCGAACCTGACCTTTAGTGCCTGCGCCCAGCGCAACCAGGACAGCATCATGACCCGGCACAGCCCGGTCGACGAGCGCCGACTCCATTACGTCGCCTTCAATGATTTCGAGGCTGGGGTGTTCGATCTCCAGTTTCGATGGATTACGGGCAAATGCTGTAACCTCATGGCCCTTTTCAAGTGCTTGTGTCACGAGCTCACGACCGACGGTGCCAGTTGCGCCAAAAATCAGGATTTTCATGCTTGCCTCCCTGGAATACGTAGCGGACTAACGGGCGAACCTGTATCGGGGCAGGGTCAGTGGCCCCCACAATAGCGTTGCCGCGACCGCCGCTTTGGTGCGGGACGAACGCCACGGTTCTCGATTGCATGCCTTGAACGGCTGAATGGCCTCGCTCCAGACAGCGCGCTATCGAGTTAAGGCGCTCGCCGTTCTCTCAGCGATCCCAGACCTATGTCATCTCGGTCTGTGTGAAATATCTTCGTGCTCGTTGCTTCATTATCATCAACTCCCGCTCTATAGTCAGAGCTTAGGTGTTGCATTAACCGGTTGAAATCGCAAGAATCAACTTGCGTTCTCAGGATGGTGCCCCTTTTTCTTGTCCTTACTCAGCATTAAATCAGATGAAAATACGTCGTATTTCGTATGGCCTGGAAACATCGGAAATTTTTCCAGGCCCGAGTCTGGTCGGATAATCGTATTGCATCATCAATTTGGGTTTTAGTGTGTAATGCCGTGAACATGCCGGCAATCAAGCCTGGCGATGACCGACGTCCTCATTACCTGAGACGGGCGTTTCGAGATAGTTTCGTTTTTGCAGATTCGGTAGAATCTTGAACCGTTTGTACGCCCACTGGTACTGTTCAACGCAGTCCAGTACGCACCGTTCAATTGATCTGTTGAGCGCTGCCACCGCAACCGAACACTCCGGGTCATAAATGGCATCATCGACTGGCAGAAATACCAGTTCGTATTTTCCGCGGGGGAGACGTTTACAGTAGGCACATACTGCCTTTGCGCCGGTGCGTTGGATAAGGTTTGTTGCCAAGGTCATTGTCAGCGTTGGCTCCCCGAAAAACGGTGCAAACTTGCCGAATTGCCGCGGCGGCACCTGGTCTGGTAGTAGCGTGACCATCTCGTTGGACCGCAACGCTTCAAGTACTGCCCGCAGACCGGGCGTTCCGATTGGTACCAACTTCGCGCCGGACCGTTGTCGATAGCGACGAATCAGGTCACCAATAACCGCCGTTTTCGGTTCCCGATACAGCGTTGTGATTGTGTGATCCTTGCTGAGAATGAGATTTGCAAGCTCCCAACTGCCCAAGTGCGGCAGTAGCACGAGCGTGCCTCTGCCGTTCGTAACAGCAGCGCGAAAATGAGCCGATCCCACGACACCAGTAACTTCTTGTTCAAGGTCCTGCAGTTTCCAGATCCAACATCGCGCTAGATCAAGCACACCGAAACTCAGTTCGAACATGCTTCTGCGTGCGAGTTGTGTCCGCGCTTCTTCTGGCACATTCTGAAAACAGATCGCCAAATTACGTTCGGTTATCTTCCGTATTCGGCCGTTCGCATAGTACAAAAGCCATTCTGATACAGTGGCAATTATTTTCTTAATAGGGTGAGGCAGAGCGGCAAAGATATGCAGCAGCGCCAAGCACAACCATTTCAGTAAAACCTGCATCGCTTCGACTTTTTGTCCTGGCCCAGAGTAAGCATACGCCATGCTTTATTAATAAATAGAAGAACGATGAATCCAGCGTCGCCGTCATGATTCGACGCAGCACTATCAGCGCTGGCTTTTCTCGCTATAGCCAGAACTCCTGCTTCGGGTCACAAGCGTAAATTATAGCGCGAACTAAGCGACCGGCGGCTATGCGATGCTTAGGGGTCACTCAGAACTCGAAAACTCGATAACCAATTATCGAGCGTCTGCTCTTCCGGTGAGCGGCCGTTCGTTCAGGTTTCTGGTGACCGACGGCAGTTGGCCAATAGCAGATACTCCAGCACCTTAGTCCTTGAGAATCTCCAGGGCAGTGTCAAGCGCGTGCGCCGCCTCTACCGCGATGTCGGGTGCAACTCCGACACCTTCGATCCGACCATTGGCGACAGAATAATAGTCTGCGATCGGCAAGCTCAGATGGAAGCCACCCGGAATGTCGAAGATCGTCTGAGAAAGCATCTCACCAGCGGTTCTTTCGCCGATGATTGTTACCCGCTCAGCGACTCTCAGCGCATCGGTTGCCAGTTCGGCTGCGCTCGCGGTGTGTTTACTCGTCAAAATGTATACGGGCCCACCGAAAACCGGTTCGGCTGGCGAAAAAGATATGCGCGTAACGGGCTTGGTCCGGACGTCAGCCCAAAAAGTCCTAACAGACCAGCCTTCCCAAGGCTCGACTGCTTCAAGATCGGCCTTGTTCGGCTTACGCTCGTGTGCAGAATTCCAGGGCTGGGAAACGAAAACTCCAGCGTCTAATGGCTCGGCCAGCACGTGAGACACGAGCGGCCGGACTGCGAAAGCGCCGCCACCATTCTCTCGAAGGTCAATGATGAGTCCCGAGGCGTCTCTTTCAGCGATTGCTGCGTATGCAGCATCTATCTCCTCAATAGTGTCGAGCCCCATCATCGTGTCGACGGTCAAGATCGCGACATTGCCCTGCCAGCGCAACGACGCACCCCCACCGCCAATCCGCAACGTGTCCAGATAGTCTGCGAGATCATCGGCCGACTGCTGTGCATCATTGATCGTGACATGTGAGAACGGACCATTTGACCAAATTTCCCGAAAGCCCTCAGTGAACTCTTCATCCGATGTGACTGACTTGCCCAGCGCAGAGATTGCTTCCTCAATACGCAGATATTCAGGCGTGTCCAACTCTTCCGGATCGTAGTGATAGGTACGCATCGTCGAATTTATGGCAGCAGCCACTTCGGGATAATTAGTTTCTGAACTTATTCGTTCGTCGGCGTGCGATGCTCCAGTCGCTCCCAATAAAACGAGGATAAATATGAAATTCTTTATCGACTGCCGAAGCATCGACAGTCCAACCATTGTTCGCAGATTCAGGCTAGGCATTCTTTGATCTCCTAATTAGTCGCTGACCCACGGTTGAGCCGTATCGCAATTAAGATGCCTGCCTGTGAGGTTTGGATTCGTAAACGTCGATGTCAGCTTTGGGCAATCAGCCGACATTTCACAACAATTCGTTCGACCGGCGGCTATGCGACGCTTAGGAGTCGTTCGATCGCTGAGTTTCCGAAGACCTGGGTTTGCGCGTCAGCTCTCACGGAAAGCAGTCGTTTGGTCAGGCTCCTGGCGACCGGCTCAGTTGGGCCAGAAGCAGCCACCAGAATATCGCTAATTCTCAGTCAAACTGTGCCGGAAATCTGTCCCACCTGATCCCCGTGGCTTCACTGGATGAATAGTAGATGTGGGCAATTCTCCCGCGGATATTGTCTCTCGGAATCATCCCGAAATAGCGGCTGTCACGGCTATTGTCGCGGTTATCACCCAACACGAAGTAATGACCGTCTGGTACGTTAAATATACCGTCTCTAATACTAAATCCGGCATTGGTAATTAGTATTTCGTGTTCCTGGTCGCCCAGCCGTTCAATGAAACGAGGATCCAATCGAGTGGCATCTGGGCGCGGCTCCAAAGGTACAACCGAGCCATTGATGGTCAGCCTATGTTGTTCGTAGCGAACCTCGTCTCGTGGTATGCCGACGACCCTCTTAATGTAGTTGACACCCGACTGAGGCAGCTCAAAAACAACTATGTCGCCATAGGCTGGATCGACATCA
Organism: Gammaproteobacteria bacterium; assembly: GCA_029863305.1. GTDB lineage: Bacteria > Pseudomonadota > Gammaproteobacteria > Steroidobacterales > Woeseiaceae > UBA1847. Next base: position 4,303 of record JAOTVR010000115.1, on the reverse strand, counting down.
CGAAACCGCCATGTATCGACAATGATGTAGTCGCCCTCTAGAAGCGTTGGTGCCATTGACGAAGCTGGCAGCCGGAATATCTCGTAACCGAGCAATGTTCCGCGATTGGAAAACAAGAGAAAAGCGATTACAAAGTACGCCCCAGCGAACATGAATGCTCGCTTCCAATTTCTCTCGATCTCGCCGCCTCGAACTTCGATCAATGCAGAGTGGACCGCCGCACCAATCAGAATTGTCAGGACGAAGACGAGTAATACGCGCAATCCGACCGGATTGAGGACAAGGCGAGTCCAGCAAAAGATCAGAATCAACGCAATTGTCAGGCAGGCCGCACCAGCGCCGTGCTTGCTTCGACCGACGATCCAGTAGCCCCAACCGGGAACAATTATGCCGGCAACAAAAGTGCGAATTGATGCTGTCAATTTGGCTCCACTTCCAGTGACATCAGACCAATTCTACGGTACGGATACAGAACTGGTCGCTTATTGCCAGAGGCTGCAATGGGTCACAAGCTGACATCTTACCTCAGATCGTTCGACCGGCGACTATGCGATGTGAAGCAGTCATTCGAAGGCCAAAACTTTGAAAACTCCGTTTGAACGTCTGCTCTTTCGGTTAGCAGACGTTCGTTCAGCTTCCAGGTGACCGACGGCAGTCGGCCAATAGCGGCCGAAGGAATGTCACATATGGTGGTTTCTTGTCTGGCGGTTAAGCACAAAGTATAAGTAACCATCAACTTCTCAGAATCGGCTCGATCAAATGCGCGTCTATCTCGCCATAGGCTGTTTGTGCTTCAAGAACTGGAAAAAACTCGTGCCATGGGCGTTGGGTGGGCCACTGGTAATCTTTGCGTATGTAACCGGCAGTGGCGCCGGCGGGTCATTGAATTGGGCGGCGTTCATCGCGGGCGGCGCTATATTCGGCGCCTTCATTGGTTCGCTCATGCAGGTCAATGAGAGTCGGAAGAAGAAGAATCAGTCACTGAAAAAATTAGACCGGGATATTAGGAATCTCAGCGAGCGCGAACTGCACGTTGCCTTCAGTGTTCTTGGCACTATTTCGGGAATATTGTTCGCTGGCTTGCTACAGCTACCTCTTGTCGGGTACCCGATCTGCACGGCGCTTTTCCTCTTGCTTGCTTTATCTCGCAACACAATCGAGAAGGTTCTACCTTAACGCGTTTCGACTGTCTGCTTCGGGTCACAAGGCGTCATCATACCGCAGATTTTTTGAGCGGCTGCCATGCGGCGCGAAGCAGCCCCACGGCCTGGTTCCTGGCGACCGACTCAGAACGGCCAGAAGCAGGCCCTCGATAGTAGATTATTCTGGGCTAGAACCTGATTCGTTTGCAAGACGAACTAGGCGTGTGCATAGGCTCTCCGGCACAACTGCGTCAGTTGTAAATTGCCTCCCATCCGGAGCTCCAATCGTTAGTGTGGCAGCCGGTTCGTGGTGGTTTTCAATACGGATTGATTCGCGTATTCGGTGCACAGGAAACTCAATGATGGAGCCGTTCTTTACCTTGAATCTGTAGAACCTCAAGACATCTTTTGTCAGTTCAAAGGCGCCTAAGAATGGGACACCGGCGTAGTCCAGGCGATCAGCCGAGTCCGTCGGGGCGGCGTTCATTACGCGTCGTACCGTGACCCCGTCGAAAGCATCCGGGAGGCGTTGCCAAGCCTCTTTTCGCTCTTTCTTGGTCTCTATTAGGCCGCTGATAAATCCGTATACGAATATACCGACAGCCACTACGACGGCAATAGCTGCGTGCGAAGTCCAATCCAGAACTTGCACCTTGCTGCAAAGGTTTTCTTAAAACGAATGTGGATGACCATTTTGGGTCAGTAGCCGTCATTCTACCGCGAAATACCCGGGAGGCGGCTTCCGGCCAAAACCAGCCATACGATTCCCCAGGATTCTCTACCAACTGCTGGAGAAATGTGTATCCCAGAAGTCGCCCCATCCAACGTCAAGCAACCAAACGACGAACAGCACAATCGTCAAGAAAAGGAACGCTGCGATTACTCCATATGCGACTCGGACTGCTGACACGTGGTCTGTGTGATTGCTTATCGCCTCTCCGATCTTTCTGTCGAAAACGGCGGAGCCAGCCGCCTCGCCGGCCCCAGCGATAGGCAGCGCGGCGACAAACCAGATAACCCATCCGAGCACGGTTATCGGATGAAATGGAAATGCCAAGATGAGCGCGAATAGACCGCAGGCAACGACCGATTGAAGTCACAGTCAGTAGCAGCCTTTGAGCACACAACCACGTGACCGGCTGCTTTCGGCCGTACAGCGGCCAGTCGTCACATATGCCTAGACTTCATCGCTTCTTTTTTGGATTTCTTCGCCGCCTTCCGCTCTTTCGGAGTCATCGCCGGTTGCTTTTTGCCTTCTTTCTTCGTATTTCGCTCTTTGGACATGCGGTTTGCTCCTTATCGGTGCCAAAATTGACCCGTTACACATCGGAATCGCGACCGTCTGCTTGGGTCAGAAGCCGTCATTCTACCGCAGACTGGGTCAGGGGCTGGTTCCGGCCAGAAGCATCCGCTGAATTGCGATTCAAATAGGCGGCCGCCGCGACAATTTGTTAGGTGCCGACTTCGTTTAATGCGCACCCGTGTTTCCTAAGCCTCCTAAATTCTACCAACTTACAAACAGCGAGAATCGAGGTTGCGGCAACGCCGAGCGGCCAGCGTTTGAACTTCCGCCACGCTAAGTGTATTGCGAGAACGACAGACATAAGTGTAACTCTTGCTCTCGATTTCACAGCAATCTGACACTAAAATACGAACGGCACAAAGCGACGTGTCCGCTTCATGTAGCCCTGATACACTTTGCCGAACCGAGCAACATTCTCCACCTCTTCAGCCTTGGCAGTTGCAGCGACGGCTAGAGTAGCTACGCCGGCCAGAACGAGCGTAATGATCGACACGGACTTCAGAAGCGCGCCCCAAGCCAGAAAGAGTAGAGCCGAATACATGGGATGGCGGATATAGCGGTAAATACCGGTCGTAACCAGAGCCTCGGTATTCTCCCACTCGAACTCTGGTGACCCTACGGTCGTTGGGCGGGACCGTCCGAAGCGGCGTAGAAGGATAACACCCCACACAACGAGAACGATGGACACGACCAGCAGGAACCACGAGACGAGTTGCTGCGCGCCGAAGGCGTGCTCAAACCAGTGCGGAGCATTTAGTACGATCAAAGCGAGTATGGCTTCGAAGGCGAAAAAACGCGAGAAGCCGTGGGTCGCAGGGCGGAGAAGTGACCGTCTCGACAGCCAGACGATCGGAATAGAACCTATGGCAAAAACGACTATGAAGATCATGACCTCTTAGATCCAGTCTAGCGCCCTATCGATTATCTGTGTTGCGCCGGTTTCTGCGCAGTCGCCATGAGCAATAAGCAGCCGCTCGGCTTTCCAATTGAGTACCTTTTCACGTGCAGCCCGCGCTTTGCCGCGCCGAAGGAAACTGGCTCGCCATTCGCGCGGCGTACTGCCGTGTTCACCAACCAGACTGTCAAGCCGCATCAAACCGCCTTTCCAGCCCGTCATTGTCGTCTCGGGATGCCGTTGAATAAGATCGCAAATGATCGCTGTGCGTGACGCGCGGTGGAAGAAAGCGACTTCCTCCATAGCCAACGATCCACGGAAAATTACCTGGTCCATGTCGGCGACCCATGCCGGATCTGGCTCGTCACCGAGCTCTGCATCAAACCGGAGATCAGGCCGCCTTTTAGCAAGACCTGGCGGTGCATATACGCGTGCTTCGGGCCACCGCTCGGCCCATTCAGCCAGGAAAAGATGGTGAATCCTGTTCGGAGAGACGATGTGGCGTACCGGTCCAACAGCCTGTACGGAATTGAAGAGTTCGTCTGTAAGTGCGACCGGCGACCACACCCACGTGCTTCTATCAGAAAGCCGCACAACAGCCATGCGCGTAGGGTATGGGAAACCATAAAATGACACGGTCGGCCCTTCGGCCAAATACAGAGACGGTCCGAATGCTTCAAGCATGTGATTTAGTCTGCACCTTTATCCAACTGATCGCCTATTCGGAAAATCACGTACGAATCTGGGGATACAAAGCGCCCCAATCATCAGGAGTGAAAGCTAATGGCAACATTGGATTGCGGTTTCAACCGGTCGACGCAACACATTCACTAAATTTCTCGGCCAGAACCAGCCGTCAAAACAGCGGACATATGGTTCAACAAGCGATCTGCGATCCGGACGTACCAGAATCGTCTTTCCACAATTCGCGTTTCTTATTTTGGTGCAGAGTTGAGCCACTTG
>JAOTVR010000198.1 GCA_029863305.1 Gammaproteobacteria bacterium | reverse complement strand
GCAAAATAGTGCTCGAAGCCCAGGCCGTTTTCTATCCCGAGGAAGGCACCGACGTCGAGCAGGTTGCGATGGCCTACCACGCGATCCGGGATCACGCGAGTTATGCCGTGAGCATGGACGGCGCGGAGGTAGCGGCACCATTCGTCCTGAATGGCATCAGACCGGTGGTCGGTGCGCCGTATCACGAGCCCTGTCGCGATGACCAGGGCGATCGCTTCGCTCCGCCAAGCACTCTTGAAGATGATTATGATAACGACGATGAGGGTCACGTCTTCTATTGGGAAGATGATGACTATGATCCAAATGATGATCCTTATTCAGGAGATACCACGCACTTGAGCGCGTTCAACGCCGATACCCCCCGCATTTACAAGGGCGTCAACATCCAGTTCGATGCCGTCCTGAACAAGGCCGGCTACCACTATCCGCAGCAACGCATCCTCGCGCTCTGGGAGGATGCCGTGCCGGTCATCACCAAGGCGAAGGCACCCGAGCCGATGGTATTACGCTTCAACACTTTCGAGTGCGGCGTCTACCACCACACGAACCTGGTTCCGGAATACTACGAGCTCGACGATTACCAGGTGCGCACGCCGACCGATATCATCGGCCAGCATATCCACTTACCGAAGTGGGATTTGACGACGGCAGACGGTGCGGCCAACGGCTGGAACTACGAGGACGGCACGCTGTCTCCGGGCGCCGTGCAGGAGCGCATCGCTGCGCTGAATACGTTCGTGAATGTGGATCCCACGGATCCCACCCGCACGCATTTGGCAGCAGCAGGATCGAACATTGACGTTGCAAGAGACTTCCCGCGATTTTCTGACGGTACGGCCGAAGCCGCCGTGCATTGGTTTTTTGGCTCGGGCCTCCCGGGAGGTCAGGCAAACAAGTGGCTGGGCGCACGCACGACCACGCAGCGCTGGTTCTTCGACCCGGTAACAAACAGCGACAACATCGATCGCGGTCTCGGTCTCATTTTCACGCATGATCACTATGGCCCGTCGACGCACCAGCAGATCGGCCTGTATGCAACCGTACTGACCGAACCCGCCGGATCGTCCTGGTATCAGAACGAGACGGGCGAGCCGTTGGGTTGTCGGTTCCCGGGCGACACAGCCTGTCGCGACGACGGTGGCCCCACTTCCTGGCAGGCGGTCATCGAACCGGATCCGGACGGCTCAGCTTTCAACCCAGAAGGCCAGCTGGAGCCGTATCGCGAGTTCTATTTCGAATACAGCGACTTCCAGCACGCCTATGAAGCCGGTGTCTATGTGGGTGCCGATCAGAATGGCGAGGCAACCGGCGCGCACGGCGCCATAAACCCTGTCACAATGGTGATGGCGCCAACAACTATGGCCGTCGAGGACCTCGGCAACCCGGCCAATTGCGACGACGCCGAAAACGCGTTCCGCTGCTCGATCAATCCGCCCGCGCGGGAGGAGATACAGGGTGCAACATTGGATGCAACATTCCCCGACCTGTACGAGGAGATCGCGGGTGGTGAGCCCCACTGTCTGACCCGTCCCTGCCCGCAGGCGATCGACGTCGAGGATCCGGGCATGTTCGTCGTCAACTACCGCAACGAGCCTGTTGCGCTGCGCATCTACGATCCGAACAAGCTCGGTCCTGATGGCCGGCTTGGCACGCAGGCGGACGGCGTTGCCGGCGACCTGGCATTCGCACTGGCGGGCACCGACGAGAATGCCCAGCCGATCGTGCGCAAGTTCGAAGTATGCGATTTCGTTGCCAGTACACCGCCACCGATGAGTCCTGGCGGACCCGGTACAGTCTGTCCCCTCGGCGGTTTCCAGGTGCTGAACGTTCAACCCAAGGCCGGTAACAGCATCTACGGCACGATATTCCCGCCACCGATCAACGAGTTCCAGGCGCTCAAAGGGCACGATCCGTTCACGCCGATGATAAGGACCATGGCCGGCGACCGGGTTCGCGTCAAGATGCAGGCTGGCGGCTTCGAAGAGGAGCACACAGCAGCGGTCCATGGCATGAAATGGTTGCAGGGCGCCTCAGCCCACGGCGGGGCGCCCAACAGCGGCTGGCGTAATACACAACCCGGCGGCATCTCGGAGCAGTTCACGCTGAATGCGCCGATCATGGGCGTCGTCGGCCAGGCCGGCAACAATGTCGACTATGTCTACACCATGGATACGTCGATGGACGGTTACTGGAGCGGCATGTGGGGACTCACGCGGGTCTACAGCAGCAAGCAGAATGATCTGATGATGTTGTCTAGCTCGCCGTACGCGAGCAACAACAATGTCAGGATAGGTAACGAGGATCAGTTTATCGGCGCCTGTCCGGCCGAGATGGTCGGCAGGGGCAAGAGCAGG
>JAOTVR010000027.1 GCA_029863305.1 Gammaproteobacteria bacterium | reverse complement strand
CGATGACCACGCTGCCGGCAGGCGTATCGACTCGATAAGCAAGTGACCCGGCAACGTGCGCCGTTGCGACGGCGCTGACCTTGACGTCACCCGATTTCCAGACGATCGCGCCCGGTTCAACAGGCAGCGGCAGACCGACTTCCCGCACTGTAACGATACCTTTCGGTCCATCCGGGTGTCGCTTGTTGTTTTCAGCGTAGCGTTGCGCGATTTCACCGGCATGAATGAACGCGTCGGCTGTGTGTTCGAGCAGATTCCTGCAGCTCATGGTGCGTGCGGGAGGCGGTCGGTCCGTCTTGACATCGGCGCTGCAGACGACATCGATCATGCCGCCCAGAAAATGCCAGCGTAGTTGCAACAGGCCGGCCAGGCCCTCGGTATGATCGGAGTGCACGTGGGTAAGAAATACTGCATCGACCTTATTCGGTGAATAGCCGAGTTGCGACAGCCTCTCTGTCGTGCCGCGCCCCGCATCAAACTGCAACAATACGTCGCTGCAGTTATTGCCTGACGCGCCGTATTGCACGAGGGTGCCCGACCCTGCAAGGCCGTTTACCGCCGGCGGCCCGCCTTGAGTACCCGTCAAGGTAACCTGCAGGCAATTGTCTGATGCAACCTCGGCAGACCCTGCACACGCTGCCAGCGCCGCAAATGTGAGCAGCAGCGCGAAACAGCTGCGGAGGCCGACAGTCATTAAAACTCCGTGTTCCAGTCACTCTCTTCGATGATCGTTTTCAGCTTCTGCAAATACGCTGCCGAGTACGCGCCATCGATCGCCCGATGATCGAACGAATGAGCCAGTATGCCGACAGGGCGTATTTCAATCGAATCACCAGTATCGCTCTCGACGACGTGCGCCCGCTTCTTGACTGCGTCCAACGAGAGGATGCCTACCTGCGGCTGGTTGATAATTGGAGCAGTAAACAGTGTGCCGAAGGGCCCCGGATTGGACAGAGTGTAGGTACCGCCCTGCAAATCGTCTGCGCTCAGCCGTTTTGTCCTGGCGCGTGTTGCCAGGTCATTGAATGACTCCGCGAGACCGGACACAGATGACGATCCGGCATCTCGCACGACCGGCGCGACCAGGCCTGCGTGATTCAGATCGATGGCAATGGCGAGATTGATGTCCTTGTGTACGAGCAATGACTCGCCATCCACACTGGCGTTCACTTTCGGGAATTCGGCCAGTGCGAGACACACGGCGCGCGCGACGAACGGCAGGTATGTCAGTGAGTAACCCTTGTCTTTTTTCCAATCGTCTTTTTTGACAGTGCGAACGGCATCAACCGCCGTGAAGTCGACGTCGATTGCCTGCAACACGTGGGGTGATGTCGCTTTCGATCGCACCATGTGCTCGGCAGTAATCTTCCGAAACCGGTCGAATTCGATTCGATCTGCGGTCGCAGCAGCGCTATCGGCGCTTGCACCAGTATCGATGTGATCGAGAACATCCTGACGTGTTACGCGTCCATCGCGCCCCGAACCCGCAATGTCGGCAATGTCGAGACCGTGCTGTTTCAACAGACGTCTGACCGCCGGTGATATTTTTCCGCCACCCGACCTGGCCGGCAGTCCGGCCGGGGCCGACTTCGGCGCATCGCGTGCTGTCACTGCGGCAGCCGATGCCGGTGCCGTTTCCGCAGCTACTTCGCCTTCAACCGCAATGACCGCCAGAACCGTGCCCACATCGACCGTTTCGCCTTCCGGCACATTGATACTGCTCAGCACGCCGGACGCGGGGGCTACTATCTCGGTAGCGGCTTTGTCAGTCTCGACATCGAGCAACATCTCACCCTTCTCGACCGGGTCACCAGCGCTCTTGTGCCAGATAGCAACGGTGCCCTCGAGAACCGTTTCACCCAGTTGTGGCATCAGGACATCCATGCGCGTTCCTTAATCTACAAGCTTGAGTACGGCGGCGACGACCTTCTCTGCGCTCGGCATGACCGCGTCTTCGAGCGCGTCGGCTGATGGCAAGGGTATGTGCGGCGTCGTGACGCGGACGATTGGTCCTTCGAGGTCCCAGAACAGTTCCTCGGCCACGAGAGACGACACTTCCGCACCCCAGCCGCACAGCCGCGGATTCTCTTCGACAGTGACCAGTCTCGCAGTCTTGGACACCGACTCGAAAATCGTCGTCGTGTCGAGGGGCACAAGCGAACGCACATCGATGACTTCGGCTGAAATTCCGTGATCAGCCTGCAGGGTATCGGCCGCCGTCATCGCGCGCCGCACCATCGCGGCCAACGCAATGATTGTGACATCGCTGCCCTGCCTCAGGACCTTCGCCTTGCCCAGCGGCACGACATGCTCACCCTCAGGCACATCACCTTTTGTTCCATACAGCGATTTTTGTTCAAAAAACAGCACCGGATCCGGGTCCCGAATCGCCGCTGCAAGCAATCCTTTGACGTCGGCCGGGCTCGACGGTGCGACCACTTTGAGCCCCGGAACCGCCATCGCCCAGTTTTCGACGCTCTGCGAGTGTTGTGCACCGAATCTCGCGCCACCACCGTTTGCGGCTCGAATCACCAGCGGAAAGGAACACTGGCCATCGGTCATGAAACGCGTCTTCGCGATCTGGTTGACGACGAGGTCCCAGCACACCGCGAAAAAATCCGAAAACATGATCTCGGCGATCGGCTTAAGGCCCGTCATGGCTGCACCCATCGTCGCGCCGATGATCGCCTGCTCCGCGATCGGCGTGTCACGCACACGCAACTTGCCGAATTCGGCCTGCAGACCTTCAGTCGTCTTGAACACGCCGCCGGCAGCAGCAACATCTTCGCCGATGAACACGACCGTGTCGTCGCGCCGCATCTCCTGCGCGATACCGGCAGCAACGGCCTCCCGATAACTCAGTTGCGCCATGTCGAACTCCCGTCCGCCCAGACATCGATTTCGGCAATCTCCAGCGGCGGCGGTCCGCTGTTGCGCGCCGTCTCTTCGGCTGCGTCCACGCGTGCAGCTTGTTCGGCCTCGATCGCTTCGATCGCTGCTACCTCGATGCCATCGTCGAGGAGGCGCTGCCGATAGGTAATGACCGGATCACGTTTCATCCACGCGGCGACTTCCTCATCCGGGCGGTACTTTCCCGGATCTGCGCGAGAATGACCGCCGTGGCGATACGTTTGCACTTCTATCAGGCTGGGACCATCGCCAGTCCGCGCTTTTTGGAGAGCAGCAACGGCGACGTTATAGACCAGATCGGCGTCGTTGCCATCGATCAGCACCGGTTCGAGGCCATAGGCGGAGGCACGATCGGCGCCCGGATTCGGCACGGCGGTGACCTCGCCAATCGGTGTGTACTCCATATAGAGGTTGTTCTCACAGACATACACCACCGGCAGATCCCAGATCGCTGCGAAGTTCAACGACTCATGAAACGCGCCGATGTTCGTCGTGCCGTCGCCAAAGAAGCACACGGCGACCTGTCCCGACTCGCGGTATTGTGCGGACCACGCTGCGCCGGCTGCAATTGGCATATGCGCCCCGATGATCGCGTACGAGCCCATCGCCCCTCTTTTCGCATCCATCAGGTGCATGGAGCCGCCCTTGCCGCGCAACAAGCCGCATTCCCGTCCCATAAGCTCACCGAGAATGCCGGTCATCGACGCGCCACGCACCAGCGTATGGTTATGGCCGCGATACGTGCAAAAACTGTAGTCATCCTCGCGCATCGCAGTGCCGAACCCAGCCGCCACGGCCTCCTGACCCAGCGCCAGGTGCGACGTACCTTTGATCAGGTTCTGCATGAACAGGTCGTAGGCACGTTGTTCCATCATGCGACAGGCCTGCATTTGGCGGTACAACTGCAGACGCGTCTCGGTATTCGGCGTTGTGGCGTTTTCAATGGCAGCGGCCAGCTGCCCTGTTTGATTATTCAATGGCAATGCTCTGATCATTTATCGACAGATCCGGGATGTTACGGCACGTATCGATTTTTCGGTAGCATTTCAGCGCAGCAATCTGCAGCACGCTAGCGCCTCTGCGCAGTTGGCGAGTCAGCCCGGCCATCCGAGAGCGAATCGACCTGGCCCGGTAACGGCCACGATAAGCAGGCCGCCCACCACGCCCAGATTCGCCATCGCGACACGACTGATGACGAGCCTCTGCATGCCGGACATGCGCCAGAAATGATGCACCTTGATCGTTGCAACCATTGTGAATACTGCGAGTAGCAACGCCGACTCGGCGACAAAGATACCAAGAATCAAACAGATCGATGCAGTCAGGTGCAGCGCGACCGTCGCAGGCAGGGTAATTTCCACGAACCCCACCCGGGCCACGCGAAACTCCTCCAGCGCCTTGCGATAGCAGATGCCCTTGTGCAGGCCGCTGACCAGGAAAGGCATCGCGAGACAGATTCGGCCGATGAGCAATGCCCAGGACATGAGCGGCGGTTCAATCAATGTCATAACCCATTTTAATCGATTAAATGTGGAATACCGGCATTTTAGCGATATACTGACCGCGCTGGCGATTCAGGCGATTCATTCGCGGCCGTCAGAACAGTAATGGCCCGCTAACAGTTGAGCAAGAACAATGATCAATGCCGCAATCATCGGTCTCGGATGGTGGGGAAAGACCCTCGTCGAAGCCGTTTCGGGCGTCAGCGAGCACATTCGCTTCGTTGCCGCAACGACTCGCAGCCTGTCCGACGACGCCAGGGCTTTTGCCAAAGAGCACAATCTTGAACTCCGGGAGTCCTGGGAGGACATCATCGCCGATCCGACGATCGACGCCGTAGTCCTGGTGACGCCAAACTCGATGCACAGCGCGCAGACCATCGCCGCTGCGCAGAACGGCAAGCATGTCTTCTGCGAGAAGCCCTTCGCACTGACGCACGCGGATGCCGCGAGCGCGGTGGCGGCGTGCGAGAAGGCCGGCGTTACGATTGGTGTGGGTTACAACCGTCGGTTTCATCCGGAGATCACCAGGCTCCGTGAAAGGATCAACTCCGGCGAACTGGGGACGATATTGCACTGTGAGGCGACGATGACCTTTCCAAACGGCCTGTTCCTGAAACCGGACGCATGGCGCGCCAGCAGGGACGAAACGCCTTGCGGAGGCCTGACACCGATGGGTGTTCATGCCATCGATGGTTTCATCGACTTGTGCGGCGAGATCGATCAGGTCTATGCGCAGAGTTTTCGACGTGTCGTGGAAGTCGATGCCGACGATACAACGTCCGTATTGTTTCGCATGAAAGACGGTATGTCGGGATACCTGTCGACAATGACGGCAACAGGCGGCGGTTTCAATTTTCAGATATACGGCTCCAATGGTTTCGTCAAGCTCGAGGGCATGACGCACGTTGCAGGCGCGCCGTCTGAGGAGCGCCGCTTCAAACTGTTTGGCAATTGCACCTACAAGCCGATCAAGGGTCCCGCCGAAACCTGGGATGCTGCGTCGTTTGATGTGGCGCGCGCCGCGCTCGACGCGTTTGCCCGTGCGGCGGAAGGCGGCGAGCCGTACATCATCTCGAACGAGGAAACCGTTCATTGTGCCGCGGTCACAGAAGCCATCGTCAAGTCGGCAGCCAGCGGCCAAGCGGAAAAAGTCTGAAATTACCAGCTGGATTCAATGAAGATTTTCGTTCTTCGCCATGGCATGACCTCGAATGCGGATGCCGATGAAGACCGCGAACTCACCGATACGGGTGTTACCGAAGTCGAGAATGTCGTAAATCTTCGGCGCGACGACTTGCGTGGCGTAACGCGCATCTATTCCAGTCCGCTCAAGCGCGTCAGGCAAACACTCTACGTGGCCAAACGCCTGATCGGATTCGCAGGGTCGATTGAAGAATCTCCCTACCTGAAGACCGGCTCCAGGTTGCCTGAGATCGTGAACTTCGTGAATGACCTCGACTTCGGCGGCGGCGATATTCTTGTGAGCAGCCACCAATCCTGCACAAGCATCCTCGTCTTGTGGCTGACGGGTGAGGATATCCTGATTCCCAACGGTAGCCTGCTCGCGATCGATGTCAAAAAGCCCGAACAAGGTGCCGGAAAGATCCTCTGGCAGCAAAGCCGGGACGGCAGCAACGTGAAACGCGCCGCCAATTTCGTGGACCAGTTCTAGATTTCAGAACTGCGAGTTTCGCCTGCCTCGTTGGCCTGCCAGATCATTCCTGACTCGACGTCAAGACAGGTCAGCCAACCCTCCCCATGTGCCCACGTATCAATACATATGGAATGACCGTCGTTGAGTGGTAGTCCGGTTCGTTGCGCTGTATGGCCGCAGACCATGATCTTGCCGGAACAATGTGGTTGCGGATCCTTGTACTTGCGCCAATAGAGCGTTGCATCAGTTTGATCGTCCAGAGCAACATTGGCATCAGCGAATGCGTGGACGAAAAAGTGCGAGTCACATTCGTAGTAAGACACGAGCTCATTTTCAAGAAAGTCGATGTGCGCGTCAGGAATGTCGGCAAACGATCCTTCAATATCTGCAGCCGGTGAATAGGAAAGTAGCGTCGCTTCGCCCCCATAACCCAGCCAGGCCTCATACCAGCTGTTCATCTCGCGTGAATCGAGCATCATGATTTCATGATTGCCCCGCAGCGGGACAAGCGTGTGCGTCTTGCCCAACTCGATGACAAAATCCAGGACCGCGCGAGAATCCGGTCCGCGATCGACGTAGTCGCCCAATGAGACGATTGTGTCGTCCGGCCGGGGAGCGACATAGTCAATGAGAGACGACAGTGCATTGATACAACCATGGATATCGCCAATGGCGAGATGCCGTTTCACAAAAACGACCCTAAGTCATCCTGTCGAAAATACGCCAGATGTCGCGGCACGAGAGGAGTCCAGAATTACAACGAGAGCACATGCTCCCTCATACGTTGACGAGTTGCCATATCAGGGAGCCGACCGTACCCGGCCCGCATATTGTCCACAACGTGTTTGACCTTGCTGGTTTCTGTCACAACACAGGTCAGGGCCGGATTGGACAGCATGTATTTGAGTGAGAACTGTGCCCATGACTCGCAATCGAATTCGGCCGCCCATTGCGGTAATTGCTTGCCGGCCACCAGACCAAAAAAACCACCATCGTCATTAGTCTTGAATGCCTCGACACCGATGACTGCGATGCCGCTGTCTTCGGCAAGGGGCAGGATGCGTTCGCCGGAATGCGGATGATGGATCGAATAGCGAACCATGATGAAATCAGGTCTCTCAGCTTTCATAAATCCCTCCAGCTGCGAGTAATCGGTGGTTCTCGCCAGGCTGACACCGATGTATCGCACTCTGCCAGCCGCCTGCCATTCTTTGAGCGTCGGCCAGTGCAGATCCATCTCCCGCATATTGTGAACCATCAGGAGATCCATGGGCCGCTTGTTCAGATTTGCAACCGTTTTCTCGAGGTGTGCAATGCCCTCCTCCTTGCCGTTTACGGTGATCTTTCCGGTCAGGAATAGCTCCTGTTGCAGACCCATCTCCGTAAGGAGTTCGCCGATCACCGGCACGTCAGGCCGGAAAAAAGCGGGCGTGTCGATCAGCCTGCCACCCATGTCCACCATAGTCTGGATAAGCGCTTTCGGCAGATCCCTTCCTTCGGGCGGCAACTCGACAAAGGGCAGAGGCGCCCCCAGCCCGACGACAGGCAAAGCTTCGTCGGTGCCGGGTATCCGACGAGTGCGCATCGATTCCTCCGCACACGATGCAAGCGGCAGTGACGCGGCCGCAGCAAGAGCTGCGCTTTGCGCCAGAAATCTTCTGCGGCTTATTTCGTGAAAGTCAGGCATGCTCGCCTCCAATGTAAAGAAGGGGCCCCGCGAGGCCCCTTTTTCGCGTTGTAAGACGCGACTGTAACAATGTACTCAGAAGTTGAAACGAACGTCCATGCCAAATCGCCTTCTGCCTTCGTAATTACGCGGCGAGCTACCGGGTCCTGCTCCGCCATTATTGAAGTGGAAAGAGCTCGCCGGACCCCATCCGCCCCAATCGAATTCGTCCAGAAGGTTTTGGCCCCAGAGGGCGACTTCTGTCGACCCGTTACCGGACGTCCAGGTTACGCTTGCACCGACATTGTCGATTGCAGGACGCTCAAACGCTTTACCGACGCCGTCAAGCTCCAGAACATTGTATCTGACGGCCGGGGGCTCAACCGTGCTGCGATGCTGGATGTCAGCGCGGACCCGTAAAGACGCGCCGCCGGACATATCGAAGCTGTACTCGCCGAACAGGACATACGTGTTTGAAAGCCCGGTCGGCAAGCCACTAACATCGTTGCCTATTACGGTGTTTGTATCCGGGTCCCAGGTCGCACCGGTAAAGGAGTTTGGACCTAATTTGCCGTCATAGAAAGCGGCATTACCGCCAAGGAGCAGATTCTCGGTGGCCAGCCAGGTGCCCTCAAACTCGTAACCGGTCATTTCGATGCCACCGTAGTTCCGGATATCGGTTACGTACGAGCCTGACGGTAGTGGGACCAATACACTGTTCTGCGCGTCCTTCTGCTCCATGTCGAACACTGTTACGGCAAAACGAACAGTGTCGAAAGAGCCCTTCAAGCCAATTTCGACGTTTTCTACGGTTTCCGGCAGGACAATGGATTCATACAGGGACTGCAGATTACGTGCGTCATGCTGGAAGCCGCCGGATTTGAAGCCTTCCGAGAACAGCGCGTAGATATTCAAATTGTCGTTAATTGCGAAACTCAGCGAGACTTTTGCTGAGAAATCGTCCCAGCTTGCCGAAAGGTTTTCCGGTGCCGCTACACCAATGCCCATCGGGTTCGCTTCAGACCCACAAGTGCCGTCGCCGTTCGGGTTCAGCGCGCAGTTGGTCGCGGGATCGTACTGCGGATAATTGGGCCCAGGATCAGCACCCATGCCGCCGCAGCCACCACTGCGTCCCCAACATATGTTGGAAAACTCGTAGTCACGTGTCTCGTCCGTATAACGACCGCCGACTGTAATATTGAATCTGTCGCCCAGATCAAAAGAAACTTCGCCGAATAGCCCCAGGGACGACGTTTCTGATGTGCCGTTGGCAATCAGGTGCGACGTTGGCAGCGGGTTAATTCTGCCCGCGCCATTGCCACGTGGTGGCATACCGACGTTGTGCTCCAATCGATGCTCGGATTGTTCGAGCGCGTAAACGCCGGCCAGCCAGGTGATCGCGGCGCCGCTCGCGCTGTTGTCAGCCCGCAGCTCGGTAGAGAAAATGTCTGCATCGTTTTCAACGATCTGATCCTGAATGACCTCTGGCGTAGCGAACACGTCCATGATCGTCGCGTGTTCACCATCCTGCAAACCCGTTAATGACGTAACCGTAATGTCGCCGAGATTCCAGGCTAGTTCGCCGGTCAGAAACGTCATATCTCTGTCTTGATACCAACCACCTGGCGGCGGAGAACTTACCGAAGCTTTCCAGACATTACAGGGTGGCGTGTACTCGTTGATGTACGGCGGCGAAGTAAGCACGGGCACCGTGCAGGACTCATGACGTCGCACGGGTGGCAAGCCTCTGTCGATCATGTGCTCGAGTTTGAAGAATGCACTGAAATCGTCGTTCGGCTCGAATAGCAGGGAGGCACGCAGCGCGTGGTTGTTTTCTCCTTCCAGAGCTTTACCGGTATTTTCATCTTCCAGGGAGCCGTCGTACTGCTTCTTGTTGGCTGCCACACGGACTGAAACGGTGTCGGACAAAGCGCCATTGACGTGGCCACTGAATCCATAATAGCCGCGTGTTCCGGCCGACAGGTTCGCCGAAGCGCTGAAGTCCTGGCTCGGCCGGGCCGTAATGAAGTGCGCTATGCCCAATGTCGCATTGCGGCCGAAGGTCGTGCCCTGTGGGCCGCGCATAACCTCCACTCGCTCGAGATCGTAGACTGGTGGCGTCATCATGAACGCCTTCGTCAATGGAACTCCATCAACAACAATCTGTACGCCTGATTCCAGCGATGCGTTACCGACGTTGTAGGATTCCATGCCGCGTAGGGTGAATCCCGGTTGCGCCATCGTGAAATGCGCCCAGGTTGCACCGGGTGTCAACTCAATGACGTCATTGAGGTTGATGACACCCTGGTCTTCCAGGTACTGGGCGTCCATCACGTTGACTGCCAGCGGCGCGTCAGAAATGCTCTCTTCATAGCGTCTGGAGGTCACAGTGATCTCCTCCAGAGTGGCCCCGCGCTCCTGCGCGAGGACTGGCCCGGCAGGAAGCAGCAGACTGACCGCAACAAGCGCTCCAACTGCCGTAGATGCCAATTTCAAGTTTACGAAAACAGACCGGTCTTGCTCAATTCTTGTACTCATTTCTTGCCCCCAATTACTTGATGCCCTGTCCGAAGACTCTCGGACGCCTCATCTTCGAAATTGCTTTTCTGTTTATTCGATTTTCGCTTGTATTCTCTATAACGTAATTTTATCGAGAATACCATAACTTTTTTGCTTTTTTCGACTATTATTATATGCTATTGACTTTAAAAGGGATTTCGATTTTTTGCCGTCGTTAAGAGGCGCGCTCGAGCGACTTTGCTTGCCGGGGGCAGACCAGGCGCGACTCGCCTCGTGAAATGCCCAACAAATAACTGCTAAGATCAGGCGAATGGATTAAAATAATCGAAATTTGGTTAAGATTTCCAAATTTGACGATATAATTCTCGCGATTGACACATTTATGCGATCCAACATGGTTCTTAGAAAAATCAATTAGTTAAGACCGGAACCAGATACACAGAATCAGGAGAAAAGTAGTGGCGTATCGACAGGGTACTCAAGGCATGATGCAGGTTGACTACGAGCAACGCATGAATATGGATCGCATGCGTGAATATCGAGTCAACCGCATAAAGCATTACATGGACGAGTTCGATATTGAATGCTTGTTGCTTTTCGATACGGGGAACAAGCGGTATTCGACGTCGACCGCGGTCTGTTCACCGGAAATCGACAACATGGGCCGCTACGCGATCATTCCGCGAAATGGACCACCACACATTTTTGGTTTTGGCTCTGAGGTTGCGAGCGAAAAGCTCAACTGCCCCTGGATCGCGGATTACACCTTCCCTGCGCACGGCACGATGTTCGGCGCTTTGCCTGAGGCATGGGGTTGTTCAGACGGCTTTCTGAAAGACCTGGACATGGTGCTCGGCAACTTTGGCCTTGATAAAAGCAAGATCCGCATCGGCGTGGACGTCGTCGAATCGCAGATTCTTCTTGCGATGCAGGCCAACGGTTACACGATCGCCGATGGTCAGGGCGTCATGCAGTACGCTCGCTCCATCAAGAACGAAGATGAGATTGCGATCCTGAAACACGGTGCGGCAATCGTCGATGCGGCGTTTCATCGGATTGCAATGGAGATTCGCCCGGGCGCCAAGGAAAATGATCTGCAGGCTGTTGCTTCGCATGAAATGCATCGGCTCGGCGCCCAGTGGATACACAATGTGCAGGTAACGTCCGGCAACCGTACGAATCCGCATCCGCACCTGAGTTCAGACCGCCTGCTGCAGCCCGGCGACATCATCTTCATGGATATCGTATGTTTGTTTAACGGTTATCACACTTGTGTTTACCGGTGCTTTACAGTCGGACCGCCATCGCAAAAACAAATTGACACGCATGCGCGCTGCCTTGAAATCCAGCTGGGCGGTATCGACGCGGTCAAGCCCGGGTGCTCCACCGCTGACGTCGTCACCCGCTGGCCGGATTACCGCCAAATGGGTGCTTTGAACGAACATGAAATATTCGGGCTGCAATACGGTCACGGCATCGGCGTCGGCCTGTGGGAGTTTCCGATTATCTCGCGTGCGTACAGCATCGAGCATCCGGTTGAAATTGAGCCCGGTATGGTTTTCGCCCTGGAAACCTATGCGGGTAATGAAGATGGGTCTGATGGCGTGCGTCTCGAAGACGAGGTCGTCGTGACCGACACGGGTATCGAGGTCATCACCAGGTTCCCCACCGATAGAATCATTGGCTGCGGAATGAACTACTGAGCGCGGTCACCAAAATTGCAGTAATCCCCGGCGATGGCATCGGCACCGAAGTCATGCCCGAGGGTATGCGAGTACTCGAGGCCGCGGGCAACAAGCACGGCATCGACTTTGTCTGGCAGGAATTCGATTGGTCCTGCAAAACCTATCTCAAAACCGGCCGCATGATGCCCGAAGATGGCATCGAACAGCTACGTAAGTTCGATGCCATCTACCTGGGCGCCGCCGGCTTTCCGACGGTGCCGGATCACATTTCGTTGTGGGGCTTGCTGATTCCGATTCGTCGCGAATTCGACCAGTACATCAACCTGCGGCCCGTGCGTCTATTCGATGGCGTACCCTGCCCGCTTGCCGGCCGCAAAGCCGGCGACATCGACTTCTATGTCGTTCGCGAAAATGTCGAGGGTGAGTATTCGACGATAGGCGGCATCGAAAACGAAGGCACAGCTGAAGAAGTCGTTACGCAGCAAAGCATATTCACTCGACGCGGTGTTGACCGGGTTCTCAGATACGCCTTCGAGCTCGCCCAAAGCCGGCCGGCAAAACACCTGACCTCGGCAACCAAATCCAATGGCATCGTCCACACCATGCCGTACTGGGATTCGCGCGTCGCGGAGATGGCCACACACTATCCCGAGATCGAGGTCGATCAGTATCACATCGATATCCTGACCGCGAATTTCGTGCGCATGCCGGATCACTTCGACGTTGTCGTCGGCAGCAACCTGTTCGGAGACATACTCTCGGACCTGGGGCCGGCCTGCACGGGCACGATCGCGATCGCACCATCCGCCAACCTCAACCCGGCCAAGGAACACCCGTCGATGTTCGAGCCCGTGCACGGCTCCGCACCCGACATTGCCGGCCAGGGCATCGCCAACCCGATCGGCACGATCTGGGCGGGCGCGATGATGCTGCAACACCTCGGGCATCCGGATGCGCACGACACGATCATGTCCGCCATCGAAAAGACGTTGCGGGAAAAGACCTGCCTCACACCGGATATGGGTGGTCATGCCCGTACCGAGGAGCTGGGCGAGGCAATCGCCAAAGCAATCTAGGCCGTCATCACAGCAATTCGATCACGGACGGATTCGATCCGGGCTATCATTGCGAAGAAAATGATCTGGACTTGTGCTGGAACCAAATCGATGCAACCGCAAACGAGCCGCTCATGTCATTGATTGCGGGACTCAGTCAGAATCTCGCCGAGATCTTGCCGGGCCTCGGTAGCGGCGATTTTTGTCCCGCGCTCGTCAACACGATCCGCGCCCTGGTCCCTGTTGATGAGGTCAGCATCATTGTTTATGAATCGGGCAGCATGCCCGTTATAGATTTCGCCGATCCGGCACCGGACGCGCAACCCAACATCGGCGCATTCCTAAAAGGCGCATTTTTGCTGGACCCCTATTACATTGCTGCCACCAAACACCAGCGAAGTGGTTTTTTCCAACTGCGCGATCTTGTGCCGACAGCGTTTGAGCAAAGTGAATATTACCGTGTCTATTATCGACATTCCGAGCTGCATGATGAGTGTGGCTACCTTGTGCCGATCAATGATGGCGGATTCGTGAATATCGAGTTGGGGAGATTCGGTACAACTGAATTCAGCGGCAAAGACCTGCAAGTCTTGCGGGACATCTCCCCCCTGGTCTCGGTTCTTTGCGACTTGCACTGGCGCAAGAAGCAGCGCAATGACAAACGTGAGACTCGGTTGCGCGGCCAACTTGAATCGGCGTTGGCCAATTTCGGTGGCAGCGTCCTGACCAAGCGGGAGTGCCAAGTGGTCAATCATATTCTCGTAGGTCACTCCACCAAGACATTGGCCGATGCGCTCGAAATTTCGCCGGAGACCGTGAAACTGCATCGAAAGCACGCGTATGCCAAGCTCGATGTCAAGACTCAGTCCGAATTGTTCTACTTATTCATAGATTCATTGATGAGCGTCGAAAGGTATGACGCCGGCGATCCATTGCAGCCCTATCTCAAGAAACCGAATCGATCGCCGGCGCCGAATCTAGAGAATCAGTCGTAACGCGTCAGAGATATGACTGGTACTCCAATGGTGTCACGTGCTTTTGAAACTCAGCGATTTCCTGCTGTTTCGTCGCCGCGTACACGCGTCGAAATTCTTCACCAAAATAATGAAGAACGAATTCGGACTGACTGAATCTCCGTAGCGCCTCTGGCCAGTTGTCCGGCAGGACAGGATCACACTGCTTGTATGCGTCGCCTGCCAATGGTGGCGGTGCTTCCATCTCGTTCTCGATACCATGGAGCATGCCGGCGATGATCGCGGCGATAACAAGGTGCGGACTGGCATCAGCGCCGGCTACACGATGTTCTATGCGCGTCGCTTCATGACGGTCGGCCGGCACGCGGACTGCGACGGTTCGATTTTCATAACCCCAGGTCGGCGCCGTCGGAGCGTGATTGTCGGGCTGAAATCGCCGATACGAATTCAGATGCGGCGCAAACAACAACATGCAATCGCCCATCGCAGCCAGGCAACCGGCGATCGCATGCCGCAGTAATGTGCTGCCCTCGTCAGTGTCATTGTTGAAGACATTGTTGCCCTTCTTATCGACAAGACTGCAATGCACATGCATGCCGTTTCCGGCGAGTTCGATAAACGGTTTGGCCATGAAGGAAGCCCGCATGGCATGTTGCTGCGCGATACCTTTAATAGCGCGCTGCAGCATCAAACCCTGATCAGCCGCAAGTAAGGGATCGGCCTGGTGGTACAGATTGATCTCATATTGCGACGGCGCTGCTTCCGTTATCAAAGTATCGACGGGAAGATTTTGCGCCTCGCAAGCATCTCGAATGCCATGCATCACCGCGGCAACGTCCTGCATGGCGTCGATGCCGTATGTCTGACCGCCTATTGCGGCAGCTCCGCCAATCTCCGTTTGCGTGTGCCGCGGTCGTCCGTTGTCATCGCACTCGTTCTTGAACAGGTAGAATTCCATCTCCGTTGCTATGACCGGCGTCATGCCACGCTGCTCAAACTGAACCTGCAGACGACGAAGAACGGCTCGTGGGTCATACGCGCATGGCTGCCCGGACACCTCGTTAAGAGAGACAAGCACCTGCGCAGTTGACCGTTCGAGCCACGGCACCGGGGCCAGCGAACGGGGATCCGGGTCGCAGATACCGTCCGCGTCTCCGGCCTCGTATACCCAGGCTTCCGGATCCCGGCCCCAGATATCGAACGCCAATGTGCTAAGCGGCAGCTTCAGCCCGCCATTGAAAGCCTTGTCGATCTTCGATCGGGCAATCCACTTGCCGCGGAGCCTGCCGTTAAGGTCGGGCAGTATCGCCTCGAAGATTTCGATGTCGGGATATGCATCCAGCAGTTCCCCGAGTTGCTGCGGTAACTCTGCGGGCCTGGCCTCATTCCCACTCATAACCGAATCGGATCCCGACCGTACGCGGTCTTCTGTGGCCGAAGAAATGTGATGGCAAAATTCCACCATTATTATTCAAGCCATCGTAGGTGAACTCATCCGTGAGGTTCTCCACGTACGCGATCGCTGACCAGTTCTTGTCCGAGCGGTAGCCGATTCGCAGTGCCATTATGGTGTTCGATTCAATCATCGTTTCGGGGAAAGCGCCCCAGCCGCCGCCTCGCTCGCCTTCGTAGAAGGCTTCAAGGCTGCCCGTAATCTCACCCCCGCGAACCGGAAAGTTGGCGTTCAATACCGCCGCACCAGACCATTCCGGCGCCCAGAACAGGCTGCTTCCCTCGCAGCTATCTGCGGTATCGCCATCGCAGACCTGTTGCACGCCGGTTGCTTCCGTGTCGAGCCAGCTCAGCGCGAGATACAGATTCCAGTTATCGCTGAATCGGCTCGTAATGGAGCCTTCAATGCCAACGCCGTCAACCTGACCGACGTTTTCAACCGTGTTAGCGCCGGTATCCGCGTCAAAAAAACTGATCTGGAGATCCTCGTAGTCGTAAAAGAAGCCCGAGACGCTCATGTCCGTCGTGCCAGCAAATACTTTGCCCTTGTAACCTATCTCGTAAGAATCGACTGTCTCGGGTTCAAACGCCCGGGAGCGGGCCCCCGAGGCGGGATCGACGTCTGTCGTGCAACAGGGAATCTGGTCGCCGTTACCGTCAACAAGCGCAAAACTACCAAAGCCACCGGACTTGAAGCCTTCCGTATAGCTGGCATAGATCAGACTTTCTTCGCCAAATTGGTAGCGGCCGGATAGTCGCATCTGTGTATCCGACCAACTGTTCGTGGATTCGATGGGACCGGCCGTAGTGAATCCGTAGGCAAATACCGGCGCGTACTGGCTTTCGGGAGTCGGAACATCAAGGCTGAAGTCTTTTTGGTCGTCGGTATAGCGAACACCCAGACTGACGTCGAAGCTCTCGCTCACGTCGTAACTCAGATCCACATACGCTGCCCAGCCGCTGAATTCACCAACCACATGCCCCGGTTCCGTCAGCATGCCATCGGAGCTCGGCGTAAATGGCGAGCCGTAGTAGGCATACAAGCTGGCGCAGTCGCTAATGCCGTTACCGGGGTAGTAGTAATTGCCGTAGTAGTTGCAGAAAGCGTCCTCGGCACCGGACATAGCGAAGACCGCGTCGATCTCTTCTTTATAGTAGGACAGACCTGCATACCAGGACAGCGGGCCGTCATCATTAGACGTCAGGCGAAGCTCTTGTTGAAAATAGTCGCCTTCCTGGTCCTGCTGATAGTCGTTAATCGCCAGCGGTGTGCCGTCGTAGTCCTCGGTGTAGAAATAATCGTGGTCTTTGAAACCGGTGTTTGACGTCAATGTAAAATTGTCGAATTCGTAGTCGACGCGTGCCCCGATGGTGAGAATATCGGCATCGTCATTGTCACCGAGCGACTGGTCCGAATCGGCATCTTTTGCCGACCCTCGCGGGATGATGGCGTCGCCAAATACGTCCAAAAGCGTCTCCCAGTAATCCCCTTCGGCGATCGCCCGATAAACCGACCCGGACTGTTCGCGGGTTTCGTACTCCACCTGGGTATTAACCGTTAACCGCTCGGTCTCATAGGCGGTCGACCAGCGCAGCGCCTGTTTATCGTGCTCGATAAGGTCGCGCCCATCGAACAGGTTATTTACGAATCCGTCTTCTTTTGATGAATAGCCGGCGATTCGCATCGCGAACGCGTCGCTGACAGGAATATTCAGCGCACCTTCAAAGACGACATGCCCGCGTTCACCGACATCGAGATCGACATAACCGGTCATACCGCCATCGACGTCAGCCTTGCGCGTATGGATACTGATGGCGCCACCGATCGAGTTCCGGCCAAACAGGAAGCCCTGCGGCCCACGCAGTATTTCTGCCCGGTCGATGTCGTACATGCTCGTAACGGCCGATCCGTTGCGGCCTTCATAGAGTTCGTTCTTGAATATCGCGGCAGAGGGATCGCCACCAACGCCGAAATCCTGGGTCCGAATACCGCGAACGCTGACAGCGTCGATGAAGCTGTCCTGACTGTTGCCTGTGATGCCCGGCGTGAAGGAGATAAGGTCCTTTACATCGTCCATGTTG
Source organism: Gammaproteobacteria bacterium (assembly GCA_029863305.1). Lineage (GTDB taxonomy): Bacteria > Pseudomonadota > Gammaproteobacteria > Steroidobacterales > Woeseiaceae > UBA1847. The sequence goes on along the minus strand of JAOTVR010000027.1, from coordinate 22,083 downwards.
ACGGACTCGATAAAGTTACCCGACAACGCCGTAATCGCCAACGGTACGTCCTGTACCGACTCGGCGCGTTTGGTCGCCGTTACAATAACTTCATCGATCTCCTGCGCGACCGCGGCGGAATTCATCGCAGTGACCACGATGGCAGTGGATACAGCAGTCGCAACCGCACTACGCTGCGGTCGACATGGATTTCGATTGCTTGTTCTGAGCTTCATGAATCCCCCAGGATCTTGTAATTTTCGAGCGCCCGTGCACGAGCGACCTGTTTCAAGGCTTAACCACAATAGCCAAATCGCAGAACGACCAGAATAACCCTTTAGGGTTAGTGCGACTCAGTGGGGAATGACCCCGTGCTGCTCGAGAACTTCCTGCATCGGACTGAGTTGATGCTGATACCGGCGCCAGCGGCCAATCGAGCGAGTATGCGCAGGTTCCCGTACCTGCACCGCACTGGCGGTCGATACCGCTTCAGCCTGTTCATGAAACCGCAGACAGGCGTCCTCCCACGGCAATTCCAGGTAGTCGATCAGCCTGCGGGTCGCATTCTCCAGGTCGCGGACCGTGTCTTCGTAGGAAATATCGAAGAACCGGCCGGGAAAACGATCTCGCCATACCTGCATAAGATGCAAATACCGGCAATGGTGTCGCGCCATTTCCTGCAGGTCGTAGGAGTGCAGATAAGCATCTGCGAATAGCTGCTTGTAGCTGGAAAAACAGGCATCCATAGGATCCCGGGTCAAATGCACTATCTTTGCGTTCGGCAACGCCTTGATGATGAGCGGAATCAGTAAGTAGTTTTGCGGCAGCTTGTCGACAAATCTCGGCGTATTGCCACGCATGCGCTTGCTCGACTCCAGATACAGGGTACCGACCTGCTTGCCGTCCACGCCCATCGCGGCTTCGAAAAACTCAACGGAAAATCGTCGAGGATCCCGATGATTGCTCAGTCGTCGCAGCGCCAGGCCGAATTGCTGCAGTTCGCCGGCCGAGTGGACTTGCGAATGACTGCTGATGATTCGATCGACCAGGGTCGTTCCGGTGCGCGGTTGTCCCAGTATGAAGATGGGCGCGGCGGAATCGTGCCCGTGTGCCTCTTGGTTGTTCCAGGCCGCATCGAAATTGTCCTCCAGAAAATTGAACATGCCGACTTCGGCCGATTCATCGTATTCCACGGTTTGGCGTCTGGCATTTGCGCCCAGTTCAAACGCCGTGAATGCCTCCTCCCAATCCTGCAAGTCTTCGAGTTCCTTGCCGATTCCATAGTAATAGAACGCCTGAACGCGCGGATTTGAGCCAGTCTTCGACAGTTGTTCCCGCATTTGCAGAATATGGCTGTCATTCAGGGCCTTGCGAACACCAGCGAGCGACCAATGAGCCTGCGCACTGTTTGGCTGAATCTCAATGATGTTGCGGAGAATCGTCTCGGCCTCATCGGTACGACCGTGGTAGACGAGATTATTGGCGAGATTCAACAGGTAGGGTGGGTGATTCGGACTATTGGCCGCCGCTTTTTCAAACCACTCATTCGCCAGTCCATATTCTCCCATCAGCGAATACACCGACCCGAGCAAATCCTGGACAATGGGATCACTCGAATCGCCTTTAATCGCTGCCGACAATGCCGCATCGGCGCGATTTACCTGGCCATCGGTCATGAACAATTTTGCCAGATGCGCCCAGGCGGCCGAGTGATCTTTCTGCAGCTTGGTTACCGACGCAAACGCCTTGAATGCAGTCTCCCGATCCCGTGCCTCTAACGCCACGAGGCCGACCAGGAAGTGGCCCTGTACGAGGTCGGGCTGAAGTTCAAGTACACGTCGACAACATTCACCGGCCTCTTTGATCCGGCCCTGCGACAGGGAACGGAACCCTTGGCGCAGGAGTTTCCTGATTTGCGCGGCTTCTGCATTTTTCATTTGCGTGGCTATTCTCTTGTCGAATCGACAGCGACTGGCCGGGCCATGATATCCCGCGACGGTCTTGTCTGCACCGGGCTCGCGGTTCCACCTACCCTAAAGGGGTACGGCAATTTCGGAAGAACGATGACACCATGCTGGCAATCTTCAACGTCGCTCGTTGATCACTCATTGTCAGACGGTGAAAGTGAAATGGTACAGACCGCAAAAAACTCTCCGACGACCGAGCCAGGCGACAATTGGCGTGAACTGGACAAGTCCCATCACTTGCACCCGTTCACGGATTGGCACGAATACGCCCAATCCGGTGGCACGATCTACGCGCAGGCGGAGCACATTTACATACGCGACTCAAACGGCCGCGAACTCCTGGATGGCATGTCCGGATTGTGGTGCTGCAATCTCGGCTACAGCCAGTCATCCATCAAGTCGGCGATTGCCGGGCAACTCGAGCAACTGCCCTACTACAACAGCTTCTTCGGCTGCTCCAACGATGCTGCGGTTACACTAGCGAGGCGCCTCGTCGACGTAACACCGAAGCAGTTCAAACATTTCTTTTTTACGAGTTCGGGCTCGGAAGCAAACGATACGAATATTCGAATAGTGCATCGATACTTCGATCTCCTCGGCCAACCGGACAAGAAGCACATCATCAGCCGGCAAAACGCCTATCACGGCAGCACCATTGCTGCCGCCAGCCTCGGTGGCATGAGCGCCATGCACAAGCAATTCACAGGATTGTCCTACGTGAATCACATCGCCCAGCCCTACTGGTACAAAGATGGTGGTGACAACAGTCCCGAGGAGTTCGGCGTGATCTCCGCCCGGGACCTGGAGCAAAAGATAGAAGAACTCGGTGCAGACAACGTCGCCGCCTTCATCGCCGAGCCCATTCAGGGTGCGGGCGGGGTCATCGTACCACCGAGTACGTATTGGCCCGAGATTCAGAGAATTTGCGACGAACACGACATCCTGTTCATCAGCGATGAAGTCATCTGCGGTTTCGGTCGTACCGGCCGCTGGTTTGGTAGTGAGGCCTTTGCGACCGAACCTGACCTGATGACATTCGCAAAGGGAGTTACGAACGGCTACCAGCCGCTCGGTGGCGTCGCGATCAACGACAAAATCGCCGACGTCCTGACCTCGGGCGGAGGCGAATTCGCGCACGGTTACACCTACTCCGGCCATCCTGCTGCGTGCGCTGCAGGCAGTGCCACGCTCGATATTCTGCTAGACCAGCACATGATCGAACATGTTGCCTCGAACATCGGACCTTACTTTAATGAACGTGCCGGAGAACTCGCCGGACATCCTGTTGTGGGCGAGGTTCGAACGATGGGCATGCTTGCCGCGTTCGAATTGGTCAGGAATAAAAACTCTCGGGAAAGGCTCGCACCGGAATGCGGCGGCGCGCTTCATTGCCGCAACGCGGCGGTCGCCGGCGGGCTTATGGTAAGAGCAGTGGGTGACAGCATAATTTCGGCGCCGCCACTTATTTGCTCCAGGGATGAAATCGATACGCTGATTGACAGGCTGATCACCGCCCTGGATTCGACCGCCGCCGAATTCGGCATCAAACGGTCATGAACGAAAACATCACGCGCCATAAAACACTCCGAAAAACGGACATGGTGTTATTCACCGTATCCGCGATACTGCTTCTGGACACACTCGCCGCTGCAGCCTCTATAGGATCCTCGAGTATTTTCTGGTGGATCTTCCTGGGCATCGTGTTTTTTGTACCCTTCGCGATGATCTGCGCCGAGATGGGCTGCACCTATCCGGAACAAGGCGGCATTTATGCCTGGGTCAGAAACGCTTTCGGCGGGCGCTGGGGCTCGCGCGTTAGCTGGGGTTATTGGGTCAATACTGCAGTCTGGATTCCAGCCATATTCATTTTGTTTGCTGGCGTACTCCGGCAACTTTTTTTTCCTGACCTGTCGCTCGCTATGCAAATCGCGATTGGCATATCGCTACTTTGGATTGCAGTGGGCTTGAATGCCATCACCCTCGACATTGGCAAGTGGATTCCAAACCTGGGTGCCATACTGAAAATCACCGTGTTTCTCGCAATTATTGTCGGCGCCGTTCTGTATACGCGGGAACACGGTATGGCAAACGCCATCACTCTCGAAACACTGGCGCCGAACTGGAGTTCCGGAGCGCAATACATACCGGCCATCATATACGGCATGTTGGGATTCGAACTCGTGAGTGCCAGTAGCGAGGAGATGGTCGATCCGGCGCGAGATGTACCGCGCTCGATTTTCATTTCCGGCGCGATCATCATCGTGCTGTATACGGCAGCAACTATCGCCGTGCTTGCCGCACTACCAACGTCCGACATCGATCTCGTTGAAGGTCTGATGGATACGCTGCGCCTGTTTTTCGATGACGGTGGATTCGGAGAACTGTTCGTCATGATTCTGGGTGTTGCCGCGCTTTACACGTTCTTCTCCAACGGCGTTACCTGGGCGTTGGGGTGCAATCGCGCTGCGGCGGAGGCGGCTCAGGAAGGCGAATTACCGTCGTTATTTGGCATTGAAAGCAAGGAATTGGGCACGCCAGTCGGCGCTGCAATCGCGATGGGAGTATTCGGCACCATCACGCTGTTGCTCTATGGTTTCATGTCAACCTCAAACGGCGACCTGTTCTGGTCGCTATTCGCTTTCAGTGCCGTTATTTTCCTGCTGCCTTATATCGGCATGCTCTTCGCCTACATCAAATCACGCAATAGCGACACGGATCGGACCAGGCCGTACAAAGTCCCCGGTGGTGATTCGACTGCAATTGTGCTCGCCTGGGTTTGTATCCTGATATTGGCCGCATCAATAGCATTGTTCGTATATACGCCTGGCGAGGGCCTGCAATTTCCCGTTCTGTTCGGCGCGATTGTGATGATCGCTATTGGCGAAATCCTGATTCGATGGGCCGAAATCAAACGCCGGAACTAGGTTTCATCGCTTTCACCCACCGCCACACCAGCAGCGATCAAAGCAGAAATTTCGCTGCGGCTGAGGCCTGCTTCAGTTAAAACCGAGAACGTCGAATCGCCAAGCGCCGGCGGCGGGCGATCGCTCATAACGTCAGAATTACGGAAGCGCAATGGCGAACGCACGGTCGGTACCGGGCCGAGATCCGCACGGTGCAATCGCTCGACCACCCCGCGCTCGACTACCTGTCGGTCGGCAAACGCCGCGCCAATCGTATTCACAGGACCGGCAGGAATGCCGCCCTGATCGAGCGCTTCGAGCCAGAAGGCCGCGTCGCGCTCCGATATTGCATGGGCGATCAGCGGCACCAGCACGTCCCGGTTTCGCACTCGCGCGGGATTTGTCATGAAACGTGTATCGGCACTCAACTCCGGCGAACCGATTACGCGGCACAAAGCCTCAAACTGCCGGTCATTGCCGACTGCGATAACGATCGCGTGATCCGCCGTCTCAAATACCTGATAGGGCACGATATTCGGGTGTGCATTGCCCGAGAGCCGGGGACTCTCTTCAGACACCAGATAATTCAACGACTGATTGGCCAACGTGGCTAATTGCGCCTCCAGCAGCGAAATATCGATGTGGTCCCCTTTCCCGGTCGCTTTTGCCTGCGCGTACGCCGCCAGAATGCCGATCGTCGCGTACAGTCCTGCGAACAGGTCAGACACGGCGACACCGGTCTTGATCGGATGGGTGTCGCCGGTAATGCTCATCAGGCCGCTCATCGCCTGCACAATGAAATCATAGCCCGGCTTGTCTGCGTAAGGACCGGTTTGCCCAAAGCCGCTGATCGAGCAATACACAATGGCAGGGTTGATCTTTAGCATGGACTCGTAATCAAGGCCGTAAGACGCCAGCCCTCCAACCCGAAAATTTTCAATCATGATGTCGGCGCGTTTTACGAGTTTTCTTACGATCGATTGCCCGCGTGGATCTTTCAAGTCCAATGCCACGGATTCCTTGCCGCGATTTGCCGACAGGAAATAGGCGCTCTCCGACTTGTCGTCTTTGGATTGCCACGGCGGACCCCAGTGACGCGTGTCGTCGCCCCGAACGGGGTGTTCGATCTTGATGACCCTGGCGCCCAGGTCGGCCAGAGTTTGCGTCGCCCATGGCCCCGCCAGCACCCGCGAAAGATCCAGCACGACAGTGCCCTCGAGTGGCCTGCGCGTCACGATGTCGCCTTTGTCCAACCTCACGATCGTCTCCAGGAATGTTCCGATTAAACCAGGTACAAGCTCAGTCCCGGGAACGCGATCAACAGAACCAGCACGAGCAGCATGATGACCGCAAACGGGAATGCGCCGGCAAAAATATCGTACAGACTTATGCGGTCGTCGTGCAGCGTAGACTTGATCACGTAGCAGGATATGCCCAAAGGCGGTGTCAGCAGACCGATCTCGGCACCGACGATGGTGATGATGCCGAACCAGACGAGATCGACATTGAACGGCGCCATAACCGGCAGGAACAGCGGCACCATGATCAGAATGATCGACGTCGTGTCGAGAATCGTTCCGAGCACGATCAACACGATGACGTAGATCGTCAGAATGCCGTAAAGGCCGAGGTTCGCGCCGGCAATCCACTCACCCAGATCATTCGGTAACCCGGATATACCCAGCATGCGGCTGTACATCGTCGCCGCCACGATGAGCATCAGAATCGATGCAACGATGTGCCCCGCTTCGACCAGTACTTTCCACAGCACCTTGCGATCCAGCGCGCGTTTGGCGATCGCAATGATCAACGCGCCGAGCGCACCGACAGCCCCGGCCTCTGTTGGCGTAAACACGCCGCCGTAAATACCGCCGAGAACGAGCAGGACGAGAATGACCAGGGGAGCCGTCTTGGCGAGCAGCTGCGCTGCCGTGAAATTCTCCAGAGCCGCCGCTTCAATATCGGCCTTTTCCTGGCCACCGACAAACTTTCTGAAGAATGTCGCCATGACCACGATCGCAACGATGTAGGCAAGCGCGAGGATGATCCCCGGAATAATACCTGCCTTGAACAGAGCGGCGACGGATTGTTCGGTGATGATCGCGTAGATGATCAACATGACGCTCGGCGGAATCAGCATGCCGAGCACAGAACTGCCCGCTACTACGCCGACGGCAAACCGTGGTGTGTACCCGAAACGCATCATTTCCGGAACCGCGACCCGTGTAAAGACGGAAGCGGAAGCAATGCTAACGCCGGTGATCGCGGCGAACGCGGCGTTAGCGGCGACAGTTGCAACACCGAGACCGCCACGAACTTTCCGTAGCAGCTGATTCGCAACCTGATAGATGTCACGCCCCATTCCGGCGTGACTGACAACGAGACCCATCACGACGAACAGCGGAATCACGCCGAAAATGTAGTCCTCGAGGCTATTCGAGGCTGCCAGCGTTACGAGATATATCGGTGCCTCCAGGCCGCCACGCAAATACCAAACCGCTGAGAACGACACCAGGCCGAGCGCGACGGGCACGTACATCCCCGCGTAGATCAGAACCAGAATGGCGACAACGGAAAACAGGCCGACTTCAGTACCCGTCACTGCAGGTCATCCCTGCTGCGCAGCGCCGCAAGGTGCCGCCACATCAGGCCGAGGAATACCACTACGACGGTTACAGCACCGATGACCAGTATCAGGCGCACGGGCCAGACCGGTACGACGAATATGCCTCGATTGCCCGAATAGTAACCACGCTCCCAGGCATCGATTAAGCGCGGGACAGAGCCAGCGATGATCGTAATAAAAAACGCAGCGCCGGCCAGATCGAACAGCGCGCCGAGAATATGGCCGATGCGCGGACGCCGCAGCTGAATTCTGCCGTACAGACCGTCGGAACGCGTCAGACGGCCATTGCGCACCGCATCGCCGAGCTGCAGAAAAACGATGGCAACAATAGACAGTTCAACCAGTTCAGTTACGCCGTCAATGGGTGCATTGAACAGAAATCGGGAAAAAACATCGAGGTTGATCAAGACGATCATCGCAAAAATCAAAATCCCGCCGATGCTGCTCAGCGTAGTAACAAACTTTGAGAACGCGCGCGCGATGAAATTTCCCGGTTCGGACACGACTACTCCCTGTCCCAATGACGCATGATGGGCTGGTCGTTGGCGCGCATGATGTCCATGTAGTCGCGCAAGATGTCGTGACCTGGCATTCCGCGCTCCTCCATGTCGTCGGCCCACTCTTTCGCAATGTTCGGCAGTCCCATCGCCCAGGCGCGGCGCTGCTCGTCGTCAAGCGTGAGGATAGTGCCACCAAAACCCAGATACTGCTGCGTGCTTCGGGCCGCCCGGCGATCCGTCTCACGCGCGAGCTCGTCACGGTAGTCGGCCGCAACCTCCAGCAGCACGGTCTTTACCTCCTGCGGCAGTCGTCCCCAGGTGCGTTCATTGACGACGACGGATTTTGTGGGCACGGCGCCGAGCCGCACATCGACCATGTACGGCGCAACCTCGTACAGCCGGTAGGCGATGCTGCCTTCAATCCAGCCGATAAGACCATCGATGAGTCCCGTAGCGAGGTTGTTATACCAATCGCTGATGCCACTGTTGACAGGCGATGCATCGAGTCCGGTCAGAAGACGAAGATTCAGGCCTACGCCCGCGATCTTGCGACCATTGAAATCATCGAGCGTTCTCACCTCGTAGTTCGTAAACACCTGATAGGTGTCGATCGAGCCAGCGGTCGTCAGGAAAACAAGTCGATGATGCCGCCACTGTTCGGCCAGGACCGGGTACTTGTCCACGAGCTGAGACATGGTCCGGGCGGCGAGCCCGATGTCCGAGGTGACCAGCGGAGTGGCGTAAGGAAGATTATGAAACGGCACTTTGTCGGGGTGATACGGCGTAGTGACGATGCCGAGATCGGCAAGATCGTATTGCAGCGAGTCGAGAACGCCGCGCGTTTTCGCGATCGTCCCGCCAAACGCCTTATTCCAGCGAATCCGGTAGTTGCCGGTTGCGGCAAGTCTGCGGTCGACCTCCGGTATGAAATACTCGACGAACACCAGCGTCCATAATGCCGTGGTGGCGTAGGAATCGACCGCGATCAGCGGTATGACTTCCGGATTCTTGTCCCCGGCGGCGGCGGGCTGCCCGCCGAGAATCAGCATAAGCCCGGCCATAGCGACGTGTTGCGAACGTTTCAGCATGAATTGACTGTTCTTTTAGCCAGTCGAGATACTAACGGCCTCGGTAGCGCTATACAAATAATATCGATGAAAGTAAGATAAAGCCCAACAAATCGAAATTCATGCGATATATGCCAAAAACAGACTCAGAATCTCCCTCGGGCAACGGCAAGGACCGCAATTCCACGCGAGCATCGACCGTCTATGACCGCCTGCAGGCGGATATTTTGACCGGCAAACTCAAGCCCGGGCTCAAGTTGCGGCTCAAGGACCTGATCGAGCGTTACGACACGGGCAACAGCCCGCTGCGTGAGGCCTTGAATCGTCTTTCGGCCAACGGCATGGTGGTTCGTGAGGAGAACCGTGGCTTTCGCGTGCCCGAGGCAAGCAATGAAGAATTGCTGGAACTCACGCGGACGCGCTGTTGGCTCGAAGAAATCGCTCTGAGAGAGTCCATCGCCAACGGTAACAGCGACTGGGAGGAGCGTATCGTCCTGGCGTTTCACTGGCTTGCCCGAGCCGCGCGCAGTAACGAGGAGTCGGCCAAGAGCACCTCCGCGGAATGGGAAGAGCATCATCGCGAATTTCACCTGGCACTGATTTCGGCCTGCAATTCGAGCATGTTGATGGACTTTTGCACTGAGTTACACCAACGCACGTTTCGCTACCGTAACCTCGCCGAAGTCGTCGAATATCGCGACCGACACGAGCTCGAGGAACACCAGCAGTTGCAGGAGGCGGTGCTGAATCGCCAGACCAGCAAGGCGGTCGAGTTGCTCAAGAAGCACTACACGGTGACGTCCCAGATCCTCATCGACACCGGTCACTTCGACTGATTCCGAGGACACTGACATGAAGGTTGGTTTCATAGGCCTGGGTCGCATGGGTCAGGGTATGGCCGGTCGTATTCTGGCCGCGGGACACGACTTGCTGGTCTCGGATCCGGTGCCCGGTCAAACGGCGAGCCTGGAAAAAAATGGTGCGGCTGCCGTCGCTTCGCCCGCTGCCGCGACCGTTGATCGCGACGTCGTGATATCGATGTTGCCGAGCGACCAGACACTCAAGAGCGTCCTGCAGGGAGACGGCGGCCTGCTGAAAGGTATGTCGACGTCATGCATTCACATGGCCAGCGGCACCCACGGTGTTCCGGCGATCAACGCCGCCGCACAGGCACACAAGGACGCGCATCAGACCTTCATTGCCTGCCCCGTGCTGGGACGCCCCGATCTTGCCGCACAGGGACTGTTGAAGCTTGTGCCGGCCGGGCCCGCCGATGCGATCGAGAAGGTGTTGCCATTGCTCGAGGTTATCGGCCAACAGACGTTCAGAGCGGGCGATTCCCCGCAGGCGGCAGCCGCGGTCAAAATTGCCAACAACTTCGTCCTCGGTTGCGCGATCGAAACGATGGGAGAAGCCCTGTCGCTTGTCGAGAAACTGGGAGTCGAACCGAAGCTGTTTTTCGAGGTCATGACGCAAGGATTATTCGCAGCACCGGCGTACGAGGTTTACGGCAAGATGATTGTTGACAAGAACTGGGATTCGCATGGCGCCACCGCCCTGATTGGTGTCAAGGATGCGGATCTGGCCCTCGAGGCAGCCGCGACGGTCGATGTGCCGCTGCCAAGCGCGCATATCTGGCGGGACTACCTGAAAAGCGCCATCGAACGCGGTGAAGGTCATCTGGACTGGGCGGTCATGGCACTGGAACAGGCCCGCGCCAGCGGACTGGAGAAATAGACATGCCGATCATCGAACCAGGACGCGGGGATCTCAAGCAGTTAAAAGGACTGCATTTGTGGCACGGTGGCATGTCCAATTGCTCGCAGCGCTGCCGGATTACGCTGAGCGAACTTGGGCTCGACTACGTAAGTCACCTGGTCAATCTGCAAGCTGCAGAACATGCGACCGAGGAATACCATCAGATTCATCCCGATGGCGTCGTACCTGCGCTCATTCACGACGGTACGCTGGTCATCAATTCCGTGGATATCATCGCGTATCTGGACGCCACCTTCGGCGATGGTTCGCTTCGCCCTCACCACCTTGAAAGCGAGATCGCAGCGGCGCTCGAACGCGCCGACGGGGCGCAACTCGCGCTCAAATATTGCACTTTCGAATTCCTGTTTCAGCATGGGCCGAGACCGTCCGATGAGACGTTTCAGAAACTCATGAACGGCCTGCACAGCGAATGGCTCAAGGAATTTCATCGCGAGTACCGCGCCGGCTTCTCGCGTGAGCGCATCCACGACATGGTTGCTCGGGCGCACGATGACTTCTTGCGGTGTGAACAGGTGTTCGAAGACGGCCGCAAATGGATGGCAGGCGAGCAGTTCAGTTTGGCCGATATCGCCTGGATGCCCAATTTCCATCGCTTTGAGGTCCTGCGCTGGCCACTCGATCGTTATCCGCGACTCAGCGGCTGGTTCGCGATAGCCTCGCAGCGGCCGAGCTACGGGGAAGCGCTCGAGGGTTGGGAGCCGAAGCCCCTGTTCGACGTGGCGCTGCCCATACTGGATGAACGCCGCGCCAGCGGCGACGGTATCGACAATTACGGTCCTCTCGCCGGCTAGGATCTACCAGCGAAACTTGTATTCGATGCCGACGGCAAAATTGCGTTCGTCGCCCACTCGCCTCTGATTGATTCGGTATTCGCCGATCGCGTAGAAACGATCGAACATACGCATGCCGAATTGGGTTTCAGCCACGATCGGATTGCGCGGCAGTGTATCGGGCAGATCCTGATTGAAAGTCTGGTCGAGAAAACCACTTAAATACAAACGATCCGAGATGCCGGGAAAGGTCATGCGAAAAAAATGCTCCATGGCCCAGGCATCGTTATCGTCGACCGAGTATTGTCTCAGGTGAAACGTCAAACGATACGTCAGATTGATTCGCCGAAAGAAGTCCTGCCAGGCTGGCGTGTCATGCACGCGCCAGCCAAGTCCTATTTGATAAAAATCGTTGCCGTCACCACGAATCAGCACGCTCTGATAATTGAGGTCTAGCGGTACCTTGTCGGACAGGGAATAACGCAGGTTCTGCTCAGAACGCACAAATCGCGCCGATCCGTCAGTAACGACACCCCTGGTATTGACATACCCGAAGTACGAGAATCGCCCCGGCAACCTGGCATTGATCGTCGTCGTAAAATCGACGTCGTCTTTCACGCTGCTCTGGTACGGATACAGGCTGAAATCGGCCATCAGTTTTGGACGACCGCCCTCTTGCGCGTTCGCAGAGGCAGACAGCAATCCGGCTGCGATTACAACAAGCGCCCGATTCAAGCGACCTGTTCTCCGCCGTCGCCATTGAGTACGGCTACCGTTGTCAGGCCCAATGCAATGATCCAAATCACCGGTCCGGGCACTTCCGGCAACATCGGCACATGTCCACGTACGCGATTGCGCCTGATCTGGCGAAAACACCTGCACTCATTTGACTACCCCCCGAGGTTCAAGCCTAGCACGGCATTCGTCACACGGAATATGACATAAGCTGGTGGCGCTTTCCCTTTTGTGAGCCCGGTCACCGTCACTGACGAACGCAGCGCTTAGGGTATACCTGTTCCTGACGGCGAGATGATAATGATGATGAAAATAACCCTGACTGGATTCGTGGCGGCTATCCTGCTTGCTGTTTCGGGTCCATCCGGCGCGGGCGAGGTTGGTGTGCAGGTCGTATTCAGCGACGGCGAGGCCTCGATCATTCGCGCATACTACCGGGACCACAGCAGCACAAAGCCAGGCAAAGGAAAAGGCAGGAAAGGTCTGCCGCCCGGCATCGCGAAGAATTTGCAGCGCGGCAAGCCATTACCGCCGGGCATCGCGAAGCAGGTATTGCCCAATGGCCTGGTCGCCCTGTTGCCGCCGGCACCGCACGGCTTTGAACGCGTCAGGCTGGACGGCAAGATTCTCCTCGTCGAGATCGCCACGCAAGTCATTCACGACGTGCTGGAGGATGCAATCCTGCGTTGATGAAGGTGCTGCGCCGGCCTCAAAAGAGAAACGGCGCGATCATGAGAGTTACGAGTATCATGATCGGCAACGCGAACCAGACGACGCGCAGAAATCCGAGTTCATAGCGCGTGTCCGGCCAACCCTCTTCCATAAAGCCGAAGACCACACCGCGTCCCTCCCTGCGCTGCAGATTCCACATCAATCCGGCCGCGAAATACAGAATCGACGAGAGCACGATGTTCGGCAACCAGGTTGGCGGATAGTAACCGAACATCAACAGGATATAGACGTCGTATGCCCAACTGACCGAGAACATCCAGACGCAGACGGCGATGTAGGCGTGAATCGCCGTAGCCTGACCTTTGATCGCCAGATACAGCGTTCCCACGGCCCAGGGTGCTGTCAAATAGGTGAGTATCGACATGAACGCGGCATCGACATAGTCCCAGGTCGGATCGCCCGTATAAGGGGCAATCACCATCATCGACACAGAGGCGACGACGAACGTCAGCACCTTCCACTGCGAGAACAGGTAGCGTCGATAGATAGCCTGAAACAGCAGCAAGGTACGACGCTCTCGGTACATCAAGGCAACCGCAATGACGCAAGCCACGCAGTAGCCGGCCAGATATGCGGTAAATGCCGGGGTCAGATCAGGCAAACGATTACCTGGCGCCCATCAGTTCGTAATGCCCGCCCCTGTCGAGGGCCGCTTTGTAGGCTGGTCTTGCACGTACTCGCTCGAGAAACGCTGCGAGATGCGGGTAGTGGGCAGACAGGTCAGTGCGCACCTCGGCCGCTTCCAGCGCAAAACTCATTTGAACATCGGCGGCGGTTAACTGCTCCCCGCAAAACCACGTTGACTCGGCGAGCGTCGCCTCCATGAAATCGAGGTTTCTCTTTATATTCGGATCGAGATAAGCGCTGCGCACCTGGCCGGCGATGCCCTTGGCGATGGGCCTGACCAATAGTGGTGCTGCCTCGATGCGGCCCATGACCAGAGACAGCATCATGAGCGGTGCGAAGGTCCCCTCTGCGTAGTGCAACCAGTAGGTATAAGCCAGACGTTCCGCCGTACCCGGCTGCGGCAGCAGCGTGCCGGCGTCATATTTGTTAACGAGATACTCGATGATCGCCCCTGATTCAGCAACGGTTATGCCGTCATCGGTGATTACGGGGGCCTTGCCGAGCGGGTGTACTTCGAGCATCTCCGGCGGCGCGAGACTGGTGTGCTTGTCGCGGCCATAACGTTTGATGTCATAGTCGACGCCGAGTTCTTCGAGCAACCAGAGTATGCGTTGCGAGCGGGAGTTTTCGAGGTGATGCACTGTCAACATGGTCGTCTCCCTTTTGCCGGCTCCCGACCATAATACCACCGCGGCGCCCCCGCCGGCCGGCTCAAGACCCCGACGCCGGTCGCACCCATTCCCAGGGATCCCTTAAGGTTCGCACCGTATTCTTTTTCCCATCGTCAACCATACGGGCTGGAACTCGCGTGAATCAGACTACTTCAATCAACGCTGTCGAAGTATTCGTCTGTTCAGCCAGTACTGCGATCATGGCGATAGCCGCATTGCTCGGTTGGAACGTGAGTCCCAACAAGCGTACTGAGGCAGCATGAGCGGTCGACCTGGCCATATTCGCTGGCGGTAAAGGAGTCGCTCGAATTCGAATTCCAGCTTGAGTCATGGCTGCTCGAGCTACGTGGGCTGGAACTTCGCGGGATCCTGTTCGGCCATGTGCTCGTAGGTTTGCCATCGTAATTCGACGAGTTCCTGCGCGCTTTGCATCAGTTTCTCGGCTTCTTCCGGATTCGACTGCGTCAGTACCCGATACCGCATCTCGTTGTAGGCATAGTCTTTGAGCGGAATGCTCGGACGTGGTGAATCCAGCACGAACGGCTTCTTTCCGGCAGAACGCAAAGCCGGGTTGTAGCGAATTAATGGCCAGTAACCGCTCTTGGTCGCCAGGTTTTGCTGTTTCAGGCCATCAGACATGTCATAACCGTGCGCAATGCAGTGGCTGTACGCCAAAATCAGCGACGGCCCCTGGTATTCTTCGGCTTCACGCATCGCGAGCAAAGTTTGCTGAGGATTGGCACCCATCGCTACCTGGGCGACATAGACATTGCCGTAGGACACGGCCTGCAAAGCCAGGTCCTTTTTACCAATTCGTTTACCGGCCGACGCGAATTTCGCCGAGGCCCCGAGCGGCGTTGCCTTGGACATTTGTCCGCCCGTGTTTGAATACACTTCGGTATCCAGTACGAGCACATTGACATTACGACCGCTGGCAAGAACGTGGTCGAGCCCGCCGGCACCGATGTCATAGGCCCAGCCGTCACCACCAACCAGCCAGATACTGCGCCGCACCAGGTGGTCGACAACCGATAGCAGTGCGGCCGCATTCTCGTCATTTTCTTCGCTGACCATCTGCATCAAACGGCTCTTGAGATCCGCGACTCGTCTGCGCTGCGCCCTGATTTCGGTGCCGACACCCTGCGGTCCATTGACGATCTGGTCCGCAAACTCCTCACCAATTTTCGGTGCGAGTTCACTGACGAGACCCTTGGCGATCGCCATATGATGGTCGGCTGCGATACGCATGCCCAGACCAAACTCGGCATTGTCCTCGAACAGCGAATTCGACCACGCCGGGCCACTACCCTCGCGGTTCTTGCTCCACGGTGTGGTCGGCAAATTTCCGCCGTATATCGATGAACAACCGGTCGCATTGGCAACCATCAGGCGCGGTCCGAACAGCTGCGACAGCAACCTTACGTACGGGGTCTCGCCGCAGCCGGCACAGGCGCCGGAGAACTCAAACAGTGGTTGCAGGAATTGCGCGCCGCGCACCGAGGAGAAATCGACCTTGGCCCGGTCGTTATAGGCAAGGCGTTCGAAAAACTCGATATGTGCGCGGGATTCCACGAGCAACGGCGCTTTGTCCGCCATATTGATTGCACGAATCTGCGCATCATCGGGACTCCTGACCGGGCACGCTTCCACGCATAGTCCACAACCGGTGCAGTCTTCTGCATAGACCTGCAGCGCGTAACGCGTTTCCGGGAAGCCTCGTGCGGTAATCGCCGCCGATGGGAAATGTTCGGGCGCGTTGTCGAGCGCGCGTTCATGAAAGAACTTCGCACGAATGACACTGTGCGGGCAGACGAAGCTGCAATTACCACACTGAATGCACAGGTCCTGTTCCCACACCGGTACGGTGTCAGAGACGTTACTTTTCTCCCATTGCGTCGTTCCGCTCGGGTAGGTGCCATCGACGGGCATCTTGCTCACGGGCAGATCATCTCCGTGGCCGCGCATCATCTCCGCGGTCACTTCGCGCACGAAGTCGGGCGCCCGCTCCGGCACCACCGGGTCCAGATGCCTTTCACTGCGTCGATCTGTCGGAATCTCGACCTCGTACAGGTGATCCAGCGCCGAATCCACAGCGGCGAAGTTCTTGTCGATGACTGACTGGCCTTTGGTGCGATAGGTCTTCTCGATCGCCTGCTTGATCTGTGCAATCGCCTCGTCGCGTGGCAAGACGCCCGACAAGGCGAAAAAACATGCCTGCATGACCGTATTGATGCGCTTGCCCATGCCTGCCTCGCGGGCAACGCTCGTCGCATCTATGACATGCAAATGGATATTGCGCTCGACAATTGAGTCCTGCACGGGGCGCGGCAACCTGTCCCAAACCTCGCCGACCGGGTATGGGCTGTTTAGAAGAAAGACAGCGCCGTCTGCCGCATGACGCAGCACTTCGATCTTTTCGATCAGATCGAACTTGTGGCAGGCGATGAAGTTCGCTGACTGAATCAGATAGGGCGCATGAATCTCGTCCGGCCCGAATCGCAGGTGAGATACGGTCCGCGAGCCCGACTTCTTGGAGTCATAGACGAAGTACCCCTGGCAATACAGATCAGTATTCTCACCAATGATCTTGATGCTGTTCTTGTTGGCGCCGACAGTGCCATCTGCACCCAGGCCAAAGAACAGTGCCCGCGTAACGCGATCACTTTCGATTTGAAAGTCCGGATCGTAGTCGATACTCGTGTGGGTTACATCGTCATTAATCCCGACGGTGAAATGCCGCTTCGGAGCCGACTTTGCAAGCTCCTCGAAGATGGCCTTGACCATCGCCGGCGTAAACTCTTTCGATGACAGACCGTAACGACCGCCGATGATCTTCGGCATCGTCGCTAACGCGCCATCGCTGACCGCCTCGGCGAGCGCCGTCACAACGTCCTGATACAGGGGCTCACCGCTGGCGCCGACCTCCTTGGTGCGATCCAGAACCGCAATCGATTTGGCCGACGCCGGAATCGCCTGCAGCAGATGTTCTGCCGAAAATGGCCGATACAGTCTTACGTTGACCATTCCAAGCCCTTTTTCAGGCAATGCATCGATGGTCTGCATGACCGTATCCGCACCCGATCCCATCAGCAGGATGACACGCTCAGCCTGCGGATCGCCGTAGTAATCGAACAAGTGATACTGACGGCCTGTTATCCCAGCCAGGCGGTCCATTGTCTCCTGCACGATCGCAGGAGTCGCCGCGTAGTAACTGTTGACGCTCTCCCGCCCTTGAAAGTAGACGTCCGGGTTCTGCGCTGTACCGCGGATAAACGGATTGTCAGGATTGAGCGCGCGTTTACGATGCGCGTGCACCAGTTCAGCATCGATCATCGCGCGAATCTGCTCTTCCGACAGCTCATCGATTTTGCTGACTTCGTGCGAGGTACGAAAGCCGTCAAAGAAGTGAATAAACGGCACGCGCGCCTGCAGCGTCGCGGCATGACTGACGAGCGCGAGGTCCTGCGCCGCCTGAACCGAAGATGCCGCCAGCAAGCCGAAGCCCGTGGTGCGCGCCGCCATGACATCCTGGTGGTCGCCGAATATCGATAATGCCTGCGCAGCGAGCGAACGCGCCGCTACATGAAATACCGCCGACGTCAGCTCACCGGCGATCTTGTACATGTTCGGCAACATGAGCATCAGGCCCTGCGACGCCGTGAAGGTCGTCGTCAATGCGCCGGTTTGCAGCGCGCCGTGTGCGGTGCCGGCGGCGCCACCTTCACTCTGCATCTCGATAATGTCGGGTACTTTCCCCCAGATGTTCTTTTTGCCGCTCGCGGACCACACGTCGGCAGACTCCGCCATCGGCGAAGAAGGTGTAATCGGATAGATCGAGCATATTTCGCTCACCGCGTACGCGACGCGGGCAACGGCCTCGTTTGCATCAAACGTTCGTTTTCGTGTCACGCCGCCGGCACCTCACCTGTGGACGGCTCATCGATCATTTCGATCGCGTGACAGGGGCATTGCTCGAAACAGGTTGCACAGCCGGTACACAAATTGAAGTCGAATCGATACCGTTTTCCCGGACCCAGTTTTATGATGGCATCTTCAGGACAGGCGCCGAAACAGCCATCACATTCGAAGCAGTTACCGCAAGACAGGCATCGTCTTGATTCGAACAAGGCATCGGACTCCGACAGATTTTTCATGATCTCGTCGAAGCCCTTTTGACGATCGAGAACCGGCAGTCGCTCCTGTTCCACCTGGGGCGCGGCTGTTCTGTACCACAACTGCAACTTGTCCGGACCGACGATTTCATGACGTGGCGGACGTCGATACGTACCGCCTTTGAGGAAAGCATCGATATGACGCGCAGCGTTCTTGCCGTGGCCCACCGCGATTGTCACCGAGCGATCACTCGGAACCATGTCGCCACCTGCAAAAATCCCCGTATGACCGGTCATCATGTTGTCGTCGACGACTACGGTATGATCCCATTCGAATTCGATGCCGGGCACGGACTCGAGGAACGCCGTGTCAGTATCCTGGCCCACTGCGAGAATTAAGGAATCGACCTCGAGCGACTCATATTCCCCGGTGGGCTGCGGGCGACCATTCTCGTCGAGTTCCATGATTTCGACCTTGAACGTCGAACGGTCGATTTCCTTGATCGTGCGCAGCCAGTTGATCTTCACGCCTTCCTCGAGCGCCTCGTCGGCCTCGAAGTCGTGCGCCGGCATGCTGCTGCGATCGCGACGATAGATGATCATCGCCTCGTCCACGCCCAGTCGTTTCGCGGTCCGCGCCGCGTCCATCGCCGTGTTACCGCCGCCGTAAATTGCGACGCGGCGGCCGAGCTTCGGCGCTTCGCCCTTGTTGGCGCTGCTCAGGAAGCTCACGGCATCGAGTATCTTGCCGGCATCGCGACTTGGGATATCGATCTTCTTGCTGATGTGGGCACCGACTGCGATAAATACTGCATCGAAGCCACCTTCGTCCTTTTCCTTGAGAACATCCTCGACGCGATGATCGAGCGTGATCGTCACACCGAGGTTCGCGATCCTGTCGATCTCGGCGTGCAGTTCGTCACGTGGCATGCGGTAAGCTGGGATGCCGAAGTGGATCATGCCGCCCGCAACGGGTCCTGCTTCACGGATTTCAACGGCATGACCCATGCGCGTGAGATGATAGGCGGCCGACAGGCCGCTGGGGCCCGCGCCAACGATGAGTATCTTCTTGCCGCTGCTCGTATCGGGCCTCGCAAACTGCCAGCCCTTCTCCAGCGCGAGGTCGCCGAGAAAACGTTCTACGGCATGAATACTGACGGCGCTGTCTGTGAACGCCCGATTACAGACATCTTCGCAGGGGTGATAGCAGACGCGACCATGGACAGAAGGCAGTGGATTATTGACAACGAGTTCCCGCCATGCGGCCTCGTACTCGCCGGCCTGAGACAAGGCCAGCCATGCCTGGATGTTCTCACCAGCCGGGCACGCATCATTGCAGGGCGGCAGAAAATCAACGTATTCAGGCCGCCGGGTCCGGAGCGCACCCGTACCCTTGCCGTGGCGGGTCAGATCCGCACGTTTTGTCAGGTCATTTATTGTCATAGCCCCACACCGATATTAAGGACCGCAGACCGCAGCCACATCAGGACAATTACTAATATAATTACGAATCGATTTTGTTGGAGCTTTGAACATGCAGATTGCCTTGTTTGGTGGCACGGGTTTCGTCGGAAACTACATTGTCGACGCGTTGGTTCAGGCAGCTCACAAGCCGTCACTATTGGTGCGAGCAAGCAGTTTGCACAAGTTACGTCACGCTGACAATTGCCGGATTACGCGAGGCGACATTTGCTCCGAAGAGGCAATCGTGACAACTCTCCGTGACTGCGACGCAGTGATTTACAATATCGGCATTCTGAAAGAGGTGCCGAGCCGCGGCATAACTTTCGAGGAATTGCAGTTTCATGGCGTTGCACGTGTCGTTGATGCCGCCAAACGTCTTGGTATATCCCGCTTCCTTCTTATGAGTGCGAACGGCGTGAAGCAACCGGGGACTCCGTATCAGGAAACCAAGTATCGAGCCGAAGTACTCGTCGCCGACAGCGGCCTGCAACATACGATATTCAGGCCTTCCGTTATCTTTGGCGACTCACACGGCCTGCAGGAAATCTCAAGCCAGCTATACAGCGACCTCGTAAAGCCCCCGCTCCCGGCCGTGGGCTTTCACACAGGGTGGATACCTAAAGGCAACGGCGTCGTGCTCTCGCCAGTGCACATCAGCGACGTCGCCGATGCTTTCGTCGCTGCGCTGACGAATGACGACACAATCGGCAAGACCTATGTGCTCGGCGGGCCGGAGGTCCTGACCTGGACTGAGATGATCGAGCGCATTGCGGCGGCGGTCGGTCGCAAGAAGTGGATCATGCCGATGCCGATACAGGTCATGAAATTCGGCGCAACGCTATTTGACTGGTTGCCGTTTTTTCCGGCCACACGCGAGCAACTCACGATGCTGGCCGAAGGCAATGCCGCTGGACCGGGCGACATCGAATTGCTCAACGGGCGGCCACCGTTGCCGTTCGTACCCGAGAATCTGGCGTACCTGCAGCAGATCTAGGTTATTAATGCGCGGATGTGTTTCAGCATGCGGCGTTGCGTGTCGGTATCGGGCAATCGCCCGAAACCGGCACCCAGATTATCGATAGCGTGCTTCGGATTCGCCGTTTCAGTCAGAACACAAGTTACCGCGGAGTGGGCAAGAATAAACTTCAGTGAAAACTGTGCCCAGCTCTGGCAGTCGAATTCGGCAGCCCAATCAGGCAGCTCTTGACCTCGTACGACCGAAAAATAGTCGCCGTTGATGAACGGCCGGTTAATGTTGACCGCAACGCCGTTATCGCTTGCGAGCGGTAGCAGGCGATCTGCCGATTCCGGCTCAAGTAACGAGTAATTGGTTTGAATAAAGTCGACGAGACCGTCCTCGATCAATGTCGCGATCGTTTCGTGATGTTCCCCGCCTGATCGCGCAATGCCGATAAACCGAACCAGCCCCTCCTCTTTCAACGCACGGTAGTGATCGTGCTGCGCGCGAAACTCTCGCAGGTTCCGCGTGTGGACAAGGTCCAGCATTGTCTTGCCCTGCGCCTTCGCGAGCGCAGCAATATCCTCGCGCATCGCCGCTTTGTCTTTGGGGTCGACGTAATTGCCGAGAAATAATTTGCCGGCGGCATTTTTCTCACGGCCGAGCTTACCGACAGAAAACGCGCTGGAGCCGCCGACGTCGACATAGCGCCCACCGTGATCGAGAAAAATATCCAGCAGTTTGCTCGCGACGCTCAGGTCATCTGCGCGAAACGCGCTCGAGTTGCCGAGACCGATAATGGGCATCATCTCGTCAGTGCCCGGAATCGGGCGCGCCGGCAAAAGCCGGTCTTCGCCGGCGAGTGCTGCCAACGGTGCCGAGGTCGCGACAGCTGCAATTCCGGTGTACTGCATAAACTCGCGCCGATTCATCAGTTTTCACCCCGCATCTTTGTGAAAGCGCCAATCACATGGGCTAAGATAAGATGATAACTATAACAACAAAGAGGAAACGGCATGAAAATCGTGTTTCGACGGGCGCCACGTCCATACCTCATCATCGCCACCATGGCTTTCAGTGTGTCAGTGGCAGCCTGTGATCGCGCTGACGATTCGCAAGCCGACCAGCCCTCTTCAGCCGCGGAGACGGTGCCGGCCGAGCAAACACGGACAGCCACCTCGCCACCATACTGG